>CAYQAC010000007.1:24747-51283 GCA_964415255.1 uncultured Polyangiaceae bacterium | reverse complement strand
CTCTCGCGCGTGTGTGAGCTGCTGAGCAGCTACGAAGCGGAGCTGGTGCGCTCCCCCGCCGACTGGCTCCCCGCCGTCGCGCCGCTCATCAACGCCGCGCCGCGAGCGCTCTCCAGCGTGAAGCCGGAGGGCCTCGTCCGCGCGGAGGCGCTGCTGCGCCGCGCCGGTCGACCGCGCGAGGCGCTCGGCATCCTCGCGCGCCTGCTCCGGCTCTACCCTGAACAGCGCCGCGCGCTCGGCCTACGCATCGCCAGCGCGGCGCTTGAGCTCGGCGCCATCCGGCGCGCTGAGCGCTACCTGAAGGAGCCGCCCACTGAGCCCGCGCTGATCGCCGCGCACCTGGACGTCGCCGCGCGCTGCAAGATCCGCAGCGGGGCGCACCAAGAGGCCGCAGAGCTCGCGCGCGCTGGCCTTCAGCACCTCACGCAGACCACGACCTCCAAGGGGAGGTCGCGCGAGCGGCGCGCCAGCCAAGCCGCGCTGGCCATCGACGATCTGAAGAGCACGCCGCTTGAGCTCCGCGGGAGCCTCCAAGCCAGCCTCGGCGTCGCGTTGAGCTACCTGGGGGACACGCTGGGCGCTGATGAGCTGCTTGGTCAGGCGAGCGCACTATTCGCAGAGGCGGGCGCCTTACCCGCGCAGCTCCGGGCGCGCTCCTATCGCGCGCTGGTCGCCTACCGCGCGGGCCGCACCACCCGCGCGACGAGCGAGTATCGCGCGGTGCTGGAGCTCTCTGAGGCGCACGGCTTGGGAGACCGCCTGGCCAACGCCGCGCTGAACTATGGCGTCGCCTGTCACCAAGCGGGCGATCTGGGCGCGGCGCTCGACTCGTATCAGCGCGGGCTTCGCCTGGGGCAGGCGCTGGGGCAAGTCAGCGTCACGGTGGCACTCAGCTTCAACCTAGCGAAGCTCTACGCCGACGTCGGGGCGCTCGATCGCGCCGCGCATCAGCTGGGGCAGCTCGAGTCGCGCGCGCACCGGCACCAGCTGGACTTCTGGCTCGTCGCCGCCGCGAGCTTACGCGGCGAGCTGGCCCTGGCGCGCGGTGACCACGACGCGGCCCGCGGTTACTTCCAAGAGGCGCTCACCGGCTTCCACCGCACCGCCACGCGGCGCGAGCAAGCGGAGGTGGAGCTGCACTTGGCGGAGACGGCGCTCGTCGCCTGGCAGGCGCGCGACAGCCAGGAGCGCACCGGCGTCGCGGAGCGGACCGCGCCGGAGGCGGTGGAGCGACACCTGACTGAGGCGCGCAGCCTGATCGCCGAGCTGGACGCGCCCGACGTCCGCGCGCGGCTCGCGCTGACCGAAGCGCGCGCCGCGCTGATGCGGGGCGACGCAAGCCTGGCCATCCGCGCGCTGGAGGAGGCGCTCCCCGCCGCGGAGTCCTCGGGCCAGCTCGCGACCCAGGCCGAGCTGCACGGCCTGCTCGCGCGCGCCTTCACCGCCGCTGACGCGGAGCACCTCGCGAGCGCTCAGCGCGGGCACGCGCGGGAGCGCTGGGAGCGCGTCGCCGCCAGCCTGCCGCGCGGCCTGCGCCAAGGGTTCTGGTCTGCCTTCGCGCGCCGCGACCTCACCCCAGTGGCCTCCGCCAGCGACACCAGCTCTCACCTCGCCAAGCTCACCCGCCTCGTCGTCATCAATCGCAAGCTGAGCGCCTCGCTCAGCGCCGATGAGGTGCTCGCTCTGACCATCGACGCGGCCATCGAGCTCACCAGCGCCGAGCGAGGCTTCGTGCTGCTGGCGGAGCCAGGCGGCAAGGTGAAGGTCAGCGTGGCGCGCAACGTCGACCGCGAGAAGGTGGGGCGAAGTCACCTGAAGTTCAGCCGCAGCATCGCTGAGCGCGCCATGCGCAGCCGTGAGCCGGTGATCACCATCGACGCCAGCCGCGACCCCCGCTTCCTCTCGAACCAGTCAGTGCACGCGATGCAGCTGAAGAGCGTCGTCTGTGTCCCTATTTCCGCGGGGCAAGAGACGCTGGGCGCCCTGTACCTGGACAACCGCTTCCGCCCCGCGAACTTTGAGGACGGCGACATGGCGCTGCTGCTCGCCTTCGCTGACCAGGTGGCCATCGCCCTGGTCAACGCCCGGCTCCACCATGAGCTGAAGCAGCAGGCGGCCGCGCTCCTCGCCCGCACCCAGGAGCTCGAGGCTGAGCGCGCCCGGGTGGCGGAGCTGGTGGAGGGCCAGGCGCGCGAGATAGACAGGCTCACTGATGAATCACGGAGCCGCCAGGCGGCGCTCGAGTCGCGCTACGACTACAGTCAGATCGTCGGGCGGAGCCAGGCGATGGCGCGTGTGTTCGCCAAGCTCGATCGGGTGATCGACACGGACGCCACCATCCTCATTGAGGGGGAGAGCGGCACCGGCAAGGAGCTCGTCGCGCGCGCGGTGCACTTCAACAGCAGCAGGCGCGCCGCGCCCTTCATCGCGGTCAACCTGAGCGCCGTCCCTGCGGCGCTGCTCGAGAGCGAGCTGTTCGGCCACAAGCGAGGCGCGTTCACTGGCGCTGACCGCGACCGTCAGGGCCTGCTCGCCTCGGCGCGCGGCGGCACCGTGTTCCTCGATGAAATAGGCGAGACGCTGCCTGACCTCCAGACCAAGCTGCTGCGCGCCTTGGAGGACCGCAGCGTCCGGCCGGTGGGCGGCAGCGAGAGCGTGCGCGTCGACTTCCGCTTGGTGGCGGCGACCAACCGCAGGCTGCGCGACGAGGTCGCCGCCGGACGTTTCCGTGAGGATTTATTCTACCGACTGAGCGTGGTGGAGGTTGAGCTGCCGCCGCTTCGGGAGCGCGAGAGTGACGTGCTCTTGATCGCGGAGCAAATCTTGGAGCGCCTGGCCCAGGGCACTGGGGCGCCGCCGAAGCGGCTCAGCCGCGAGGCGGCGCGGGCGCTGGTGCAGTATCGCTTCCCGGGCAATGTCCGCGAGCTGGAGAACATCCTCACGAGCGCCGCCCTGCTCGCCCAGCGGCCTGAGCTGCGCGTGGCTGATCTACACCTGCCGGGGCGCAAGCGCGGCGGGCAGCGCGCCAAGAGCCGCCATGAGTTCCAACAAACCGAGCAGCAGCGCATCACCGAGGCGCTGACCGCCCACCGCTGGAACGTGAGCGCCGTGGCTCGGGCCCTCGGCATCCCGCGCGCCACCCTGTACCGAAAGCTCCGCCGCTACGGGATCACCCCTCAGGTGAGCTGACTGAATCCCTAGGGAAGGGGGAGGGGGGGTTTGCCCCCGCTGCCTGGCGCTCCTCGTCACCACGAGCCCACCGCGCGGCGCACGAGACACGGCGGCCCTTTTAGAACGCCTACCTGACCACACGTAGCAACACCTCAAGGCCCTCCGCCCACGCGCCGGGCGGCGTGAGCAAGCTGAGCACCAGCGCGGGCCCTGGCAGATCGTAAAGGTACCCAGGCTGCACCACGACGCCCGCCTCAAGCAGCGCGAGCGCCCAGGCCTCCTCCTCTCGCGTCGCTGGCAGCCGCACGCAAGCCGACCAACCGCCGCTCGCCGTGAGCCGCGTCATGGGTGAGCCGGTGAGCGCTCGGTCCAGCGCCTTGAGGTTCTGTCGCACCCGCTCGCGGATGGTCACCGCGACCTGCGCGCCGTGGCGCAAGAGCCCAGGCAGCGCCGCCTCCGCCACGGCGTTGACCGAGAGGTAGGTGTCGGCGATCAGCATGAGACGCCGCCTGATTTCCTCGCGGAAGTTTTGAGGACCGCTGAGGACCATCCAGCCGAGCTTCAGCCCCGGCAGCCCCACCTGCTTGGAGAGGCCGCCCAGGGTGAAGCAGGGCACCTCAAGCTCAAGCTCGAGCAGGCTCGGGAGCGCCTCGTCCGTGAACGGGTAAGCGTGAAACACCTCATCGCTGACCAGGGGCAGCCCGAGCGCGCTCAAGCGCGTGAGCTCCGCGCGCGACAGGCAGGAGCCCGTGGGGTTGTTGGGGCTCACCGCGATCACCAGCCGGGCGTCGGGCTGCGGCGCGAGCGGCTCCGTGGAGAGGTGCCAGGCGCCGTCATACACCAGCTCGTAAGGCTGCAGCGTCACGGCATCGAGCCGCGCGAGGTGGGTCAAGAGCGGGTAGCTCGGCTCGGGCGCCAGCGCGACGCAGCCTGGATCGCACAGCAACTTGAACAGGTAACCGTACGATTCGCTGGTGCTCGCCGTCAGGACCACGTCCTCCGGTGACACCGGGTGCCCCTTGGCGGCGTAGAGCGCCGCGACGGCGCGCCGGGCCTCGACGCCGCCGAGCGGCGCGGGCGTGTAGCGCGCGCTGCTCGCTACGCGGAGCGCCTCCAAGAGCTCTTCAGGGTACGCGATGCCTGTCGCGGTGGGGCTTGAGCTCGTGAGGTCGTAGCGCACCGCGTGAGCGGCCCTGGCGCGCGCGAGGCGACGCGAGAGCTCGCTCGGCTCCAGCTGCTCCGAGAACCGACGCGAGAACTGCATGCGGCTCCTTACCAATCCTGAGCCCCCCATCGCCACCACCTCGCCACAACTTTGCCACTTCTCCACCCACCGCCATCACCGCTCCACGCGATCACCCAATGGCTGCCAATGGGTCGCCGCATCCAGGCTCTAGGAAGTGACTTGAGGCCAAGCGCCTCGAAAGGAGCCTCATGACCCCAACTGCCCATCACGATCCCTCAAGCGAAGCGAGCGCCTGGCGCGCCGCTCCCAGGTCCAGTCAGAGCACCGAGCCTCGCGTCACCGCCAAGGCCGCGCTGACGCGCGCTGGCGCCGGCCTCGGCCTCGCCGCGCTGTTCGGCGTCGCCGTGGGGATGCGCACCGGCGGCGCTGATCTCCTGCGTCACGCGCTGGGCGTGCCCGTCGGGCTCAGCGCCGTGGTGCTGCTCGGCGCGCCCTCCATGTTCGTCTTCCTGTCCATCTGCCGAGCTGAGCTGGACGCCTCGAAGCTCGCCGAGCTGGTCTCTCGCGCCGTCGCTAGCGCCGGCCTATCCCTCGCCGGGCTGGCGCCCGCCGCCTTGCTGTTCGTGCTCACGAGCGAGGCTGATAGCGCCGCGGCCTCCGCCGTCGGCGTGGGGCTCTTGATCGCTGGGGGGGTAGCGCTGGTTCGTCTGGTGGGCGGACTGCTGCAGCAAGCCTCCAAGGGCGGCGCGGGGAGCATCGTCGGGGCGATGCTGGTCAGCGCTGGCTTCAGCGTCTTCGCCTGCCTGCTCGCGGTGCGGGTGTGGAGCCGGCTGCTGCCCATCTTCGGGGGTGCGTCATGAGCGCCGTGCTGACCGACTTGCTGCGCGACCCAGCGCGCGTGGCGGAGCGCGCCGAGCGCGCCGAGGGGCTGCGCGACTTGGCCCTCACCTCCCTCGCCTGCCTCGCGCTCGGGGCTGGCGCCTTCGGCGGGGTGCTGGGCGCCTTCCGGGGAGGCTCGCAAATAGCCTACGCCGCGCTCAAGCTGCCGCTCGCCTTGCTCATCACCTTGGTGGCGTGCGTGCCGGCGTTCTATGCGCTCGCGGCGGGCTTCGGCGCGACGCGCCGGTTCGCCACCATCGCGGCGCTCTCGCTCGCGGCCAGCGCCCGCGCGTCGCTGGTGCTGCTCGCCTGCGCGCCGGTCCTGTGGCTCGCCCTCGATCGTCAGCTTGGCTACCATTCCGCGGTGATCCTCGCCGCCCTGATGTACCTGGCCGCCGGGCTCGCCGCGGTGACGGTGGTGGTGCGCGGCCTCGGCTCGTCGCTGCGCGCGCTCGCGACGTCCGCCGCCTGTGGGCTGGTGTTCTTCGCGGTGCTCGGCCAAACGGCGTGGGGCATGCGACCCTTCATTGGGCGCCCCTCGGCGGAGCAGGTGCCGCTGCTCCGCGCGCGGGAAGGCAGCTTCGCTGACTCACTGCTCGAGAGCAGCCGCTCCGCGCTGTCACGCAGCGTGCGGTCGAGCCTCACTCATCGCGCAAGTCACACGCCGGTCGCGCCCCAGGCAAGGGAGACCAGGCCTGTGCACGAGCACGCGGGCCCCTACGCGCCGCACGATGTCTCGCGATCCGAAGCGCCCACGCACCACGAGCGCGCCGAGTGGGCGCCTGAGCAGGGCAGCGCCACCGCCACCATCGACGCGCCCGCCGCATTCGACGTAACAACTGACGATATTGCCCCCCACGGAGCAGACCACCCATGAAGCTCGCCGAGGTCATCCTCCTGTATTTGGGGTTTGGCGTGGCTTGCGCGGTGGCGCTCTTCAGGCGCGCCGCCAGCTATGACCGCGCCGCGCGCGTCACCGCCCTGCTGACCATCCCCTTGTGGCCGCTGCTCGCACCCATCGCCTGGACCGCGCGGCGCGAAAGACCGCCCACCCCAGAGGGAGCCCCTGAGGAGCGGATCCGCGCGGCGCTCGACGAGGTCACCAGCACCACCCACGGCACGCCGCTCGCGCGGCTCATCGACGGCGACAGCGCGCGCGCCCTCCTAGAGGAGGTGGAGCGGCTCGCCAGCCGTCGTCACGAGCTGCACGCGCTGTTGGGTCGCGACAGCTTTGACCCAGCGCTCGCCGCCCACAAGCTGGCAGAGCTCCGCGCCTCCGGCGCCTCGCCGCGCGCTCAGAGCTCAGCGCTGCTCCACCTCTCCAACATCCAGAGGCTCAGCGAGCTGGCCGAACGCGACGCGCAAACCCTGGAGGAGCTGGCGGAGCTCACGGGCGCGCTCAGGACGCAGCTCGTGCTGGTGCGCCTGAGCGGCAGCGGCGCCGCTAGCGTGAGTGACACGCTGGGGGAGCTGTGGGCTAGACTGGAGGCCCTGAGCGAGGCGAGCAGCGAGGTGTACGGCGAGCCCCGAGCTGTGAGCGAGGAGGCTAGCCTTTGAAGCACGTCCTGGTGGTAGACGACGAAGCGCGGATCCGTGAGGTCGTGGAGTACGCGCTCCGCCGCGAGGGGCTCCAGGTGACGCTCGCCGCGGTCGCGCAGCAGGCGCTCGACCTCGCCGCCGAGCACGCCTTCGACCTGGTGGTGCTCGACGTGATGCTGCCGGAGATTGACGGCCTGGAGGTGTGCCGCCAGCTGCGGCGACGCGGACCGGTGCCGGTGCTGTTCCTGTCGGCGCGGGGGGAGGAGGTGGATCGCATCGTGGGGCTGGAGCTCGGCGGCGATGACTACCTCCCGAAGCCGTTCTCACCCCGTGAGCTGGTGGCGCGGGTGCGCGCCGTGCTCCGCCGCTATGAGGACGCCGCGCGCGCGGCCAGCGCCTCGCACGCGCCCCGCGGCGACACCACAAGCGACGCGCAGGCGACGTGCGGCTCTCGGCCTAGGACGGCGCCGCGCAGCGAGGTGCCCAACCCCCATCCCCCCTCCCCAAGTAAAGACCCTGGACCTGACGTTGACATCGATCTTGAGCGGCGCCGGGTGCGTTGCCGCGGGGAGCTGATTGAGCTCACGCCGTCAGAGTTCAGCGTGCTGGTGGCGCTGTGGGAGCGCCCCGGGGTGGTGCTGACGCGCGCCCAGCTCATGCAGCGCGCTGACGCTGATGGTCAGGTTACCGAACGTGCGATTGACACCCACGTGCGGCGGCTCCGCAAGAAGTTCCGCCAGCTGGGCGTGGACCCCATCGGCACCGTCCACGGCGTGGGCTACCGCGCCAGCGAGGGATGAGTGGCCCTCAGCGCGCGCCTGCGAGCGCTCCTCGGCCGCATCTGGCTGCGGCTGCTGCTCGTGAACATCATCGTGGTCATGGTCCCGGTGGTGGGCCTCGAGTTCGCGCGCGCCTACGAGCGGCAGCTGCTGCAGGCGCTGGAGCGCGACATGAACGACCAGGCAGCGCTCAGTGTTTCTTGGTTGGAACAAGATCTGGTGGAGGGCACCGCGCTGGGCGCACCGCGCCACGGCCAGCTGCTCACCCGGGCGGCGGAGCGCACGCGCACGCGGATCCGTGTGCTCGGTCCGCGGGGCGAGGTGCTGAGCGATTCACACGAGGGCGGCCCGCCCGAGGGGCGAGAGCCCGCGCCGCCCAGCCTGCTCGGGCGCTCGATGAGCGCCTCGGACCTCGCCTCCCGATCCAGCTCCGCGTGGCCAGAGGTCCCGGAGCGCGTGGAGGTGCGCCGCGCGCTCACCGGGGAGCACAGCGCGAGCACCCGCGTAGCCCACCGCCCGAGCGCCGTGTTCCTGTTCATCGCTAGCCCCGTCAGGTCACCAGACGGCCAGGTGCAGGGCGCCGTCTACGTGACGCGCTCCACGCTGCCGGTGCTGGAGGAGCTGCACCGCGTGCGGCGCTCGCTGCTCAAGGTGGTGCTGGTCACCCTGGCCATCTCGATCAGCGTGACCCTGCTCTTGGCGTTCTCCATCTCGTCTCCGCTCGGCCGCCTCGCGCGGGCCGCGGCGCGCATCACCCGCGGAGAACGTCAGGTTCCCATACCTGTGGCTGGCGCCGGGGAGATCCGAGAGCTAGCGCAGAGCTTCAAGGTGATGACCGAGGAGCTCGATCAGCGGCTGCGCTACATCTCGGATTTTGCGGCGGACGTCGCGCATGAGTTCAAGAGCCCGCTCACCTCCATCCGCGGCGCCGCCGAGCTCCTGGCGGAGGGCGCCAGCGAGGTCCCGGAAGATCGCGAGCGCTTCCTGCAAAATATCCTGCTCGACGCCGAGCGCCTCGATCGCCTCGTCACCCGGCTCCTGGTGCTGAGCCGCATCGAGGCACGGGAAGGGCACCTGACTTTAGTCGACGCCATGGCCCTGCTTGAGCGCGTGGGCCAGCGCGCGAGTCAAGCGCCCGGCGCCGCGCCCATCGAGCTCGTGCTCACCGCCGAGCGCCGCTGGGTGCCGGGCCACGAGGCAGATCTGGAGATCGCCGTGAGCAACCTCATCGACAACGCGCAGCGCTACTCCCGAGCTGGGGAGGCCCCCCAGCTGCTGCTCGCAGACGACCGCGGCGGGCTCCGCATCACCGTGCGCGATCGCGGGCCGGGCATCCCCGAAGCGCGACGCTCCAAGGTGTTCGACCGCTTCTACACCACCGACGCTGAGCGCGGTGGCACCGGCCTGGGGCTCGCCATCGTGAGCAGCGTGGCGCGCGCGCACGGCGGCGCAGCGTGGCTCGAGTGCCCAGCGAGCGGGGGCACTGAGGCCCACCTGTGGTTGCCCAGCGCAGGCAAGCCAGAGCGGCCACGGTGAACCGCCACGCGGAGCGAGAGCAGCGGTGAGCTGCCGCGCGCCGCTCAGCGATAGGCGGCGTAGAGCGCGTCGCGCCAAGTCAGCAGATCTGCGAACTCTTCAGCCAGCGCTGGCTCTGTCCACACGCGGCGCTGGCCAACCGTGAGCTGGCTCATGGCCGCTGGCTTCACACCCACGAGGAACGTCGCCACGAGCAGGCTCGGCGCGTCGAGCCGCTCTCGCGACAGGCTGCCGTCCGCCAGCGCCGCGCGGATGCTCAGGCACACATCTCGAACCTCTAGGCGCGCGCGCTCGGTGTCCATCGTGGCCTGGTGCTTCTTCGTCAGGTAGCGCACCCCCAGCGCCGCGACGGGGCGCATGACCGGCAGCAGGGCCTTGGGGCTGAGCCGCGCGGAGTGCTCATCCAGCGCGGCCGGATCATCCAACAGGCGCGCAAGCACCCGCGTGCGCACGGCGTCGAGCCCCGCGTTCACGCGCTGAAGCCAGGTGCGCGCCTGCTCCGAGTTGGCCCCCAGCTTGGGCCCGCTGCCCTCTTGGTCAGCGTAGCTGATGATATCGAAGGAGTCGCCGATGACGCCGCCTGAGTGCACGAAGAGCGGCACCGTGGCCTTGCTGTTCCCCGCGCCGCGCGCCTTGTAGCGGAGCAAGAGCTCGCCGAGCATCGGCATGTGCTCGTGGTAGTCGTAAGGCAGGCGGTGGTAGTCGAGCGCCCAGCGCGCGCGCTCCGTGAAGGGGGAGTAGCTGAGACCGTAGAGCGTGGGCGTGGTCATGGGAGGGCTGAGGCTTACCTGCCGAACGGAGTTAGAGCCAGCGACCAGATTGTGGCGCGAATGGCACCACCCGAGCGTACAGCGAGGCGGGGAGGCGCCGCTTCAAAATCGCGTGCACTTCAGCCGGCTTATACAGCTGGCTGACGTGCATCAGCACCAAATGCTCGTTTTGGAACTCCTCCGCCCGCAGCAATAGGTCATTCAAATGAACATGGCACGTCTTGTGGGCCAGCTCCGGGCTCCGCCGCTCATCCAGGAAGGTGCACTCGAGGATCAAGACGGGGGTCACCAGCAGGCTCGGCGTGGTGTCGATCACCCGGAGCAGCGTGTCCGTCACGTACGCTAGCTCAAGCCGCTCCTCCTCATCGAACAGATCCTCCCCAGCGCGGCGCCGCGCTGCGATCTCCGGGCCGCTCAGCGCCTGGTAGGCGGGCTTCAGGCGCTTCGTGCGGTTGAAGAACTGATAACCCAAGGTCGGCACCACGTGGTGCGCCTTCAGCGCTCGCACGTGGAGATCTGGCCGGAGCTGGTGCTCATCCCCCGGATCAACAGGGACACTGTCCATTGACAGATCGAAGTGGTGCATCGCCGTCATGTGCTCGAGCGCGCCGGTGATGCCCGCGTGGATGGCCCGCGGCATGAAAGCGCGCAGCCGCGGGCGCCCCTGGATACCGCGGATACCGAGCATCCCCACCAGGCCTCCTACATGATCCGCGTGGCCGTGGCTCAAGAACAAACGCTCGCAGCTGACCAGCCCGCGGAGCGTGAGCCCGGCGTCAAACAGCGCTCCCATCTCCGGCACCTGGAGGCTCGTGTACACCCCACCCACGGACACCCCGCGCACGGTGTACTTACCTGCTTTAACCTCCGTGATACTCGACATAGAACCTGACTTATCACCTGGGCGAGGGCGCTGGGGCCCACTGCCTGTCGCCGACGCGCCTCCTTAGCTCAGTTAGTCAGCTAGGCGCCCCAATGGCGCGCTGGGCCAGCGCCGCGTGGCGCTCACGCAAGAGGAGGCGCGGCACCGCCACCAGGGTACGCTCGTCAGCGTCTACACAGAACGGCGGATCGATCTGGAGCGCGCATTCAGGTGCGAGCGCCTCGTGATCGCGCAAAAACACCTGGAGCGGCTCGGTGCAGAGCGCATCCTCAGGATCGGCGATCGCCGCCGCGATGAACTCCCGGAGCCCCTGCCCCAAGGCCTCCACCTCCGCCACCTCCGCGAACAGCTGCACCACCTCACCGCCCCGCAACAGGTACTGGTCGCCGACGCAGTCCTCCGCGAAGGGGACGTCGCTCGGGAGCACCGACCTGAACAGCTGATGCAGCGCGCGAGGGCCGCGCCAGGCCGCGCGCAGCGAGTGCCACTCAGGCGCGACGCACAGCCCCCGCAGGTGCAGCCCGCCACCAAACGCCACCACGCCGCCTAGCTCATCGAGCAGCCCCTGAAGCTCGGGTGGCAGCTCAGCGCGCAGCGCGTGATCGTAGTCTGGGTCGCTCGGCGCTGGGCCGCGGAAGCTGATGTCAGGCAGCACCCGCCATCGATACCAGAGCCACCCGCGGCGCGCACTCATCACCTGAAGCGCGCGCGGCGGGCCTGCTCTCAGCGCGCTCACCACGCACGCTCTAGCCGCTTGGCTAGGCTCGCCTGCCGCGGAAGTAGGAGGGGAGGCTCCGGTAATACTCCGCGGAATCGTTCGCCTGGTACCCTGGTATCCCCAAGAGCGGCAGCGGGTGCAAATCGCGCGGGCGCCGGATCTCCCCAGCCAAGCTCGCCGCCGCGTGAGCGTCCGCGAAGCCACGCGCGCGCCGCCAATCGCTGAGCGCTTCGGCAGGTGCACTGACGAGCCAGGCCTGCCCCACCAGGCCAATGAAGGGCCGCAGCAGCGCGTGCAGCAGCGCGTGCCCCACCACCAGCACCCGCACGTGCCGCTGAAACGCCGCGCGCCGCTCGTGGAACAGCTCTAGCCAGCTAAACTGACGAATCAGCTCCAACAGCTCAGGCTCGCTCGAGAGCACGATGACGCCGCCCTCATCCAATAGGGTGACGGCGTCGCCGAGCGCCGTGCGCTGACGCGGATCCACGCGCGCGGCAAAATCCATGAGCTGCTGCTGGTGGATGCCGCGCTTGAGCGCCGGGTAGTGGCGCCACATGAGCGCGTTGAACAGATCATGCCAGCTCCCAGGGCGCGACGGCACCAGGCCTGTTTCCTTGATATAATAGTCGTAGCCGCCCGCCGCGCGGATCCTCGCGTCGTCCTGCGGCGTGAACTGCACCAGGGGCAGCCCGCCCGGGGGCTCCTCCCCGCCCGCCTCGTGCTCCGGCAGCAGGCGCCCCCAGTCTTTTACCTCAGGGAAAGTCTGCTGCGCCGCCAAGCACCGCACCACCTGCGGGCACAGCTGCTCAAAGGCCGGCGAGCGCTCCGAGAAGTTCGGCAGCCACTCGCTGACCAGCTCACGCCGCGTGGGGCTGCCACCGCTCATGAGTCACCTCACGCAGCCTTGAGGCTTCGGCCCGGGCAGGGGGTTTGCCTGAACGTCTCGACCCCCAAGGGCCAGCGCGCGGCCCTGCTCATTCCCGTATGCAAATGCCTGGCTCACCGTGAAGGCCGTGGCGACGCGGCGCACCTCACCTCGAGCAGGTGATGCCCCCGGTGCCCAGCTTCGGGTAGCGGTAGACCCCCGCGTAACACATCTCGTCGAGCGAGCTCTCCCCGAAGAACACCGGCGCGCCGCGGTCGTTGTAGTAGGTGCACTCCACCTCGACCCGTGTGCCCGCGGGCACCGCGACCTGGGGCTCCTGGGGATGGAAGACTTGGTCGTCGAAGGTGTACGGGGCGTCCACCAGCACACGCTCGCCGTCAGGCAAATCGACGTGCACGCGCATGTGAGTGCCGAGCTGGTGCATGTGCGGCGACACCGCGAAGATGGTGACGTCGCTCCTCATGGTACAGCCACCTGACTGAGTGGTCTCCCCGGTGTCGACGAACAGATCAAAGTCTTTGCCGGCCAGCAGCATCTCCGCCTCGTGCTGGACCAAGCCGGGGTCCACCCGCTGCACCTCAATCCCGGACGAGCCGGTGATCGCGTTCGGGGTGACGTTGAACAGGTGCAGGTTGAGCAGCAGGCGTTGGCCGCGCTTCAGGTTGATGGCGACGCCCTCTGGGAAGGCGAGCGGCTGCGTCCCGACGCCAGAGCCGTAGATCATTTGCGGGCCGTTCGAGGCGACGCTGCAGGGGTACACACCGTCAGGCTGGCTGATAGACGGCTCGATAGACAGCACCGTGTGGTGCGTGCCGAACGGCGCGATGGCGCGGAACCCCGCCAGCGCGAGGTCCTCCTCCAAGGTGACCAGCGCGCAGGTGTAGCTCTCCTCACCTGGCTCAAGCCGCCAGTCGCCGGTGACGAGCTCGACCCACTCCCCCACCGTCCAGCCCCCGCCGCTGCCCCCTGCGCCTGAGCCGCCCGCACCCGAGCCAGCCGCGCCGCCCTGCGCACCTGAGCCGCCCGCACCCGAACCAGCCGCGCCGCCCTGCGCGCCTGAGCCACCCTGCGCGCCCGAGCCACCGGCGCCGTCACCGTCCGACTCACCACCGCAGGCGGTGAGGGCCAGCGCACCAAGCAACACGCTCCCCGACACCCAGCATCGCTTCATTGAGCCATGATGCCACGGTGCGGCCGCCCGCCCCAGCGCGATCAGCGCCGCGCGCCTGTTCCACCTGCGCGCCCTCAGAGCCAGCAGCGCCCTGGTCGCCGCGCTCCCCCGCGGTGCACCTTGAGCCCCTTTTGGCGATGACTTGCGCTAAGCGAATAGTTGAGTATGCTCATCTATCGCGGCGCGGCTAGCATCCCTAGGGTGCCGCGCCCCAAGTGACCCACCCGTGAAACAGAGCACCATGCACAGCGCAGTCAGGCGGCGAAGCGAGCCGCGCTTCAGGGGAGAGACCCGTGCATCCTGTTAGCCCTCAGCTCGGCTCAGACGTCGGGGCCCGGCGCTCGCCGAACCTGCAGGACATCCACGCCGCCATCCGCACCATGCAGCGCCTGAGCGAGGTGTTCCGGCGGCGCCGCGAGCAGCTCGCCGCCGGCGCCGGGATCACGGAGCGCGAGTGGGGGGTGCTCGACGGCATCTCCAGCGAGGACTTCATCCCCAGCATGTTCGCGCGCCACCGCGACAGCACCCCAGGCGCCGTCTCGAAGCACCTGCGCCAGCTGATCGACAAAGGGTTGATCAAGGTCGCCGTGTCGAAGGCCGACGGGCGCCAGCGTGACTACGCCCTCACCGCTAAGGGGCGCCGCACCGTCACCGAGCTGCGCGCCAAGCGCGAAGACGCCGTGCGCGAGGTGTGGATGAAGCTCGACCCAGCGTCCCTGGTCGCGTTCTCTGAGTTTGGCGATCTGCTCGCGGCCCGCCTGGAGGCCTACGCCGGCCTCGGGGACACCCGCGCGGAGGCGCACAGCCCCACCCCGCCGCGCGTGTCATGACCCACGCGCTGATGGGCAAGACGCTGTATCAGAAGGTGTTCGAGCGCCACGCGGTGCGGCAGCTCCCGTCGGGGCAGCATCAGCTGTTCGTGGGGCTCCACCTGATCCACGAGGTGACCACACCCCAAGCTTTTTCCATGTTGGAAGAGCGAGGGCTAGGCGTCGCCTACCCAGAGCGCACCTTCGCCACCGTGGATCACATCATCCCCACCCGGGGGCTCAGCCGCCCGCTCGCGGACCCAGAGGCTGAGGCGATGCTGACGGCCCTTGAGCGGAACGTGGAGGCGAGCAGGGTCCGCTACTTCTCACAGGCACGCGGCGAGAACGGCATCGTGCACGTGCTGGGGCCAGAGCGCGGCCTCACCCAGCCAGGCATGACCATCTGCTGCGGGGACTCGCACACCTCCACCCACGGCGCGTTCGGCGCCATCGCGTTCGGCATCGGCACCTCGCAGGTGCGCGACGTCCTCGCGACGCAGACCCTCGCCGTGACGAAGCTGAAGGTCCGACGGGTGGAGCTCCATGGCCAGCTCGCCCGCGGGGTCTACGCCAAGGACGTCGCGCTGTTCTTGATCGCAAAACTCGGGGTAAACGGCGGGGTTGGGTACGCCTACGAGTTCGCGGGCGAGGTGTTCGAGCGCTTCTCCATGGAGGAGCGCATGACGGTGTGCAACATGAGCATCGAAGGCGGCGCGCGCGTCGGCTACGTGCAGCCAGACAGCACCACTTACGATTACCTGGAGGGGCGCGAGTTCTCACCGCGCGGCGCCGCGTGGGAGCGCGCCGTCCGCTACTGGGAGAGCACGCGGAGCGACGCGGACGCGCGCTACGACGACGTGGTGCGCTTTGACGCGAACGAGATTGAGCCGGTGGTCACCTGGGGGATCCACCCGGGGCAATCGATCCCGGTGGGCGGCACCCTCCCCAGCGAGGAGAGCCAGCGCGAGAACCTCAGGGAGGCTTACCAATACATGCAGCTCGAGCCTGGGCGGCCGCTCGCGGGGACGCCGATTCAGGTGGCCTTCATCGGCTCATGCACCAACGGGCGCGCCAGCGACTTCGCGGAGGTGGCGGAGCTCATCTTGGCGCTGCGCCGCGCCGGCAAGCGCGCCACCGTCGCGCCTGGGGTGCGCGCCTTAGCGGTGCCAGGCTCACAAGCGGTGCGCGCCGAGCTGATCGAGCGCGGCCACGCCGCCATCTTGACCGAGGCGGGCTTCGACTTGCGCGAGCCGGGCTGCTCCATGTGCCTGGCGATGAACCCCGACCGGCTGGAGGGCGACGAGCTGTGCGCCTCCACCTCCAACCGCAACTTCAAGGGGCGCCAAGGCTCGCCGCGCGGGCGCACGCTGCTCATGTCGCCGGTGATGGTGGCGGCGGCGGCGCTCACCGGGGTGGTGACCGACGCGCGGCGCTTGATGGAGGGTCCAGCGTGAGCGCGCATGAAGACAGCGCACCGTACGATGTGCGCACCGCCTCAGAGCTGTGTCGCGCGCGCGTCACGGGGCGCGCGCTGCCGCTATTGGGCGATGACATCGACACGGATCGCATCATCCCCGCGCGCTTCCTGCGGAGCATCGTGTTCGAGGGCCTTGGGGAGCACGCCTTCGCTGACGACCGCGCGGCGCTCCGCGCCCGCGGTGAGCTGCACCCCTTCGACGACCCAGCGCGCGCCGGCGCCAGCCTGCTCTTGGTGGGCCGCCACTTCGGCTACGGCTCATCCCGTGAGCACGCGCCGCAGGCGCTCTACCGGCGAGGGCTGCGCGCCATCGTGGGCGGCTCCTTCGCTGAGATCTTCTTCAGCAACTGCGTGGCCGTGGGGCTGCCCTGCGCCCAGCTCTCAGCAAAAGATCTGGAGCGTGTCTTCGCGCTCACGAGTCAAGACCCAAGCCTCGAGCTCAGCCTAGACCTCACCCAGCGTGAGCTCAGCGTGGGCGACCAGCGCTTCCCCGTGAGCCTGGACGAGGCGGCGCGCGTAGCCTGGGTGGAGGGCACCTGGGACAGCACGGCGGAGCTGCTCTCCGCGGCGGAGGCGACGCGGCGGGTGGCCCGCGCCTTGCCCTATATGAATGCATTCCTTATGGAAACTGGCGACTGATATGAGCGAGCGAATCTACCTGTTTGACACCACCCTGCGGGACGGCGAGCAGTCCCCTGGCTACGGCATGACGGCGGAGCAGAAGCTGGTGCTCGCCCGCCAGCTTGAGGAGCTCGGCGTCGACGTGATCGAGGCTGGCTTCCCGGCGGCGAGCCCTGAAGATCTCTCCGGGGTGCGCCAGATCGCTCACGCGGTGAAGCATGCTCGGGTGGCCGCCTTGGCGCGCTGCAACGACGGCGACATCGACGCGGCGGCGCGTGGCCTCGAGCCCACGGAGCGCGGGAGGCTGCACCTGTTCTTTGGCACCAGCCAGCTGCACCTGCAGCACAAAACAGGCCTCGACCGCAGCGCCGCGCTGGACCTCATCGTGCGCTCGGTGCGGCGCGGCAAGCAGCTGTTCAGCGAGCTCGAGTTCAGCCCGGAGGACGCCACGCGCACCGATGAAGACTTCTTGATCGAGGTGGTGCAGGCGGTGGTGGACGAGGGCGTCCAGGTGGTCAATGTGCCTGACACAGTGGGCTACACGGTGCCGGAGGAGTACACGCGGCGGATCCGGCTCTTGAAGGAGCGCGTGCGCGGCATCGAGGGCGTGATCCTCTCCACCCACTGCCACAACGACCTCGGCCTCGCGGTGGCCAACTCCTTGGCCGCGATCCAAGCGGGCGCCCGCCAGGTGGAGTGCACCATCAACGGCATCGGCGAGCGCGCCGGCAACGCCTCCTTGGAGGAGATCGTGACGGCGCTCCGGGTGCGCGAAGACTGCCTACCCTTCACCACCTCGGTGCGCCACGAGCTGCTCTACCAGACCAGCCAGCTCCTGAGCGCGCTCACCGGCGTCAGCACCCAGCCCAACAAGGCGATCGTCGGTCGCAACGCGTTCGCGCATGAGTCCGGCGTGCACCAGCAGGGCCTGCTAAAAGACAGGCGCACTTACGAAATCATGACGCCGGAGTCGGTGGGCGCGCCGCCGAGCCAGCTGGTCTTGGGGCGTCACTCGGGGCGGCGCGCCTTGGCAGCTAGGCTGACGGAGCTGGGCTACACGCTGAGCGCCGCCGAGCTGAACCACGTGTACGACCGCTTCTTGAAGGCCTGTGAGGTGGGCAAGGCGCTCGACGACGACGACCTGGTCGCGCTGGCGCTCGACAACCGGCCGCCGCCCGAGCCGCCCTACGCCATCAACCTGGTGCAGGCGACGGCCGGCACCGTGAAGCCCGCCACCGCCACGGTGCAGCTCACGCGCAGCGGGGAGACGTTCGCCGCCTGCGCGCTGGGCGACGGCCCGGTGGACGCTGCCTACAGCGCGGTGGACACCATCACCGGCTACCCCACCGAGGTGGTGGCGTACGAGCTTCGCGCGGTGGGCACCGGGCGCGACACGGAGGGTGAGGTCTTCGTGCGCGTGCAGATCGCCGACAAGACCTTCAGCGGCCGCGCGGTGGACACCGACATCGTGGCAGCCTCCGTGAAGGCTTACCTCTCGGCGGTGAACAAGGCGCTCTCGGCGCGGAATCAAATCCGCCCACCGCAGGTCGCTGCGGCGAAGCACGCCCCGCAAATCATCCAGCAGCTGTAAGCCTCAGGATGACCCAACGCTCACCCTCCCCGCGCCTCACGGCGCGCGTCGTGTGCCTGCCCGGCGACGGCGTCGGCCCTGAGATCATCGACGTGGCGCGCTCATTGCTCGTCAGCTTAACGAACCATGCCGGCGTCAGCTTGGAGCTGTCGGAGCTGCCCATCGGCGGCGCTGGCTACGACGCCGACGGCGATCCCCTGCCGGCGAGTACCGAGGCCGCCTGCCGCGCTGCAGACGCGGTGCTCCTCGGCGCCGTCGGCGCGCCCCGCTACGACGCGCTGCCGCCGGCGCTCCGGCCTGAGCAGGGGCTGCTCCGGCTGCGGCGCGCGCTCGGCGTGTTCGCCAACCTGCGCCCAGTGAAGGTCTACCCAAGCCTCGTGGATCGCGCGCCGCTCAAGCCGAGCGTGCTGCAAGGGACGGATCTGGTGGTGGTGCGTGAGCTGCTCTCGGGGCTCTACTTCGGTGAGCCACGCGGCGTCGAGGGCGACCGCGCCTTCAACACGATGGCCTACGAGAAGAGCGAGATCCTACGCGTCGCGGAGGTCGCCTTCGACCTGGCGCGCGCGCGCCGTGAGGCGGGGCGCCCAGGGCACGTGATGAGCGTGGACAAAGCCAACGTGCTTGAGGTGTCACGCCTGTGGCGTGAGGTGGTGAGCGAGCTCCAGCGCACCCGCTACCCGGACGTCCCGCTCACGCACCAGTACGTCGACTCCGCGGCGATGGACCTCATCCGCCGACCGGCGAGCTTCGACGTGGTGCTCACCGAGAACCTGTTCGGCGACATCCTGACGGACGAGGCCGCCGTGCTGGCAGGATCCATCGGCCTGTTGCCGAGCGCCAGCCTGGGCGCAGGCCCTGGCCTCTACGAGCCGATCCACGGCTCCGCGCCCGACATCGCCGGCCGCGGCATCGCGAACCCGATCGGCGCCGTGTTGTCCGCCGCGAGCCTGCTGCGCCTGAGCCTCCACCTGCCCGCGGAGGCGGCGCGCCTCGAGGCGGCGGTCGAGGCGGTGCTCGAAGCGGGTCATTTCACCGCCGATCTCGGCGGGGACGTCTCAACAGCCCAGATGGGAGAGCTGATATGTCGAGCCTTGAACGACTGAGCGCAGAAGCGCCAGCCCCAGAGCGCACAAGCGCGAGCCGTACGGAGCCCGCGCCCGTGATGCGCGGCGCGAAAATCGTGGTGGAGAGCCTGCTGGAGGAGGGCGTGGACGTGCTGTTCGGCTACCCGGGCGGCGCCATCTTGCACGTGTACGACGAGCTCCACCAAGCCGCCGGGAGGCTCCGTCACGTGCTGGTGCGCCACGAGCAAGGCGCCATCCACGCCGCGGAGGGCTACGCTAAATCCACAGGGAAAGTCGGCGTGTGCCTGGTCACCAGCGGGCCCGGCGCCACCAACATCATCACCGGCCTCGCCAACGCGATGATGGACTCCACGCCGCTCGTGGTGATCACCGGGCAGGTGCCCACGAGCCTGATCGGCAACGACGCCTTCCAGGAGGCGGACATCGTCGGCATCACCCGCCCCTGCACTAAGTACAACTACCTGGTGCGCGACGTGGCGGAGCTCGCCGCCACCATCAAGGAGGCGTTCTACCTCGCGAAGAGCGGCCGCCCCGGCCCCGTGCTGATCGATCTCCCGAAGGACGTGACCGCGGAGGAGCACCCCTTCGTGTACCCCGAGAGCGTGGAGATCCCGTCCTATCGCCCCACCATCAAGGGCCACCCGATGCAGGTGAAGCGCGCGGTGGATCTGCTGCAGGAGACCGAGCGCTGCGTGCTCTACATCGGCGGCGGCGTGGTGAGCGCCGGCGCGGAGCCGGAGGTCGCGGAGCTGGCAGAGCGCCTGAACCTGCCGGTCACCCCCACCCTGATGGGCCTCGGCGCGTTCCCTCACGAGGACGACCGCTGCCTCGGCATGCTGGGCATGCACGGCACCTACACCGCGAACATGGCGATGGCGGAGGCCGAGCTCATCTTGAACATCGGCGCGCGCTTCGATGATCGCGTGACGGGGCGCGTCGATCGCTTCGCGCGCAAGGCGAAGATCATCCACGTGGACATCGACCCCACCAGCCTCAATAAGAGCGTGCGCTGCGACGTCCCCATCGTCGGCGACGCCAAGACGGTGGCCGCCCAGCTGCTCGCGGAGCTGAGTCAGCGGGGCGCGCGAGCGCCCGAGCGGCAGGGCTGGTGGCAGCTGCTGAACGACTTACGCGCGCGCTTCCCGCTACGGTACCGCGATCGTCAGGAGAGCATCATGCCGCAGCGGCTGATGCAGGAGCTCGCCGACATCACCCAGGGGGAAGACATCGTCTCCACCGACGTGGGACAGCACCAGATGTGGGCCGCTCAGTACTACCCCGCGAAGAGCGGGCGGCTCTGGCTCACCTCAGGCGGCCTCGGCACCATGGGCTACGGCCTCCCAGCGGCGATCGGCGCGGCCATCGGCAACCCTGAGCGCCGCGTGACCTGCGTCACCGGGGACGGCTCAATCCAGATGTGCATCCAGGAGCTCGCGACGGCGGTGCACGAGGGCGCGAACGTGAAAATAGTGATCTTCAACAACAACTTCCTCGGCATGGTGCGCCAGTGGCAGGCGCTGTTTTACAGCCGCCGCTACTCCGAGGTGGGGATGAAGTACTTCCCGGACTTCGTGAAGCTCGCCGAGGCCTACGGCGCCACCGGGCTGCGCGCGGAGCACCCAGACGAGCTGCGCTCAGTGCTGGAGCGCGGGCTCGCCACCCCCGGCGTCGTGATCATGGACATCATCGTCGAGAAGGAGGCCAACGTGTACCCGATGATCCCCGCGGGCGCCGCTCACTACGAGATGGTGCTGGAGCCAGAGGAAGACCAAGACCACGCACCCCGGGAGCTCGCGTGAGCCCGCGGCGCCACGTCCTCAGCATCTTGGTGGAGAACCGCTTCGGCGAGCTGGCGCGCATCGTCGGCTTGTTCTCCGGCCGCGGCTTCAACATCGATCAGCTCACCGCCAGCCCAACGCTCGATCCGCGCTACTCCCGGGTGATCTTGGTGACGCGCGGCGACGACGCCATCATCGAGCAGATCACCAAGCAGGTGCACAAGCTGGTGCGCGTGCGGCGCGTGCACCACGTGGAGGAGGGCAAGCACCTCGAGCGCGAGCTCTGCCTCGTCACGGTGCACGCCGCGACCCCCACCGCGCGAGAAGACTTGGAGCGCATCGCGCGCCTCGTCGGCGCGCGCGTGGTGGCCTACGCCGGCGCCGCCTTCACCCTGGAGCTCGCCGCCACCAGCCTGGAGGTGGAGCACTTCGTGGAGCTGCTGCGCCCGCTCGGCGTCCGCGACCTGGTCCGCTCTGCGCCGATCGCGCTCCCGCGCCCGCTGAGCGACGCCGAGGCGCCCACCAGCGACCGCCATTAGACAGTAACACTGCCTTTTCCCACGCTAGACAATTCACCTCACCAACACGGAGCCCGCTGCCTGTTCATTGCCTGACGGCGCGGTGCCAAACCCCCCAATCCCCTCGCCCAAGCCGGCGACCAGCCAGCGAACCGCGCCCAAACCCAACCAGCCCACCTCCTTGGAGATCTCCATGCAAGCCCTCTACGACCGCGACGCCGACCTCAACCTCATCCGCGACAAGCGCGTCGCCATCATCGGCTACGGCAGCCAAGGCCACGCCCACGCCCTCAACCTGAAGGACAGCGGGGTACAGGTGCGGGTCGGGCTCCGCGCAGGCAGCGCCTCCCAGGCGCGCGCCGAGGCGGCTGGGCTCCAGGTGACGAGCCCGCGGGAGGCGGCGGCGTGGGCCGACGTGGTGATGCTCCTAGTCCCTGACGAGCTCGCGCCCGACCTCTACCGCGAGGAGATCGCAGAGGGCCTGGTGCCAGGTAATTTCCTCGCGGTAGCGCACGGCTTCGGCGTGCACTTCGGGTACATTGAGCCACCCGCGGGTGTCGGGGTGTTCCTGGTGGCGCCGAAGGCGCCGGGGCACACGGTGCGACGCGAGTACGCAGGGGGGCGCGGCGTGCCGATGCTGATCGCCGTGCATCAGGACGTCGCTGAGGGCGACACTCGCGCGGTGGCGCTGGCCTACGCGGCGGCCATCGGAGGCGGGCGCGCCGGGGTGCTCACCACCAGCTTCAAGGAAGAGACTGAGACTGACTTGTTCGGCGAGCAGGCGGTGCTGTGCGGCGGCCTCACGGCGCTGATCCAGGCGGGCTACGAGACGCTCACTGAGGCGGGCTACGCGCCGGAGATGGCCTACTTCGAGTGCCTCCACGAGCTGAAGCTGATCATCGACCTCATCTACGAGGGCGGCATCGGCAACATGCGCTATTCAGTCAGTAACACTGCCGAATACGGCGACCTCACGCGCGGCCCGCGCGTCGTCACGGAGCAGACCAAGGCCACCATGCGGGAGATCTTGGGGGAGATCCAGCGCGGGGAGTTCGCCAAGGAGTGGATGCAGGAGCACCAGAGCGGCAAGGAGCGCTTCCGGCGCCTGGAGGCAGCAGGCCAAGAGCACTCCATTGAGCGCGTCGGAGCAACCCTGCGCGCAATGATGCCGTGGATGAAGGAGAACCAAGCGGTGAAGGAGCGCTGAAGCGCGCTGACGGCGGGCGCGTGGAGAGCGCTCAAGCGCGCTGACACCCCAGCGCGCACAAGTCAGCTTACCTTACGTTGTGCGACCTTCACCCTCTAGAGTCCAAGTGCCGCGAACCTCAGGCACGGGTGCACCAGGCGTCGACCTGATATTAAAGATACTTAACCGTCTCCACAATTGGCCCATTGGCCGAATGCTCACTAGGCGCTAGAATGGCGCCATGAAGCGGTGGGCGTTGGGAGCAGGGTGGGTGGTGCTGGTGCTCTTGGGGTGCTCAGCGGGCGGCAGCTCAAGCCAGGGACAAGGTGGTTCGTCCAGCGGCGCGTCGGGTGGCACCGGGGGCAGCGCGGGCTTCACCTTCGGGGGCAGTGGCGGCACCGGTGGTGACGTACCAGACGACGACCCCACCACCTGCGCCGAGGCGGCGGCGCGCAGGACCTACATCGGCTGCGACTTCTGGCCCACGGTGACGGCGAACGCCGTGTGGCCAGTGTTCAACTTCGCGGCGGTGGCCGCCAACACGGGCAGCGAGACCGCGAACGTGACGGTCACCCTCGGCGACACTCACATCACCGCCGCGGCGATCCCACCCGGGGAGCTTCGCACGCTGTACCTGCCGTGGATCCCCACGCTCAAGGGGCCGGAGTCCGATCAGTGCATGGGGGCGGGGGCCTCCACCACCACGTCGCGAATGAACAAGGGGGCTTACCATTTAGTCAGTGACCGGCCGATCGCGGTGTACCAGTTCAACCCGCTGGAGTACGCGTCCATCGGCGGGCCGCCGGGGCACGACTGGACTCAGTGCCACACCAGCCCTGCCAGCTGCCCATTCCCCACGCCCTGCAATCAGACCTACTACACCTACACCAACGACGCCTCCTTGCTGCTCCCCAGCACGGCGATGACAGGCAACTACCGGATGGCGGGGCGCCATGGCTACCACCACGCCTTCACCCAGTACCCCGAGTTCATGACCGTCACCGCGACGCAAGACGGCACCCGCGTCACCGTCTACGTCTCACCCACCGGCACCATTGAAGCCGGCGGCGGCGTCCCCCACGTCCCTGGCGGCGGCACCACCGAGCTCGAGATGAACGCGGGCGACGTGGTCCAGCTCCTCACCTACACCAGCCTCACCGGCTCCGGTGAGCTGAGCGGCTCGCTGCTCCAAGCGAACAAGCCCATCCAGGTGATCTCCGGCACCGCTTGCTCCTTGGTCCCCGACGATAAAGTCGCGTGCGACCACACGGAGGAGTCACTGCTCCCCGCGGAGACCTTCGGGCAGCACTACCTGGTGGTGCCGCCCACCGGGCCGAAGGGCGACGTCCCGGGGCACGTGGTGCGCATCTACGGCAACTTCGACAACACGCAGCTGAGCTACCCGAGCGGCGCGCCGAGCGGCGCACCCACCAGCCTGAACGCTGGGCAGTGGGTGGACTTGGGCGTCGTGAAGCAGGCCTTCGAGGTGCAGGGGAGCCAGGCGTTCGCCGTGGCCTCGTTCCAGCTCGGCGGCTCGCTGGTGGACCCTAACCCGGTCGACCCCGAGGAGCCAAACCCGGAGGGCAAGGGCGATCCTTCCCTCAGCTTCATGACCGCCGTGGAGCAATACCGGACGCACTTCGTGTTCCTCGCGCCGCCCAACTATGACGTCAGCTATGCTGACGTCAGTGGCCCGCTCGGCGTCACCCTCATGTTGGATGGCGCCGCCGTCACCACCCCGGCGACGCCCGTCGGGAGTGAGCTCGGGGTGACGCGCATCCGCCTGGGGCCAGGCAATCAAGGCGCGCACGTGCTCACGGCGAGCGAGCCCGTGGGCCTGCAGGTGCTCGGCTATGGCCGCTACACCAGCTACCAGTACCCTGGCGGCCTCAACCTGAAGCGGATCGCGCCGCCGCCTGACACGCCACGCTGACGCGCGCCGCCTGCAGCGCCGCAGAGCGGCTCACGGTGGGACCAACCCCCAAACCCGCGGGGAAACGCAGCTCAGCGCCCTGGCAGCTCTTCCAAGAACTTCGCCATGCGCTCGGTCATTTTTGGCACTGAGAGCGGGAAGCTCATATGACCCCCTGGGATCCACATGATGGGCGGCTCGCCCCAGTCCTGCCACTGCTTCTCCACCAGGTGCGCGTCGATGTAGGCGTCCTCCTCGGCCTCGATCCAGAGCTGCCGCTCGCGCTCAAGCAGCGGACGATAGCTCGCGAGCCCCAAGCGCCCGAACAGCCGATGACGCTCCTCCCTATCCACACCCCAGCTCGTGAGGTCACGCTTCATGCGCCACAAGATGGGCGCCTGCTCCACCGCGTCTTGGAGCTGAAGGTGCGAGATGATGGGCACGATGAAATCAGGCGCCGGGCTCACGCACCCAGTGACCATGGTCAGTGAGCCGCCCAAGCTGATGCCGGTGATGCCGACGCGCTCATAGCCCTGCGCGCGGAGCCAGCTCATGATGCCGCGCACGTCGCACACGCCCTGACGCACGCCCTCAATCGAGCGCACGAGATCCGCTGACCAAAAGAACTCACCGCTGAACACGGAGCCGGGCGGGTTGCGCGGACCGTGGAACGGCAGCGAGACATGCACGATGTCCACCGGGAGCTGCTTCGTCCAGCTGCGGAACAGCGTCGCCTCCTCCACCCAAGAGCCGGGCTCAAGCCACCCGTGCACGTAGATGAGGCAGCTGCGGCGCATGGATGTATCCGCGCGGATCCACCGAGCGCGCGCCGTGAGGTTCCGCGCGTACTCGCCGTAGTGGCGCTTCGCGTAGTCCTGACACACCACCTGATGCTGACTCTTCCACGTGAGGGTGCTCGTGCGCAGCGCGCGATCCACCAGCCCCCGCGTGACCTTCACCTGAGTGAGCGGCGGCGGCGCTGGGAACAGCTCCTCCACAGGGAGGTCGAGGTAGGGCCCCAGCTGAGCCACCGTGTTGTGCTTCGCACCGCGGAGGTGCAAGAGCCGGCTCATCCCGCCGGCTACCTGATCCAGGTGGCGCCCATAGCCCATTGTCTAGTCGTAGCGCACAAGCCACGCTGAGCGGAACCCTAGGACGGCGATCCATTTGCCGCAGACGGACCACGCGCCTGAGCCGCCCCGGGCGCCTGAGGGCGCTAGGAGGTCTTCGGGTTTGGGGGTTGGGGGGTTTGGGGGATTTGGCGAGGCGCCGCGTGATCGGGGCAAACGGCTCTGATACGCTGCGCGCGATGTTCGCCCAGCTGAGCCCCCCGCACCGTCTGCTGCTCCTCAAGTTCGCCGCCGCGTTCGCTTGGGCTGACCTGACGATTCAGCCAGCGGAGGCGCGCTTCGTGCGGCGCCTCGCGGAGCGGCTCCAGCTGCCGAATGAGGAGGCAGCCCAGGTGGAACAGTGGCTGATCACCGCCCCGCCGCCCGGGAGCCTCAGCCCAGAGCAGATCCCAGCGGAGCACAAGCGCGTGTTCCTCGAGACCGCCCGCGCCGTGATGTACGTGGACGGGGACATCGACGACGAGGAGCGCGACCAGCTTGAGGCGTTGCGCGTGGCGCTCGGGTTGTAGGCCCTCCAACGACGCTGGGGGCGCCGTGACCGCTCAGGGCCTCACGAGGCAGCGCACATCTGCGCTCGCTTAGGGCAGGCCGCCAAGGTAGAAGCAGCGCATGCGGGGCGCTTGGCTCCTGAGCCTGTGGCTCATGATGCTGGTCAGTGCGCTGACCTATTCACGGGCAGCCAGCGCCACGGACGCTGAGCTTGAGCAGGTGCTCCTCGCAGGGCGCGAGGCCGAGGTGCTGAGCCTGGTGCAGCGCGCCCTCGCGGCGGCAGACGTTCAGCTCGCCCCTGACGAGTACGGCGTCCGCATCGAGCGCGGGGAGATCATCACGCGGATCCGCGCCGCCTCCGCGGTGGATCTCACCCTGCACGCCCCGCCCCAAACCAGCGGTGACCTCCGGGGTGAGGTCAC
>CAYQAC010000007.1:0-24737 GCA_964415255.1 uncultured Polyangiaceae bacterium | reverse complement strand
CCGGAGGTCAGCCTCACCTGCTTCCCTGCGGATACACCCCTCACCGCGATCCACCCCACGAGCGCCCCCTGCGCGCCGGACGAGGCTGAGCGCTGGCGGCCGCTGGCGCAGGCGCTCATGAAGGAGCGCGCGCAGCACCTGCACCTCTGGGTGAGCCGCCGCAAAGGCACCCCCAGCGACCCGCCCGGCCCCTGGTGGCTCCAGCGCCCGCCCGGCGGCGTATCGCCCCTCCGACGCCTAGTCAGCTACACTGCCTTACTGGGCCTCGTGTGGCTGCTTGGGCTAGCCGCCTCCAAGCTCTACACGTGGGTTCGGGGGGTTGGACGGCACCGCGCAGTCAGTCCACATGACGCTCCGTTGTTCGTCAGTTTAGCTACTGATAAGCGGGCGGGTTTGAAACCCGCCCCTACCGAGCGACAGCCGAACCCTGCAAAGTCAGACCCGGCAGAGCCAGACCCTGCAAAGTCAGACACGCCAAAGTCAGACACGCCAAAGTCAGACACGCCAAAGTCAGACCCGGCAGAGCCAAACACGGCAGAGCGACGCGGGGCGATGAGCGAGCTGGTGATCGGCCTCTGCTTGGTCGCGCTGGTCGTCATCGCCGCGCTCGGCACCGCGGGCCTGCCGCTCCACGAGCACCTGAGCTACCTCGCGCGCGCTGACTGCGCTCGCCGCCTCGACTGCTTTCAAGATCCGTTCGGCCCAGGCTGGAGCTCTAGCTTCTTCTTGAGCTATGGCCCGCTGCTCCACACCTTCCCCTACAGCGTCAAGAACCTCTGCTACCAGAGCCTCGGCGTCACCGTGCTCGCGGTGCTCGCGGGCCAGGCTTACCTCAGGGAGGTGCTCCGCGCCGCCGGCTACGGCGCGCCTGAGCGGCGCTACGCGGCGGCGCTGGCCACCGCGTTCATCTGCCTGAACCCCATCATCATCCGCGTCGCCGTGGCGGGCACCCCTTGGCCCTTCGTGCTCTTGTGCCTGTTCGGCGCTGGCCTCGCGCTGTTTGAAGCTCAGAAGAGCACAACCCTGCGCCGCTCCCTGGCCTACGCCGCCGCGGTCCTGTTGCTCGCGCTCGCAGTGAACACCAACTACGTGATGCTCACGCTGCTGCCGCTGGTGGTGCTCGCACCGCTGACGTCGCTACCGCGCGGAAGCGCCCGGCCCTCCCTGAGCGCGCTGTGCTGGCTCGGCGTGGCCGCCCTGGTCCTGAGCCTGCTCTGCGCGGAATCGCTGCGCGAAGGATACCTCGCGTCGCTTGGTAGAGGCGGAAGCTTCAACGGGGCCGAGCTGCTCAGCCACCCGTTCCTTGACTCACGGTTGCTCCCCGTGAGCTTGGCCCCGCTGCTCTTCGTGGGGCTTGGTGTGACGCTCAGAGGTCGCGCGGGGGCGCCGCTCGTCTACGCCATCCTCGCGACGCACCCGACGCTCGCGACCTACGGGGGTCACCCCCTGGCGGCCTCGTACCCCGTCGGCTTCATCAACGCCTTCTTTGGCTTGGTGCTCGCGTCGCTGCTCGCCGGCGTGGGAGGGATGCTGCTCACCCAGTGGCTCAAGCGGCGGCTGCCTCCGCGCACCGCCACCCTCGCCGTCGCGCTCGCGGTGCTCGCCCCGCTGCCCTTCGCGACTGAAGGCCTGCGGTTCCTCGTCGGCAGCCGCGTCCTGGAGCGTGAGCTGGTCGCGATCAGCGCGCGCTTGCCTAGCCTCCCGCCTCACGATCTCCTGCTCTACGCGCCGCTACAGGAGCCGCTGATCCCCATCTCCGAGCTGGCAGCTGATCCCATCCAGGTGGCGTTCCCGGTCGGTGAGTACCTCGCGCGGCTGCCAGGGCAGCCCGTCCCCTGCGAGCTAGGGTCGCCGGGCTGTGCCTCGCTGAGCCCCTCATCAGCCAGCCCGCCTCGCGTGCTGCTCTACCTGGGCACCCCGCTTCACTCCTTCGTGACCCGTGAGATCGAGCGCGGCATGGTCCCGAGCAGCCTTGAGCGCCCTTCGCTCACCGCGCTGCGCAGCTCGCACCGCCTCACACCTGTCTCCACCTTCAAGCTCAGCCCGGAGCAGCACCCGCTCATCTCCTCACGGCTCGCCGCCGATCGCGGCGAGGTGGAGCTCGGCTTCTACTGGCTTGAGCCCAAGTAACTCACTTAACCTAACCTGATGCCTCTGGCAGCGCGTCCGCTACGTTGAGCCACACGGCGTCCGCCTTGGGGCGCGTGCGGAGCGACCAACCGCTGAGCTTCTGTCCCAGCCCTTCCAGGTACTGGGGGAGCGCGCTGGAGGCGCTGGTCGCCGCGACGCTCGCGCCGAGCGCCGTCGCCCAGCCGATAGGGCCCATGGGTCGGCACCCAAAAAACTGGCTGACGTAGGGCGTCTGAATGATGGCCGCGAGCAAGAGCCCTGAGCCGACGCTCGCCGCCATCACCGGCGCCGTGTAGCCCCCCACGCGCATCGTCTGCCCCAGCTGGGTGCCGACCAGCGCCGCGAGCCCGATGGTGCGCGCGCGAGCGCTGGTGCCTGTGAGCCTGCCAACTAACCACGCCGAGCCCGCGCCCAACGCGGTCACCACCGCGCGCGAGCCGATCTCACGGTTTAGCTTGGAGCCGAGAGAGGCCTCCGGCCCCTCCGTCGCCAACTGCGCCATGGTGTCCGTCGAGGGCGGGCGCAGCGCGATGGCCATCGCCGGCACCACGTCGGTGAACAGGTTCACCAAGAGCAGCTGGCGCGCGTTGAGCGGCGGCCGGCCATCCACCAACCCCGCGCCCAGCGTGAAGCCGATCTCCCCGAGGTTGCCGCCGACTAAGATGGCGACCGCCTCACGCACCGCGCGCCAGGTCGCGCGCCCCTCGACGATCGCGTGCACCAGCGTCTCCACGCGCTCATCCGTCACCACCACGTCCGCCGCGCGGCGGGCGGCGGTGGCGCTGGCCTCGCCGATCGCGATGCCGACATCCGCCAGGCGGATCGCGGGGGCGTCATTCGCACCATCGCCGGCCATCGCCACCACGCGGCCCTTGCGCTGCAACGCGCGCACGATGCGCACCTTCTGGCTCGGGGTGACGCGGGCGAACAGCGTCAGCTCATCTAGGCGCTGGTCGAGCTCCTCGTCGGAGAGCGCGGCGAGTTCGACGCCGGTGAGCGTGCCCCGCTCCGCTAATAGTCCCAGCTCCTTACCAATGGCCTCAGCCGTGGAGGGGTGGTCCCCCGTGATCATCAGGGTGCGCACCCCCGCGGCCTTCAAATCTTCTACCGCGGACCTCGCCGTGGCCCGCACTGGATCGGCGAAGGCGAGGAAGCCACGGAAGCTCAACCCCACGAGGCGCGCCGGGTCGATGTTGTCCTCCGCGCCGCCGCGCCGCTCCGCCACCGCGATGACCCGCAGGCCGCTCTTGGCCAGGCGCGCCGCCTCCTCCGTCAAGAGCGCCCGGGCGCGATCGTCGAGCGGCTCACCTGCGCGCCGCGTGCAGGCCGCCAACAGCACCTCCGGCGCGCCCTTCACGCTGAGCAGCACCCCGCGCTCATCGCGCGCCACCACCGCGTGATAGCCGCGCCCCGCCTCAAAGCTCAGCTCGCTCTGGCGCTGCCAGCCAGCGCTCCCGTAGTCCCGCGCGACGCCGAGCGATCGCGCGCTGCCAGTGAGCGCCTGATCGAGCGGATCGGGCCGCGCGCCGTGCTTCGGGCGCTCTGGCGTGGCGCGGAGCCCTCCGGCGAGCGCCCCAGCGCGCGCGCCGCTCAGCGCCGTCAGCGCCTCGAACGTTTGGCCATCGGAGACGCCGGTGAGCGCCACGCGGCCCTCCGTCACGGTCCCTGTCTTGTCCAAGCACAGCACATCGACGCGCCCGAGCGCCTCCACCGAGCGCACGTTGCGCACCAGGGCGCCGCGCTGGCTCAGGCGCTTGGCGGCCGCCAGCTGCGCCGCCGTCGCGAGCAAGGGCAAGCCCTCGGGCACGGCCCCCACCGCGAGGCTCACCCCTGAGTCCACTAGTCCGCTCAGCTTACGACCTCGCAAGAGCCCGGCGCCCACCACCCCTGCGCCCGCCGCGAGCGCGACCGGCCCCGTCAGGCTCATGAGCGACCTCAGGCGCTGCTCCACGCCGCCGAGGCGATCATTGCGCGCCCCCGAGCCGCGCCGCGCCTCCGTCTCGTCACCCACCGCCACCACCACCGCCGTGGCGCGCCCTGCGGCGATGCTCGTCTCGGCGTACAGCATCGAGCGACGATCTGAGACCGAGGAGTCGAAGCTCGGCGCGGCCGTCTTCGCGACGGGCAGTGACTCCCCCGTGAGGCTGGAGGCGTCCACCTCAAGCGACTCCACCTCGATCAGGCGGCAGTCCGCGGGCACCACGTCACCCGCCGACAAGAGCACGATGTCACCGCGCACCAGCTCGCTCGCGTTCACGTAGCGCGCGGCGCCGCCGCGACGCACCAAGGCCAGGCGCGTGGTCGCGGTGGCGAGGCGCCGGATGGTGCGCTCGGTGCGGAACTTCTGGACGCCGCCCACCAACGCATTCAGCACCACCACGCCGCCCACCATCGCGGCGTCAGCGGTGGAGCCCACCACCGCTGAGAGCCCAGCGCCCGCGGCCAGCAGCGGCGCGAGCGGATTGAACAGCTCGTCAGTCACCGCCTCCACCAGCTCCAGCGCCGCCGGGCGCGCCTCCACCTCGGGGCGGCGCCGAACCACGATCTGACGGAGCCCCAGCCCGGTCGCGCTTGAGCCGAGGCGCGCCAGCGCACCAGCCGCCGTGAGCGCGTGCCACGGCGTGGGGTCACGCGGCGGCGGCAGCGCGCGACGCTCCAAGGTGAACGATCCGCGCAGGCCGTTCACCATGGAGATCATCGTCGCGGTGTTCACCACGAACAGCACCCGCCGCGTGGTGAGCGGCAACAGCCCGCCCGCGGACACCAGCGCGCCCAACGTGGCGGCGCCGAGCGCCACGTTGACGCTCTGCTTGGACACCGCGCGCGCCACCGGGCACGCCTCAATCAAGAAGCGCACCTCGGATAAATCCTCGCGGCAAATAAGATGTGCGCCCCAAGGCGTGGGCTCGCCCTCGCGGCACAGGCCGATCGCCACGTCCGCCGCCGGCAAGCCCGGGCAGGTGCCGGTCGCCACCAGGCACACCACGCGCCCCTCACGCTGCAGCCGCCGCACGCCGCCGAGCACCCCCTCGTTCGGCGTGATCACGTCATCTACGTGCAGCCCGTCGAGCACGTCCTCCTGCTCGTGGGTGAGCACCACCCGCATCTCCGCCGCGTGCGCCGCGCTGATCAGCTCCTCAACCCCCGTTTGTGGCACCACCTCCAGCTCAGCGACCGCGACCACCTCCGCGCCGCGCGCCAAGGCGAGCACCAGACCGCCATCCCTCGCCCACTCCTCCGCCGTCTCTTCAAGCTCGCGCTTCGCCTCGGCACCGAGCCGCTGGGGCGGCCCCAACCGCCACTCCCCATCGCGGCGCACGCGCACCGGCGCCTCTGGGTCGAACAGCCTCAGCACCTGCTGCCGCGCGGTCGCGACGTCGATCTCCAGCGCGCGCACGCGGCCTAAGGTGAACTTGTCCTTCGCCACCAGATCGCCTTGGATCACCAGGCAATCCACGCGATCGAGCCGGCGGATGGCGCCTGGGTCTAAGATCACCAGGCCGCGACCGCTCAGCGACCGCGAGAGCTCAGCGGAGAAGGCCTCGCGCCCCAGCCGTGCCGGCTTCGGGAGCCCCCCGAACAGCGCCGCCACCGCGCGCTGAACGCTGCGGGTCGTGATGAAGCTGAGCGCGAAGCCGCCCAGCGAGACGAACCAAGCCCGATCCGCGTACTCCTCGATCGGGCCACGCGGCAACGGCACGGGCCGCGGATCCACCTGCGCCGCTTGAGCCTCAGGCGCGCTCGGGCGACTCGTGAGCTCCGGCTCGCGCCGCGCCCAGGCGCGCTGCCGCGCCCGCACCTCACGCAACGACGAGAGCTTGGCGCCCAGCTCCACCAGCTGGGTACCCTTGCGCTGCGCCAAGCCATTCGCGAAGGCGCTCGCGAGGCTCAGCCCCAGATCGGCGCGCGCCTGACCAAAGCGCTCATCCAGGCCGCGACGCAGCCTCGGCGCGGCGCGCGTCACGCTGAGCAGCGCCGCGGCGGTGGAGCCCACCATGAACGGCCTGAGCGGCGACAAGGTGATCGCCGTCGCCAGCCCTAGGCCGCCCAAATCAGCGAGCATCTCGACGATCAGCTGAGTCGCTGGCTCCTCATCTGCTGGATGGTCAGCCTCCCGTTCTGAGAAGCGAGCGCCGCTCACGCGCGCCGCGCGCTCGGCGTCCACGACCAGCTCCTCCAAGTCGTCAGCGCCGAAGGCCAGCTTCGTGAACGCGAACACGACGCGCTGGGTGTGCGCGTTCACTTCAACCCACTCCAAGTGCTCGAGCCCCACCGCGCGGCGCTCAATGGCCTCGCTGAAGCGCTCTAGCTCCTCACGGCTGAGCACCGGAAACTCAACGTGCGCCCGTGTCTCGCTGCACCACACGCGGCGGGAGCGTTGCTGAAACAGCGCGACGGCAGAGCTTGCCAGCTCACGGAGACCCATGGCGCCGAGTCTGACAGAGCCCCCACCTTGGGTGAAGTGGGCTCAGCGGCTTCACGCCATGGGCTCGGCGCATTGACGTCGTGAAGGTTGGGCGGGTTTGAAACCCGCCCCTACCTTGCGATGGGCGCCGTCACCACCGAGCCGCGCAGCCAACAGCGCGGGCGCGCAGACCGCTCGGCGCCTCAGCGGGCGCTCAGGAGCACGCAGGGGCCTACAGCAGCCGCCGCACCCACTTCATTTTCTCGTCGGTGTACGGCGGGTAGCGAAGCGGCGGGTCAACGAAGGTGGGCTTGTCCAGCACGCTCTTCTGGTGACTGAACGTGTCAAAGCTGCCCTTACCGTGGTAGGCGCCCATCCCGCTCGCCCCGACGCCGCCGAAGGGCAAATCAGGCGGCAACATGTGGCTGATGGCGTCGTTGATGCACACGCCACCTGAGCTGGTGCGCTCCACCACCTTGGCGGACACCTGCTTGTCCTTGGTGAACACGTACAGCGCGAGCGGCTTCGGGCGGCTGCTCACGATGCGCAGCGCGGCGTCAATGCTCGGCACCTTCAGCACCGGCAAGATGGGCCCGAAGATCTCATCTTCCATCACCTTGTCCGTCTCCTTCACGCCGCGCAAGATGGTGGGCGCGATGTAGCGCTCCGCCTCATCCGTCTCGCCGCCGGCCACCACCTCACCTGAGCTGAGCAGCTTCTTCAGGCGGTGGAAGTGGCGCTCGTTGATGATGCGCGCATAGTCACGGCTCGCCTTCGGATCGTCCCCGTAGAACTCCTGCAGCACCTGCTTCAGCTTGGCGATCAGCGCCTCCTCCACCGACTCGTGCGCCAAGATGTAATCCGGCGCCACGCAGGTCTGCCCGGCGTTCATGAAGCGCCCCCACACGATGCGGCGCGCCGCCGTGTCCAGGTCCACGTCTTGATCGACGATGCAGGGGCTCTTGCCGCCAAGCTCTAGGGTAACCGGCGTGAGGTGCTTCGCCGCCGCGGCCATCACCACCTTCCCGATGGCGCCGCCGCCGGTGTAGAAAATGTGATCCCAACGCTGCTCGAGCAGCAGCGAGGTCTCGGCGACGCCACCCTCCACCACGCGGATCGCCTCCCGGTCTAGGTACTTGTCCACCAAGCGCCGCTGCAGCTCGCTTGAAGCGCTCGCGAGCTCGCTCGGCTTGATCACCACGCAGTTGCCCGCGGCGATGGCCCCGATGGCCGGCCCCAGCGAGAGCTGGATGGGGTAGTTCCAGGCGCCGATCACCAGCGCCACCCCGAGCGGCTCCGGCTGGATGTAACCGCGAGCCGGCTGCACCGCCATGCTCACGGAGACACGGCGCGGCTTCATCCAGCGCGCCAAGTGCTTCACCGTGTGCGTGAGCTCGGCCTTCAAGAACTGCGGCTCGGCCGCCCAGGCCTCGAAGTAAGGCTTCGAGAGATCGTGGACCAGCGCGTCGATCATCGCCTGCTGGTTCTCGTCCACCATGCGGATGAACTGCTTGAGCTGCTGAGAGCGCCACTCGTAGGAGCGGGTGACCCCTGCCTCAAACGAGCTCCGTAGCACCTCCGTGGTAGCGAGGATCTCGTGATCCGTCGTGAGGCGCGCGGGCTCTTGGGGTGTGGTGGGGGTGGCGGCGACAGTCATCAGGCGCGGATCATAGCCCCAGCCGGAGGAAGCGAAAGCCCTTCACGATTTCTCCAGGAATATTCGCGCGTTTCCCCCACGCAGCGCGGTGCCGAACCGGCTCTTCGCCAGACCCCGGTGACATCGAGCGTGACTTCAAGGACGCCTGGATCCTCAAATCAGGTCGACGACCGTGCTCCAAGCGACGCCAGCGCGGAAACAACGCCTCCCAAAGAGTTACGTCGTGCATCCGAGGGAGTGCACCCCCAAAACCCCCGTCCTGAAGCGCCCACGCGACACACGCCGACCTAGAGCGCACTAGCACTAAAGTCAGCTCAGCTGACTCACTCAAGTGAAGCGCGCCCACACAGAGCGCGCCGACCGAAACGTCAGCTCAGCTGACTTGCCCGCCGCTGGGCGCGCCGAGCGCCATCTGATCGAACAGGATGTCGATGTAGCCAGGCTCAGGCACCTTGCCCTCGATGCGCTCCACGATCAGCCGGCTGAGCGCCTGGATCTCGACGTCCCCGCGCGTCACCACGTGCAGCGTGAGGTGCGGCTCGAGATCGCGCTCAGCGTTGAAGGTCTGCGCCAGGCGGTAGCTTGAGAGCGCGCCACCTTCCGCCACGAGCGCGTCGAGCGCGGCCGTCAGCTCCCTTGGCGGTGGACCCTCGAGCTCGCCCACCAGCGTGTGCTCGTCGGCCAGCTCAGGGATGTCGCGCACGTAGCTCACCAGCGGCAGCGCGGTGTTCTGCGCCAAGCTGGCGATCTCCTGGCGGCTCAGCATCAGCTCGCTCTCGTGCAGTGGGTTCAGCACGAGCCCGATGACCTGCTCGTCGTCCACCACCTGCAGCGCTAAGTCGAGCGCGGCCAGCGCCGGCAAGGCGCAGTACTCAAGCGGCCCGTCGCCGGTGAGCCAGCCGAGCTCGTCTTGAGCGCGGTCGAGCATCTCTGGGTCGCTGAAGAGCGCGGCGAAGCGATCGCCCTCTTCGTCCTCCAGCACATGCGGCGTCAGGCTGAGCTCCTCCGGCATCTCCAGCCGCTCACCGAGCGACACGCCGTCCATGGGTTGCCGCAAGGGAATACACAGCTCGGCCTCCTTCAAGGCGTCGAGCAACGCTTGAACGTCGCGGCGGAGCCCACGGCGGGCCCCAGCGACCCGATCCGTGACGAGCTTCGGGGAGGTGACGGGAGGATCGGAGCTCATGGTTGGGCGACCGGCCGGTCACGAACCGAACCAGCACGGGCCCCGCTCGAACCACATCCAGCGCGCCAAGTAAAGCGCCACCCTGGAAACGCGCAAAGCTTGCGCGTTTGCTGGCTGCGTCGTCAGGCTCCATCCCGCAAGTGCGGCTGAAAGCGTCGCTAGAGTTTACGCAGCGGGAACAAAGGCGTAAGGGTGCCTGGCTCCGTCTGGGCCGCATTGGCCCCCACCCAGCGCGCCCGCACCACGAGCGGCGGCGCGCCGCGACGACTGGCAACAGGAGACCCACCCAAGTCATGGCCGCAACCAAGAAGTCCGCCTCCAAGTCTTCCGCTAACCCCACCAGCCCCGCGAAGGCCACCCCAACCAAGGGCAGCGCCAAGAAGCGAGGAGCGAGCCCCAAGAACGGAGGCAGTAAGGGCGGCTGGCCAGACGTGGCGACGAATCCACAGGCAGGCCCGCTGACGGCCAGTGACGCTTACGAGATCGGTCGCCTGATCTCAGAGCGCTTTCAGGGCGAGGTGAGCCTCCGGCGGATCGGTGAGCGCGAGCAGCTCCGGCTCAGCCCCGGCGCGCTCCATCGCTGCCTCGCGGTGTACCGCGTGTGCACGAATCTTCAGGCGAAGCCCACCTGGGCGCACCTCGGCTTCAGCCACCTGAACCGCCTCGACGCGCTCACGCCGCAACAGCAGAAGAAGCTGGCGACGTTGGCGGAGAAGCAGAAGTGGTCAGTGGACCGTATCGAGCGCGAGGTGACGCGGCTGCGCCAGACAGGGAAGAAGGGGCAGCGTCGTGGGCGCCCGGCGCTGCCGCGCTTCGCCAAGGCCACGCACCAGCTGCGTCGGTTCACCGACGGCCGTGATGAGCTGCTGGGAGATCTGGAACAGCTTGGCTCGTTCGATCGCGAGCGGCTGAAGGCGCTGCAGGCGCAGGTCGCCGAGGTGCGCGCGCAGCTCGACAAGCTGGACGGCGCCTTCAAGCGCGCCATCAAGGGCTGAGCCCGCGCACGTCTGAGCCCGCGCAAATCTGAGCCCGCGCGAGGCGCTGCGGGCTTGAGCCCCGCGCGCCGCAAAAATTGCGACCCCATCGTCACGCGTTCAGCGTGTTTTCTGGGTGCGCTCACACCTTGTCGCACCGACGCGAAAAGGTTACCGGCGTGCGGCGATGGTTGAACCTCTCTCGCGCGACAATACGCCCGATCTGATCGCGGCGGGTGGTGAGCGTCTCTCCCGACTTGAGCGCGCTCAGATCCGCTTCATCCGCCGCACCTTCGAGTCCCAGCCGCTCGACCGCGCGGTGCGCATCTGCCAGCAGCTGTTCGGCTCCCGCTGGATCACGTTCTGCACCGGCCGCCTCACCCAGCTCCACCACTTAGAGCGTCTCCCTGACCTCACGGGTGATCAGAGCATGCTCTTGGTGTCAAACCACCGGAGCTTCTTCGACCTCTACGTCATCACCGCGAACCTGGTGAAGCGCGGCATGAAGCACCGCATCCTGTTCCCGGTGCGCTCGCAGTTCTTCTACGACAGCCCGCTCGGCTTCGCGGTGAACGGCGCCATGAGCTTCTTCGCCATGTACCCGCCCATCTTCCGCGAGCGCGCGCGGGCGGCGGTGAACCTCGCGAGCCTCGAGGAGATGGCCTACCGCCTCACGCAGCGCGGCGTCTTCGTCGGTATCCACCCTGAGGGCACCCGCAACCTGGGGGAGGACCCTTACAACCTACTCCCCTCGCAGACCGGCGTCGGCCGCGTGGTGCACCGCGCGAAGGTCCCCGTGATCCCGGTGTTCATCAACGGCCTCCAGAACGACATCGTGCGCCAAATCCGCAGCAACTTCGACGGCACCGGCGAGCCCATCCACGTGGTGTTCGGCGCGCCCATCGACTTCGGCGAGCTGCTGAGCGCCCCGTCCTCGCCGCGCGCGAGCCGCGCCATCACCGACCGCTGCATGGAGGCGATCGCCAAGCTCGGCCAAGAGGAGCGCCAACTCCGTCAAGGCGCCTGACGCTTTTTATTTTGGGGGTTGGTCCCGCCACACGGCGCCCGGCGTCACCACAGTCTCCGTCAGCCCCCCTGACAAACAGCCTCCCTGTTCACCGCGCGCCGTGTCCATGAGGCGCCGTGCGCCTCACAACCACGGGTTCACCCCCAGCTCACGCCCCTTGCTCCGCAGCCCACTCGCCACCCGCGAGGTGAGGTAGAGCGGCACCAGCAGCGTGAAGGCGAACAGCACGTAGCGCAGCCCCGCCTGCGCCACGCGAAACAGCGGACTGTGCAGCGCGTTCAGCCACCCCACCGTGAAGATCACCCCGAGCGCGGCGAGCGGGATGAACCAACGCCAGCAGATCCCCATCAGCTGATCCACGCGGATACGTGGCAGCGCCCAGCGCACCCACAAGACAAGCAGGGTGAGCCCCCAGGCCTTCAAGGCCAACACCAGCGCCGCCAACAGGCCGAGCGCTGGGCTCGCCTGCGCCGCGCCCCGGGGCACGCCCGGGAGCTGCCAACCCCCCAAGAACAAGATCGCCCCGAGGCCGCTCAGGATGAACACGTGGCCCCACTCGGCGAAGAACATCAGGTAGCGCGAGCGGATTGAGGTGAAGCGCGGCCGCACCGAGATCGGCCCGCTCAGGGAACCCGGCCCCGCGGGCTCCCAGTCGGCCTCAGGCAGCTCCGGGTGCGCGCGGCTGCCCTCGCTGAGCGCCGGCGTGAAGAACAAGAGCCCCATCACGAAGGTGATTGGGTTCTCGAACAAGAACCACTGCCAGGGCAGCCCGCCCTGCGCCGCCACGATGTCACCGAGCCGCACCGAACCCGCGAACAGCACCACCACCAAGATCGAGCCGAGGGTCGGCAGCTGGTGGCTCAAGGTCTGAAGCGCCGCCACCACGCCGCCGGTGAGCGACCAACGCCCCGTGGAGCGCCAACCTCCCAGCATGAGCCCGGTGCACACCAGCGCCGTCACCACCCCGATGAACAAGAGCCCCAGGTCGAGCTCTGGCGACGCCAAGGCGTGCCCAAAGCTCAGCACCATGAACAGCGCGCTTGAGCCGAGGAACATCAGGTAAGGCACCACACGCCCCACTGGGTGGTCGCTGCCGGGCACCACCTCCTCACGGAAGATGGAGGCGACCCCGCGTCGCATCCAGCCGAGCACCCCCTCGCGCTCCACGTCCCGCCCCACGGCGCGCAGCCGGTGCACCACGCGGCGCTCGAACCAGCCCACCACGCTGGCCATCGGCAACAAGAAGCTCAAGCACACCAAGGCAGCGAGCCCCACCACCACCCCGGCCCACAAGAAATCCTCGGGCGGCGCCTCACGGAAACCTTGTACGTCTAGCTGACGACGCAAGCTCTCACCCAGCCTGCCGCGCGTCAGCTCCACCTCGGCGAACTGACGACGCCCAGAGGGGATGAAGTCCGACAGCTCGCTCAGCCGCACGCCATCGAGCGCCATCAAGCGGTCCGCGGGGCGCACTCCAGCGGCCTCAGCGCGGCCGCCGGGCGACACCTGCTTCACCACGAAGCCAAGGCCCGGTCGCTGCGGCTCAAGCTCAATCCCCACCAGCTCAAGGGCGAGCTGCCCCTCGCGCTCCTGCTCACTCGAGACGGCCGCTGGCACATCCAGCGGGAAGAAGTCGAGCTGCACGTTCTCCACCACGCCGGACACTGGGGGGGCGCCGGGCGCCCGAGGCGCGAATGCGGCGGACACCTGACCACGGAAGGTGGTGTGCAGCGCCGCCGCGCCGCGGCCCGTGAACTCGGCGACCGCCGCGTCATCGAGCACCACGTTCACGCGGTTGCGCGAGCTGCTGCTCGCCGCGATCACTATTTCCACGCCGTGCTGCGGCAGCTGCCCTGGCCGATGCAGCGACCCCCTCAGGGTGATGGTGGCGGGCTTACCCTCGGGGAACTGATTGCCGATCACCTCCAGCTCATCGCCGCTCGAGAGCTCGCTCGGCTGCACGTTCAGCACCTGGAGCAGGCTGGGCCGGTCTCCCGCGCTTGAGCAGCTCACGCAAAGCGCCGCGCACAGCATCAACAGCAGCACAGCGCCCCATGAAGAGCGCTCAGGACGAGCACACCTCAGCTGACGCGCGGGCGCCCACAGCGCCGCGAGCGTCCACGAGAGAGCGGCGCGCCCAGGCATGTCAGGGCTATAGCGAGGTCCACCAAGCTGGGCGAAATACTGGGCGATCTTGCCAAGCTTCACGCGATCGTGAGCTCGGGCCCACACTGCCGCGGCGCCCGTTTCTTGGCCGTCGCTCAGGGCCTCTTGCAAGGTCCGCCCATGACCCAAGGCTTCGCCGAGTCCCTGTCCGAGGTGCGTCGCTTGCAAATCGAGCTCTCGCGCTCGCGTCCGTACCGAGACGCTGGCTTGGTGGGGAACCCAAGCGCGCGCCCCTCAGAGCTCGAGTCATTGGAGCGGCGCCTTGGCCTCAGCCTACCGCCGAGCTACCGCGCCTTCCTCCTCAGCCACGACGGCTGGCCGCGCTTCTTCGCTGGCGCCAGCCTGCTCGGCACCCGGAGCCTAGGTCAGCCGAGCCACGCCCAGGTGGTGGCGACGCTGCTCGGCGGCAGCACGTACGGCGCAGCGCGCGGCCTACGCCTCAGCGCGCAGCCGTTGCCGTTCGGCATCGATCCAGCCGGCACCACCGTGTTCGCCTTCGATCTCAACCGTCGTCGCGCGGATGGTGAGTGCGAGGTGGTGGCGTGGTTGAACGAGGTCGGCGTACGCCGCGCGGACTTCCCCAGCTTCCTCAGCTTGGTGGCCGAGCTGTGCCAAGCCGAGCTCGACGATGAGCGCGGCGCAGCGCGCGAGGCGCAGAGCAGCCAGCGGGGCATCGTCTACGAAGCGCGCGTCGCCTAGAGGTCAGGTGCACTGACTCACGGGGCTCGCTGGGCGCACCGTCAGGTGCACTGACACAGACGCCGCTCAGGCACCGTGAAGAGCACGCCACCTGAGTGGCGTCTCAGTGCGGTGCCGTCCAACCCCCAAACCCACAGGCGTCAGTGCATTGAGGCGTCAGTGCATTGAGGCGTCAGTGCATTGAGGCGTCAGTGCATTGAGGCGACGACCAGCTCGGCGCTCTCCGGCTCGTCCAAATCCGTAGCGACCGCGTAGCCAACGCCGCGCCGCTCCACCGCGGCGATGGTGTAGCCGCGGCGTGAGCCCATGTAGACAGGCGTGTTGCGCAGCACGCGCGGCTTCAAGATGTAGCGCACCGGCACCCGCTCGGAGTCGTACACGTACACCGTGACCCGGTGCGCTCCCATACGGTAATGAAACGAGGCCGCGTTCTGGTTTCGTACCATCACCACGCTGCCGCCGAGCCACTGCGCCCCATAGTCCGTGAGGCCCTGCGGCACGTGCACCGGCACCCCGACCCGCCGCTCAAAGTCTTGCACCAGCTGCGGCTCGATCACCTCGGGCGCGCTCGGCGCGGCGTGGTGGCTCACCAGCTCATCCACCAGCGCGTCCACGCTGAGCGCGGTGGGCTGCGTGGCACCCGCCATCACGCCCAGCTCACTCTTGCTGCTACTGGCCAGCGCTTGCGGCGGCTCTGCTTGCTCGCTACCAGCGCCGAGCACCAAGGTGAAGCCCGCCGCGGCGGCCAAGGGCAGGATGTACTTCCACGGCAAGGCTCGCCCGTTGCTGCGCTCTTCGAGCGCCTCCTCGCGCTGCCGCTCGGCTTGCAGCGCGCGCTTCAGGCGCTCTTCGAAGGCGGCGCTCGGCTGCTCTGTCGGGGCCACGCGGCGCATGCTCACCTTGAGCGCCTGGGCTAGCCGCACCTGCTCTTGCAGCTCGGCGGAGCCGAACAGCTGCTGCTCCACCTCCACCATCTTCTCGGGAGGCAGCTCGCCGTCCACGAACGGATCGACGAAGGGCTCTAGGTGACGCGCAGGGTCGCTCATCCGTGACTCCGCTTGCGATCGCGATAGCTCGCGAGATCGACTGGTCCACTGTCTACTACGGCCTCGGCGCCCACCTCGGGCTCCGGCGCCACGATGCCCAGCGCGCGGGCTTGCTCAATGAGCTGCGTCTTCAAAATCCGGCGGCCTCGGTGCAGGCGGCTCATGACGGTGCCGATGGGGCAGCCCATCACCTCTGCGATTTCCTTGTAGCCCAGGCCCTCCACATCCGCGAGCACCACCGCGATGCGGAAGTCTTCGGGCAGCGCCTCCACCGCGCGTTGGATCTCAGCCTCAAGCACCGGCCGAAGCGCGGCGCCTTCAGGGTCCCTCAGGCTACGCAGCGAGGCGGCGCTGATCCAACCGTCGCTCAGCGGGTCAGCGGTGGGGCCATCGAACACCGAGCGCTCAAGCCCCCCACGGCGGTAACGGTTGATGAAGGTGTTGGTCTGAATGCGCAGCAGCCAGGCCTTCATGTTGGTGCCCGGCTCAAACTGGTGCCGGGCGCGCATCGCCTTCACGAAGGTGTCCTGGACTAAATCCTCCGCCTCCGTACGGCTCCGCGTGAGGCGGGCGGCGACGGCGTACATCGCCTTCAGGTGGGGGAGGGCCTCTTCCTCGAACTCCGTCGCGGAGAGGCTAGGTCGGGGGGAACGGGGCTCAGTCATGAGGGGGGTACCCAGCTTTCTGGGGCTCGGTGGCGGCGCAGCGCGCTAGGACACCTGCGCTTCCAGGTACCCCGCGCCAACCGAGCGGGTTGCCCGCTTATTCCTGAGGCTTGTTCTCCGCGTCGTCCAGGGCGCCGTCCACAGGTGGCGGCTCAAGCTGGGTTAAACGTGTCTCGATTCGATCGAGCCGTTCGTTCAGCTTCGCCAGCTGGCTCTTGAGATCTTTCAAGGGGGAGAAATCTGGCAGCACCGCGTTGATGCGCTCGTCGATCGCCCCCTGCCACTGCTCCAAGGTGGCCCGCGAGGTTTGGATCACGCGCTGCAGGCCCTTGGCGTCTTTGGTCTCACTCACCGTCTCCACTCCCTCTTCCTGCGGCACCTGCTCCACCACGATTTGATCGGGCTCGGCGCTGGCCGCTGGCACCTGCTCCTTCGGGATCAAGCGGCCAATGGGGCCCTCCCGTAGGGTGGAGAGCAGCTTCTCCCCGCGGTTCCTGATCAGCGCCTTGAGCGTCGTGAGCGGGATCCCCCGGGGCTTGGCCTTCAGCTCCTCCGAGATGATCAGCGCCAAGGTGACATCTGTCTTGTCCTCCTTGGTCGCGTTATCGACGATTTGCACGTCCTCCCCCGCGCGCACCATGTCCGCGATTTGTAGCAGGGTGACGTAGCGGCTGGCCGTGGTGTCGTAGAGCTTGCGGTTGGAGTAGCGCTTGATGACGCGCCGCTCGCCTTCCACCAGGTGAGGCTCCTCAGATGACGACAGCGGTTGTTCTTCCGGCACAGACACGAGGACCCCAGGGCGAATGACGGGAGGAGATACTGAACTGATGAGCGGCCCCGCGCGCTAGGGGGCGATGCAAGCCCACTCGGTTTGGAGCGTCAAGCAGCCCATAGCACGCAGCTCTGCCCAACACGAGCGTTCAGCCTGCCGCCTCTTTGAGCGCCCTGGCGAGTAGCTCGTCAAGATCCGTCATCGACGAACCCGAACGCCTTCCGCATCGTCTCAGCGTCGATGTACCGCGCCGCGAGCCGGATCCTGTGCATGCGCTCGTCTTCGTCAGGGTACCGCCGACGAATGTTTGCGAGCGCGACGCGATGAGTGAACACCGTCAAGGTCATCGCCCGACGGACACGCTGGGCGGGGGTCATCCGCCAGAGCCCCTCCTCGACGATCGACCAAGCCTCAACGCTCGTGTCTCGGGGCCTCATCACCCCAACGCTAGCAGCCAGGGAGGCGAGCGTCCCATCCTGACCTCCCGCAGGCGCTGGTGCCGTTGATCGTGCTCAGATCGGGGGGTTGGGGGTTGGTAGCGCCGCGAGCCGACGCGCGGTGCCGCAGTCGATGCGCGGCGTGGCGCGCAAAAATGTTGGCCCACCTGGCGAGCCTCCCTCAGGGTCGCCGCATGTCCGGTAGGCCGTGTGAGGTGTGCTCTGCGCTGGCGTCGTCCGATACCGACGGCCTCGGCTCCCCGACGCTCGCGACGGAGCGGAGCGCCCGCACCCGGCGGGTGCTGGTGGAAGATCGGCTGCTCGCGCTGTGCGATGAGCACGCCGCGGAGCTCCACCTGCGGAACGTGACCCGCCTCTCAGAGCTGCGCGAGGTCTTCCGCGAGCGCCTCGGGCAACGCTCCCTGCTCGACCAACGCGCGCCGCTCGACCGCCGCGTCTTCCCTCCGCGCCCCGAAGGCCGCCGCCGCTCTGACGGCCGCCGCTCGACCGACAGCGAGGCGTGACCGTCAGGGTATTTTACCAAATCAGGCCGCTCCCTCGAAGCGCTCCCTCAAGGTGTCGCCCCGAGGAGGCCTGGGCGTCGATAGGGCCGTGCCTTGTCGTCGCCATCGACGCGAGCGGTCGGTAGGCGCTGCGCTACGCGTGCGACCGCGCTAAGGAGCTGCCGTGAGCGCAGATGGTGCCAACCGGCTGGCTCTGGCCGTCTACTGCTTGCTCGCGCTGTGGGTGGTGTTTCGTGACGTGGAGACGCCGCCCACGGCGCGCCCCAACCCCCAGCGCGCCATCCCGAGGACCAGCGAGCTGCTCGTCACCGCGCGGCTCGATCGGCTCCGCGCGTCGCCGCTTGGGCGCCACGTGCGCGAGCTCCTCCGCGCTGAACAGCCGCTGGGCTGGGATGACCCCGCTTGTCATCAGCTCGAAGACGTCGATGAGCTCGCGCTCGGCTTACCCCGCGTCGAGCTGGGGCAGGCGCTCGAGGCGCTCCACGTCGCGTTCGTCTCACCCCTCAAGCCTGAAGCGTGGGAGCGCTGCGCGCGGCGCCTCGCGACGGCGCGTGGGCGTGAGCTCGGCGTGAGTCGCCACGGTGGCTACCGGCGGCTCACCCTGGTGGGCAGCGCGACTGACTCAGGCAGCTTGGCGATGCGCGACGACGGGCTGCTGCTTTGGGGCGGCGCGCGCCAAGTGGAGGCCATGGTGGCCACCGCGGCGGGCCAGGCGCCGAGCGCCGTCGCGGCGGAAGATCACCGGGTGCTGCGCGAGATCGTGGGGGTGAACGGCGCGCTCCTCGTCAGTTGGTCTGGCGAACCGGGGACGCTGCTCCCAGGGGTGCGCGCGGCGGCGCTGAGGGTGGACATGGGGGAGCGGGTGGAGCTCTCGGGGGTGCTGCGGTGCGCTGAACAGGCGAGCTGTGAGGGGCACCTGGAGCCGCTGCGCGCGCTTGCAGCCCGCCTGGGAGCGCGCCAGCGCGGCGACTTTGAGCTCCACGACCAAGGGGAGGTGGTGCGTTTCCATCTCCGCGTGCCATCAGACGACGCAGCGCGCTGGGTGGATACGTGGCTCGCGTCGGAGCCAGAGCCAGGCGCTCTAGCTGAGCCTCAGCTAGCGGAGCCGAGCCAGGCGGGAGAGGCAGTGAGGGCACCTGGGAGCGGCGTGCCGCCACGGTAGGATGCGCGCCTACATGCTCACGTTTTCACCCAGAAACTTTAAGCCTCAATGAACGGAAATCAGCTGCTCGCGTTCGCTCGGTTGTGGGCGCCGGCCTGCGGGTCGGGGTAGACTCCTAGGGCCATGCCGCAAAATTTTACCTCACGGAAAGTCGACTCAGCCACAAGCCCGCGTCGTCATCGCGCAGGCTCATGGTTCGCGCTCATGGGCGGCTTAAGCCTGGTGGTGGCGGGCGCCTGTGACCCCGGCGGCGGGGACGGCAGCGGCGTGAAGGGCAACGGCGCCTCGGGGGGCAACGGCGGCAGCGGCGCCTCGAGCGGCAGCGGCGCCTCGAGCGGCAGCGGCGGCGCCTTCGGTGGCAGCGACTTCGGCGGCAGCGACTTCGGCGGCAGCGGCGCCTTCGGCGGCAGCGGCGGGTCGGGTGACGCCTGCGCCTCGAACAAGTACGGCGGCCAGCTGCAGCCGCTCGACATGTACGTGATCTTGGATCGCTCGGGCTCCATGCAGGGCACCGCATGGACCTCCGTGGTGTCGGCGCTCACCACCTTCGTGCAGAGCCCAGAGACCGACGGCATCGGCGTGGGCCTGCAGTTCTTCCCCAAGAAGAATGAGCCCGCCTGCAACCCGTTCAACTGTCAGCCCCCCTGCTCTGGCAGCGGCTTAGACTGCGGGCTGTGCGACCCGCAGTGGTACCTGCCACCGGAGGTCAACATCGCGCCACTGCCTGGCGTCGGCTCGCAGATCATCGCTGCGTTGAACGCCAACGGTCCTGGCGGCGGCACGCCCACCATGCCCGCGCTGCAGAGCGCCGCCATGGCCACCACGGCCTACGCCGCGCAGCACCCGGATCGGAAGGTGGTGATCGTGCTGGCCAGCGATGGTCAGCCGCAGACCTGCAACTCGGACACCGGCGCCATCGCCAACGTGGCCGCCGCTGCGCTTAACTCCACCCCCTCCGTGCTCACCTTCACCATCGGCATCGGCAACATCGCCGCGCTGGACGCCATCGCGCAGGCGGGCGGCACCGGTCAAGCCATCGTGGTGGACGCGGCGGGCGCTGCGCAGCAGTTCCTGGATGCCATGAACGCGATCCGCGGCGAGGCGCTCGGGTGCAACTACCTGATGCCCGTCCCGGCGGATGGCGACGCCAACCCGAACAAGCTGAACTTCACCTTCACGCCGGAGGGCGGCACCCCGGAGGTGATCCCGCGCGTGTCCGACGCGGGGCAATGCCAAGGTCAGGCTGGCTGGTACTACGACAACCCCACGAGCCCGACCACCATCATCCTGTGCCCCGCCAGCTGCGACTACCTGAAGGCGACCGACGGCGAGGTGAACATCGAGCTCGGCTGCGATCAGGTGGTGGCGCCGCCACGGTGAGTTAAGCTGACGATGCTCGGCGCGGCGCCACGTGCTGCCGGCGGCGTGACTGCGAGCGCTGCACAGTGACTGCGGCGACGCGCGTTGACGCCACGCCGCTACCAACCCCCAAAACCCGATCTTGCTCGCGCTGCTCAAGGTGCGGCGAGCATCGGCCTGTTGCTGTTGAGGTCAGGGCAATAGGCAGTGCGCCTGACAGTCAGTGAGGCTAGCGCATGGCGCCGAGGCCGCCTTTGCGGGGATCTGCGGCGGCTACTTTGCGGCGGCCTTCGAGGCTGATGAGCTGCACGGCGCTGGTGGTAAACGGCATGGTTCCGACGATTTCTCCGCGGCGGGCGAGGTCGTCGAACAGGCTCTGGGGGGCGCCCTTCTCAAGCGCCAAGGTCCAGCTCCGGTGCGGCAAATAGAAGCGCCGGCTGCTGACCAGCTTGGTGGCGGGCATATCGAACGCCAGCCTGCCGAGCAGGAGCTGGGTCACGTTGGTGGGGATGGTGGGGCCGCCGGAGCCGCCGATGCCGAGCACCGCCACGCCGTCCTTCACCACGATGGTCGGCGTCATGCTGCTGAGCGGCCGCGCGCCGGGGCGAGGGCGATTCGGCGACTGTTTCATGCCGTAGGGCACCACGCTCGCCTGCGCCGTGAAGTCGTCGAGCTCGTCGTTCATCACCACCCCGCTCTCCGCGGCGACTATCTTCGCGCCGAACAGGCGGTTCACCGTGGTGGTGAGGGAGACCATGTTGCCCGCCGCGTCCGCCGTCACCAGGTGGTGCGTGCCAGTGCCCTCCAGGCCAAAGCGCATCGGCATGTGGGTGCGGTGGATGGACAGGGACGCGCGCCGCTTGGCGAGCCGCTCAGGGGCCATCAGCGCCGGGAGATCCACCGGCTGCACCGCGGGATCGCCGAGGTAGCGCATGCGATCAGCCACCGCGCCGCGCATGCCCTCCGCGAGCAGGTGTTGGTAAGCTCCACTGTCAAACTTGAGCTTCACCAGCTCGGCCTTGTTGAACAGCGCGAGCGTCTGCAAGAGGAGCACGCCGCCGGCGCTGGGGAGCGGCATCGTGTGCACGTCGAAGCCCTCCCAGCTGGCCCTGAGCGGCGTGCGAGGGGTGGCGCGGTACGCCTTCAGATCCTCCAAGGTGAGCCCGCCGCCCGCCGCGCGCACGCTCTTCACCATGTCTTCGGCGATGGGCCCCTCGTAGAACGCCGCGGGGCCGCCGACCGCGATCGCCTGGAGCGTGGCGGCGAGCTTGGGGTTCTTTAAGAGGGTGCCCTGGCCCACTGGTTTTCCGCCAGGATAAAATACCTCGACTAACCCAGGCTCTTGCTTCAGCGTGTCAGCGCTGCTGACGAGCATGCGCGAGAGGTGCCCCTCCACCGGGAAGCCGCCCTGCGCCGCGGTGATGGCCGGCTGCATCACCTGCTGCCAGCTGCGCTTGCCGTAGCGCTGATGCAGCTGATAGAGCCCCGCCACCTCACCCGGCACCCCCACCAGCTTGCCACGCTCCGCCCAAGGCAGTGGGCGGCGCTCGAAGGCCGCGGCGTCGAGCTCTTTCGGAGCTGTCTCACGGAAGTCGAGCAGCCAAGCGCTCTGCGTCGCTGCGTCCCACACCAGCGCGAACCCGCCGCCCCCAATCCCGCTCGAGGTGGGGCTGGCGACGCCAGCCACGAACGCGGCGGTGACCATCGCGTCCACCGCGTTGCCCCCCGCTTGGAGCTGCGCCATCGCCGCCTGAGTAGCCAAGCGGCTCTCGGTGGAGACGGCGTAGCCCTGGCCCCGCGCAGGTGCTGCGACGAGCAGCGTGGTCAGCGCCAAGCAGGCGAGCGACCAGGTGCGGAGCAACCAGGCGCGGAGCAACCCAGGGGAAGGCGCGCGGGGCGTGGGACGAGGGACTTCGCTCATGAGGCTCGCTGTAGCTAGAGGCGACACTCATGGCCGCGAAACGAGCTTACTCCGCGAGGCGCCGGCCACCAACCGCCGCGCCGAGCGGCGCCAAGGCTGCGCCGTCACAGGGAGCGATGAAGCGTTCGTCGCCACCCCTCTGGCGGTGAGCGAGCGGCTGCTTTAGAAGGCCTGCGTGCGCCTCTTGTTCGTGATGGACCCCGCGGAGACGATGACCGCGGATAAAGACACTAGTTTTGCGTTCATTCGTGGCGCGCAGGCGCTGGGACATCAGGTGTGGCACGCCACACCGCGCGACATCGAGCTCGAGGGGCGCACGGTGCTGGTGGAGGCGCGGCCGATCCGCGTCTCCGAGAGCGCGCCGTACGTCTCCCTGGGAGCGCCGGAGCGGCTCCGCGTGGCCGAGCTGAGCGCGGTGTTCATCCGTAAAGATCCGCCCTTCGACGTCGACTACCTGCACCTCACCCAGCTGCTCGACTTGGCGCGCGAGCACACGCTCATCATCAACGACCCGCGCGGCCTGCAGGCCGCGAACGAGAAGCTGTTCACCTTCCAGTTCGCAGAGTTCATGCCCACCACCATCGTGAGCTGCCGCCGCGATCGCATCCACGAGTTCGTGAAGCAGGTGGGCGGCCGCGCCGTGATCAAGCCGCTCGACGGCGCCGGCGGCATGGGGGTGCTGGCGCTCAATCAAGACGACCCGAACGCGCGCGCCATCGTGGACGTGATCACGCGCGAGGGCCGCGAGCTCGCGTTGGTGCAGGCCTTTCAGCCCGCCGTGCGCGAGGGGGACAAGCGGGTGATCTTGCTCGACGGCGCGCCGCTCGGCGCCATCTTGCGGGTGCCGCGCGCCGACGACATCCGCGCCAACATCCACGTGGGCGGCCGCGTGGAGCCGACGGAGCTCACCCCAGAGGAGTCAGCGCTGGTGGCCGCCGTGGGGCCACGGCTCGCCGCGCTCGGCTTGTACTTCGTGGGGCTCGACCTCATTGGTGGGCGCCTGATCGAAGTCAACGTCACGAGCCCCACCGGGATCCAAGAGCTCGCGCGGCACCTCGGCCGCCCCGTGGAGCAAGACGTGATCCGCTGGGTGGAGCAGCGCACCAGCTGACGCGGCGCACTCGCTGGGCGCCTGAAGCGCTCACCGCCTTGGGCGCCTCAGCCGCTAAGCGCCTGAGAGCGCGCACTCGCTGGGCGCCTCAACAGCTCACATCCCCAGCGTGATGTGCTCCGTCGGCTCGGGGCGGGCGCGCTCAATCGGCTCACCTTCGTCCAAGACGCGATCGCGGTCACGGTTCAGCTCGCTCAGCTCCACCACGAACTCAAGGGCGAGGTTCGCGGGCTGGCGGGTGCGGATGCCGATGTCAAAACCGGTGATGGCGGGGATGACGCCCGGGATGAAGGGCCGCGTGAGCGGGCTCGAGCCTGAGCGGTTGCCAATGTGAAACGCGTGATTCACGAGCGTCACCGGGCCCATCGCGTCGCGATCTTCTGGGTCTGGCGGCGGCACCGTCTCGATGATGTTCATCACGGTGGCGAAGTCGATCGCGAGCTCATCGAAGTCATCATAAGTGAGCGTGCCATGCATGCGAGACGCCTCACCCGCGCTGCGTGGCCCAATTTCCCTATGGAAATCTACCCCAGAGAGGTTGGGGAGCACCTCACCGCGCTGGGCATCCACCACCTGCATGCCGGGCCAGTAGCGGCCGTACTCATTCCAGGGGTCGAGCAAGAACTCGAAGGCGTGGGGCCTGTCGTCCAGGTTGGTGAGCACCCAGGTGACCTGCACCCGGTAGTCGCTGGGCACCACGGTGGGCCGGTGCGGGAATGGGGCGATGGGGTTCTCCCACGCCCGCTGCATGTCGCCCTCCGTCGCCGCGCGGATGGGGAGGCGGACCGCGAGCTTCACCTCATAGAGGCTGAACTCATCCCCCTCGAACAGCGGCTCCATGTCCGCGGTCATCCCCACCTGCTGCGGGACCAAGGTGCGGACCTCCTCCTGATCTCCACACCCAACCAACGACGGCGCCACAAGAGCGAGGCCAAGCGCCCCCACCCAATGGCCCACGCCCCCCAACCAGCACCCCCCGTGAGCCCCCCTGTGTGCGCCGCGATGCCACATAATTCAATGATTCCGTGCAGTTACAAGAGCAAAGCCAGCTCGGCGTAAGGCACCAAGCGTAGCCCAGCAACGCCTTGCGAAGAGGATGCCACAACCACCGCCTGGTGGCACGAGCAGCTCGGCAGGAGCAGAGGCACCCTTCAACTTCTACTTCTTCTTCGCAGCCGTGGGGCGGAAGCTCCAGCTCCAGTTGGCGCCGGTGGGCTTGTCTGCGGCGGGGAAGCTCAGGCGCCGGACTTGGCGCAAAATGCAGCTGTCCACGCGGGGGTCCCCGAGGGACGAGCCGCCGACGCTCGCCGAGCTGACGCTGCCACCGGGGGTGATGGTGAAGCTCGCGGACACGCCGCCGGAGAGGGTGGGGTTTCGCGAGAGCGCCGAGTCGTAACAAGCGCGGAACGCGCCGTAGCGTGAGTTCACCACGGAGGCGATCTGCTGTGGTGTGAGGTCTTGATCAGCGCGCTTGGCACCACCAGTGCCCTCCACGC
>CAYQAC010000006.1:63672-76013 GCA_964415255.1 uncultured Polyangiaceae bacterium | reverse complement strand
CAGCCTGCGCGCCCGCAGCCTGCGCGGCTGCAGCCTGCGCGCCCGCAGCCTGCGCTGCCGATCAGGGGTCGCGCTGGCTGCATGGGGGGGGGTGTGGGTGCTGGATCCTGCCATGGCTCTCCTGGTCTCGGCCTGAGCGCCACCACTCGGTGCCCATGCGACGTGTGCAGGGGGACGAGCGGGGGCCACCCCGAGACGCGCGGACGCTAGCGGGTTGAAATATCAGTGTCAACGCGCGCAGCGCGGTGCCGTCTAACCCCCCAAACCCGTTTGTCGCGCTAGACGTGGGTAGAGCGCTCGATCAAGCTGCCGGCGTGACGCGCCTGCCCGTGATGCGCCTGCTTCGCCAGGCCGTTTACCTGATGCGCTCGCTCGGCGGCGTGTGGCTGGCTGCGCTCGTGCTCGCTTGGGCGGCTCCTGCGCACGCACAAGAGCTCACGTTGTCAGGGCGTTGGTCGGCTACGGCGATGAGCGTCAACTGGCGCGTGGGGAGTTGGGGCGAGGCGTGTGGCCCGCGTCCAGGGGGTGGTGGCGCGGCTGGGGGCACCGTGTCGATCCAGCAGTTGGGGAGCGAGCTGGCGATCCATGGCGGCACCCGGACCTACCGCACCACCGAGTGCTGGGAGCAGTTCCCCGGCCTCGCGCCGCGTTCGCACACCGGAGGTCGCCGTGGCTGGCGCACCACCTGCAAAACCGCGGCGGGCGATCCACGCCAAGCGACCGTCATCACCACCCTGAGCGCTACTGACGAGGCGATCAGCTTCGACGAGACGGGTCAATACCAGTTCGTCATCGAGGGCACGGCGTGCACCGCCAGCGTGCGCCGGACGCGCAGCTTCAAGCTGATCCAACGCGAAGGCGCGCCCCCACCGGCCACCGCCGCTCCCGCCCCGAGCGCCGCTCCGATCCCGAGTGCCATGCCGTCAGCTGCGCTGCCCAAGCCGCAGCCACCCGTCGCCCGCTGCGCCACCCCAGGCCCCGCTTCACGCCTCGAGGTGCGGCCGGAGCACAAACTGATCCGCCCGGGGGATAGCTTCCAGTTTCGCTTGAGCGTGCTCGACGCCGCCGGTTGCGCCGCTTCGGCGACGCCCACGTGGTCGCTCTCCAAGGCGCCCGGCGTCACCCTCTCCAACACCGGGTTAGTCAGCGTGACTGATGATGCCGCGGAGGGTGAGCTGCACATCACCGCCAGCGTGGGCGGGCGCTCCGTCAAGGTGGTGCTCGAGGTCGCCTCCGCGGAGCGCTACGCCGCGCTGCTCGCCGGCGGGGGCTTCGACGAGAGCGGTGAGCGCGGTGAGGCCATCGCCTTGATCGCGGGCTCGGAGGTGGGCAGCGCTGAGGTGACGAGCGTGGCCGAGCGGGAGCGCCCGTGGCTCCCGTGGGTCGTCGCTTTGGGCGGGCTGTTCGGGATTTTTATTTTGGGGTTGGGCGGGCTCATGATGCGCCGTCGGCAGAAGCCGGAGCCCGCCTCCGCGGCGCCGCAGCCCGGCGCTCCCCCAGGTGCCCCTGCGTCGCGCCGCACCATTTGCCCCACGTGTGGCCAAATCTACGAAGACGGCGCGCGCTATTGCGGCGCCGACCAAACGCAGCTCGTGCCGCTGAACTGAGCCACAGCCCTTCCGCTGCCGCGCGGCGCAAAACAGGCAAACCCCCAAAATAAAAGGCTACGCGGGGATGACCTTCAGCCGCTCAGCTAGGCGCGTCAGGCGCTCTTCTTTGCGCGTCTCGGACAGCGCGATGTCCAGGGCGCGGGGATCCGCTACTAGGACGCACAGCTGACGAGCGCGGGTGACGGCGGTGTAGAGCAGGTTGCGTGAGAGCATCACGAAGTGGCTGGTGAGCAGCGGGATCACCACGGCGGGGTACTCGCTGCCTTGGCTCTTGTGGATGCTGCAGGCGTAGGCGAGCTGCAGGTGGTCGAGCTCGCCGAGCGTGTACGGCGCCACCTCGCGGCCCTCAAAACGCACCGTGAGCTGCTTCTTGTGAGGGTCCACCGCGGCGATCTGCCCGATGTCGCCGTTGAACACCTCGCGGTCGTAGTCGTTCTTGGTCTGCATCACCTTGTCCCCCAAGCGGTAGACTTGCCCGCCGCGCTCGAGGTGGGTTCCGTGCGGATTCAGCACCCCCTGCAACGCGGCGTTGAGCGCCAGGGTGCCCACCTCCCCGCGGTGCATCGGCGTCAGCACCTGGACGTCGCGCCGCGGGTCTAGATTGAAGCGCGCGGGGATGCGCCCGGTGACCAGCTCCACCACGGCCTCCGCTGCGCGCGCCGGCTCGCGCCGCGTGACGATGAAGAAGTCAGCCTCTGGATCTTCAGCGCCGGCCGAGGCGGGGCGCTCACCGCGGTAAATGCGGTGCGCGTTCTGGACGATGCGGCTCTGCTCCGCTTGGCGGAACACCTCGTTTAAGCGCACAGTAGGCAGTGTATCTGATGAAATCAGATCGCGCAGCACCGCGCCGGGGCCCACGCTCGGCAGCTGATCGGCGTCCCCCACCACGATCAGCCGCGCGGCGGGCGGCAGGGCGCCGAGCAGCGCCTCCGCCAGCTGGAGATCGATCATCGAGGCCTCGTCCACCACCAGCGCCTGCGCGTCGATGGGGTTCTCCGCGGTGCGCTGGAAGCCAGCGCGCGGGTCGTACTCCAGCAGGCGGTGGATGGTGGTGGCCTCCTGACCAGTCGCCTCCGCCAGGCGCTTGGCGGCGCGGCCGGTCGGCGCCGCGAGCTTCACGCTCAGCTCCGCGCCGAGCAGCACGCTCAAGATGGCGCGCACCAGCGTGGTCTTCCCCACCCCGGGGCCGCCGGTGATGATGAGCACCTTGTGCTCCGCGGCGAGCTCCACCGCGCGGCGCTGGAGCGCAGCGAGCTCAATGTCGAGGCGCTGCTCGAAGCGCGCGATGTGATGCTCGAGGCCACTCAGCACGCGGCCGGGGCTGGCCAGCAGATCTTGCAGCGCGTGCACCACGTTCTGCTCGGCCTCGTGGTAGCGCCGGAGGAAGACGGAGTCCTCTTCAATGACGATGCGACTCGCCGCCCACAGCGCGTCCACCGCGGCCTCCACGTGATCTTCCCCCACGGAGAGCATGGTCGCCGTGCGCGTGACGAGCTCCGGTCGCGCCAGGAGCACGTGGCCAGAGTCCGCTGCCTCGCGCAGCTCGTGCAGCACGCCGGCTTGGGCGCGCTCCGGGTGGTCCCCCGCGATGCCCATCGACGCGGCGATTTTATCTGCCGTGCGGAAACCGATACCGCGCACCTCCATCGCGAGCCGGTACGGGCTCTGCTGGATGATGCTCGCGGCGCGCTCGCCGTAGCGCTCGATGATGCGCGCGGCGAGGCCCGGGCTCGCGCCGTGGGTCGTGAGCAGGAGCAGCACGCTGCTCTGCGTGCGCTGGGTGCTCCACGCCTTGACGATCTCGGCGGCGCGCTTCTTCCCGAGGCCTGATACTTCAGTCAGCCGCTCTGGCGTTTCGTCGAGCACTCGCAGCGTCTCGAGCCCGAAGCGCGCCACGATGCGCTCGGCGAGCGTCGCGCCGATGCCGGTGATGAAGCCCGAGGCGAGGTAGCGCTCGATGCCGCCGAGCGTCTCGGGCAAGACGGGGACGATGGCCTCCGCTTGAAACTGCTGGCCGCGCCGGGGGTCGACGCGCAGCTCCCCGGTGACGCGCACGCTGGTGCCCACCCCGAGCGCCGGGCTCACCCCCACGACGGTGAGCCCACCATGACCTCGCACGCCGGTCAGGCGCAGCACGCGGAACCCCGTCTCTTCGTTCTCGAAGACGACGTGAACCACCTCGCCGGTCAAGGTCTCGGTCACGGGTCATGACTCATACGTGAAACGCCGCCGCGGCGCGATCCTGGAAGCGCATCCTGAGTCAGCTAAGGAGCCGCCCGCTCACGCCTTCAAGCGTCTGTGGCGACCCAGGTTCGCCTTGTGTGGGCGCGCCGCGCTGGTAGCGAGCCGAAGGGTGTTTTAGGCTTCTAGGATGCGATGGACCTTGGCGCTCTGCCTGCTGCTCGCCCCCGTGGGCTGCGATGATGCCCCGCCGCCGAAGCCCGACTTGGCCACGTTGCCGAGCGCGCAGCCCACCGAGCCCAAGGTGGAGGCGCCCGAGCTGCCCCCGGTGTTTGGCCCGGTGGAGACGTCGCCGACCGGCGCAAAGGCTTGCGGCGCGGCGCGCTGCCTTGAGTTCTCCACGCCGGTGGACGCCTTCCGTTACGTGCTCTCACGCAAGCCGCGTGTGCTCGCGGTGGGCGAGGCGCACGCGCTGAAGGGCACGGAGGACGTCCGCTCCAGCACCGCGCGCTTCACCACCGAGCTGTTGCCGGAGCTGCGTGGTCAGGCTTCCGATCTAATTTTGGAGCTGTGGTTCCCGAACCCCAGCTGCAAGAAGGAGACGGTCAAGAAGGTGGAGGCGCAGCAGGCGGTGGTGACCGAGCGTCAGGCGAGCTCGAACCAGAACGAGTTCGTGGAGCTCGGCAACGTCGCCAAGCGCCTGGGGATCCAGCCGAAGGCGCTCGAGCCGAGCTGTGAAGATCTGCAGAAGATCACCGAGGTGGGGACCGCCGACATCGCGGTCATGCTCGAGACGGTGGCGAAGTACACCAAACTCGACGCGCGCGCGCAGCTGGCCAAGCAAAAGGAGCCCAAGCTCGTCGTTCTTTATGGCGGCGCGATGCACAACGATCTTCACCCGCGGCCCGGCGCCGAGGAGTGGACGTTCGGCCCAGAGCTTAACCAAGAGAGCGAGTACCTAGCGCTCGATCTCATCGTGCCCGAGTACATCAAGGACACCGACGCCTGGCGCATGATGCCTTGGTACGAGGCGTACGCTGAGCGCGCGAAGGCGGGCTCAAAGCCCTCCACCTCCACGCTCTTGTATGAGCCCCGGGCGCGTGAGCTGGTGCTCATTTTTCCGCCTTCGTCAGCGAAGCCAGCGGGGGAGGTCGGCGCGGCGCCGGCGTCTGCTGAGCCCACGTCGCCTTGACGCGGCGGCGCGAGCGGCCGCCTTGGACCGATCGGCTCGGGCGGCGGGTCGAGCTTTGGGGTGGATCGTCACCGGGGGGGTCGGCTGAGCAGCGGGTTCGGGTGGGGGTTGGCTTGCGCCGCTTGGCGCCGCGCGGCGATCGCGTTCGCGCCGGGTCACAATGCCCGCTTGCTCCGCGGCCAAGCGGAGACTACCGATGCAAAGGGTGAGCTCACTCTCATGTCATTCAGGTTGCTCTGCTCCCCTCAGCTTGACCCATGGCCCGCGGCGCTATGAGCGCTCGTGTCCGTTCCGAGTCGAGCACCTAGCGCTCGATATCGCGCTCGACTTCGCCGCCAAGCGCGTGAGCGGCAGCGCGAGCCTTGAGCTCGTGCGCGTGGACTCCGAGGCCACCGCCGTCGTGCTGGACGCGGTGGACTTCGACGTTCACGCCGTGACGCTGGTGACAGGCGGCAAGTCGCAGGAGCCAAGCTACCACTACGATGGGGAGCAGCTCACGGTGACCGTGCCGCGCCGCGTGAAGCGCTGCCAGGTGGTGGTGCGCTACGCCGCGGAGCCCACCCGCGGGCTCTACTTCCTGGAGCCGGACGCCCAGGTGCCGGGGCGGCCTCGTCAGGTTTACAGTCAATGTCAGGACGAGGACGCGCGCTACTGGTTCCCTTGTCACGACAAGCCGCACCAGAAGATGACCACGTCCGTGAAGGTGCGGGTCCCCGCCGGGATGACGGTGCTCAGCAACGGGGAGCTGGTGAGCCACGTGCCGGCGCGCCCACGTCAGGCGACGAAGGCAGCCAAGCAGGCGACTGGCAAGGCCAAGCAGGCGGCCAGCAAGGCGACTAAGAAGGTGTCCAGCAGGGCAGCCAAGCCGGCCGCTGAGGAGGCGACCGAGCAGGCAGGCCAGCTGACGAGCACCGGGGAAGGTCAGGACACCTTCCATTTTAAGCTCGACGCGCCGCACCCGAGCTACCTGGTCACCTTGGTCGCGGGTGATTTCGAGGTGTGGACACAGCAGGTGAAGCTCGCGCCCGATCGCGAGGTGGAGCTCGCTTACTACGTGCCGCCGGGGCGGCGCGCCGATGGTGAGCGCGCCTTCGAGCACACGGAGTCCATGCTCCGGCTGTTCAGCGAGAAGACCGGCGTGCTGTATCCGTTCAGCCGCTACAGCCAGATCGTGGTGGCGGACTTCATATTCGGCGGCATGGAGAACACCACCGCCACCACCCTGGAGGAGGACGTGCTGTTGGACGCCAAGGCGGCGCGCGACATCGACACCTCCTCGCTCGTGGCGCATGAGCTGGCGCACCAGTGGTTCGGGGATCTCGTCACCTGTCGCGACTGGTCTCACGCCTGGCTGAACGAGGGTTTTGCTACCTTCTGTGAGCTGGTGGATCGTGAGGCGCGCTTCGGGCGCGATGAGTACGACTACGCGCTGGAGCGAGATCTAGCGAACTACTTGGGTGAGGCCGCGCGCTACCGGCGGGCGGTGGTGTGCCGCGACTACGACGCGCCCATCGATCTGTTCGATCGTCACCTCTACGAGAAGGGCGCCTTGGTGCTCCACCTCCTGTGTCGTGAGCTGGGGGAGGAGCGGTTCTGGCGCGGGGTGGGGCGCTACCTCACGGCGCACGCGGGCGGCGTGGTGGAGACGCTCGATCTCAGGCGCGCGCTGGAGGCGGAGACGGGCGTGAGCCTCGAGCGCTTCTTCGACACCTGGGTGTACCAGCCAGGGCACCCGGAGCTCAGCGTGAAGGTGAGCTATGAGTCAGGCCTACTGACGATTGACTTCAAGCAGAAGCAGCGCGCGGAGAACGCGCCGCTCTACGACCTGTGGTGTGAGGTGGAGCTGGGGCTGGGGGAGGGGAGGACAGCGCGTCACGCGCGGCGCGTGGACGCCAAGAGCGGCTCCCTGACGATTAAGCTCTCGGCGCCGCCACAGTGGGTGGAGGTGGATCCAGAGCTCCGCTTGCTTGGGCGGGTGGACGTCGAGTGCCCTCCGAAGATGCTCGAGGAGCAGCTGTTGCATGGCCCGCGGGCGCGCTCACGTTGGGCGGCGGCGCAGCTGCTCGGCAAGAAGGGCGGTCGCCGCGCGATCGCCGCGCTGGCGCGCTGCCTCGCGAGCGCGGCGGAGCCGTGGATGGTGCGGGCGTCGGCGGCGCAGGCGCTCGGCCGCCTGCGCGACGAGCGCGGGTTGCTCGCGCTGCTGCCGCACGTGAGCGTGGCGGAGCACCGGGTGCGCCGCGCGGTGATCGTCGCGCTGGGGCGCTACAAGGACCCTCGGGTGGAGAAGGCGCTGATGAAGCACGCGCGCGCCGACATGAGCTACGTGGTGCAGGGGGAGGCGGCGCGGGCGCTGGGGCAGAGCCGCGGCGCGAGCGCCCGCGCGCTGTTGCCGCGCCTGATGAGCAAGCCTGCTTGGGGCGACGCCATCCGCGTGGGCGCCCTGGGTGGGCTCGCGGCCTTGGGGGACCCTGCGGCGGAGGACGTGGTGCTCGAGAGCACGGCGTACGGCGTCTCGACGCGGGGGCGCCGCGCGGCGGTGCTCGCGCTCGCCGAGGTGTCGGAGTCGCGGCGCGCGCGGCGCGCGCTGGAAGACTTGCTGGATGACGCGCACCCCCACCTGCGCGGCGACGTGGCGCGCGCCCTGGAGCTGATGGGAGACTCGCGCGCCGCGCCAGCGCTGCGGGCGCGGCTCGCGCGAGAGCCCGATCCTCGCGTGCAGCGCCGCCTGAGGCTCAGCCTCCAGGCGCTGGCAGCGGGCCCCAAGCAGTCAGCGCAGCGTACGGCTCGTGAGCTCACCGCGCTGCAAGAGAAGGTGGAGGGGCTGGAGGCCCGCCTGAGCCAGGTGGAGCAGAAGAAGAAGGGCAAGCGTTCATGAGTGAGGAGCTGGTCACGGTCACGCGCCGTGAGGTAGGCGGCGGGGTGGTGGCCATCCTCACCCTCACGCGTGAGGCGCGGATGAACACGCTGTCGCGCGCCACCCTGCTGCGCTTCGGGGAGATCGGCCGTGAGCTCGCGGGGGACACCAGCCTGCGGGTGATCGTGGTCACCGCCGCAGGCACCCGCGCGTTCTGCGCTGGGGCGGATCTGAAGGAGCGGCAAGGGATGGATCAAGACGCGATCCGCGCCCAGCTCGAGCTGTACCGCACGGAGCTGCTGTGGCTCGAGCGCTCACCGGTCCCGGTGGTGGCCGCCATCAACGGCGTGGCGCTCGGCGGCGGGCTGGAGCTGGCCCTGCTCTGCGATCTGCGGGTCGCGGCGCCGCATGCCACCCTCGGCTTGCCGGAGGTGACCATCGGCATCATCCCCGGCGCGGGCGGCACTCAGCGGCTGCCGCGCGTGGTGGGGGAGGCGCGCGCCAAGGAGCTGATCTTGTTCGGGCGCCGGCTCACCGCCGACGAGGCGCTGGGCATTGGCCTCGTGAACCGCGTGGCGCCTGAGGGGGTGGACGTGCTGGAAGACACGCTGCGCTGGGTGGAGCCGCTCGCCGCGGGCGCGCCCCTGGCGCAGGCCGCCGCGCTGCGCGCCATCGACGCCGCCTACGAGGTGCCGTTCGAGCGCGGCGTGGAGCTCGAGCGCCTGTTCTACGACACCTGCCTGCGGAGCCAAGATCGCGTGGAGGCGCTCACCGCCTTCGCCGAGAAGCGGCGCCCTGTATTCCAAGGTCGCTAACTAGTTAGCGTGGCTGACTAATACAATGAAGGTGAGCCGACCGCCGATCCAAGCCGCCTAGCGCGCCCCGTTCGAGTCGCTGGCCACCCACCTGTTGATACACCTGAAGGAGACGTCATGCGCATCGTGGTCCAAAAGTATGGTGGCTCGTCCGTCGCGGACACCGAGCGGATCCGGAAGGTCGCGGAGCGCGTGGTGGAGACGCGCAAGCAGGGCGTGCAGGTGGTGGTGGTGGTGAGCGCCATGGGCAAGACGACAGACGAGCTGCTGTCGCGCGCCCGCGAGATCAGCCCGAACCCCAGCCGCCGTGAGCTGGACATGCTGCTCAGCTGCGGCGAGCGCGCCAGCATGGCGCTGCTCAGCATGGCGGTCACTGAGCTCGGTTACCAAGCCATCAGCCTGACCGGCTCTCAGTCAGGTATCATGACGAATGACCGCCACTCGGGCGCCCGCATCATCGAGGTGCGCCCGTTCCGCGTCCAAGACGAGCTCGAGGCGGGGCGCATCGTGATCGTGGCGGGGTTCCAGGGCGTGTCTTACAAGCGCGAGGTGACGACGCTCGGGCGCGGCGGCAGCGACACCACGGCGGTCGCCTTGGCGGGCGCGCTGGGCGCGGAGTACTGCGAGATTTGCTCCGATGTGGACGGTGTCTACAGCGCCGACCCGCGGGTGGTGAGCAGCGCGGAGCTGCTCCAGGCGGTGAGCCATGACACCATGCTTGAGCTCGCGGCGCACGGCGCGAAGGTGCTCCACGCGGAGTGCATCGATTTTGCCAAGAGGCAGCAGGTGGCGCTCTACGCGCGCGCCACCTTCGGCGACGCAGCCGCGGGGACGCGCATCGACCGCACGGAGGAGGTGGGGAGCCACGACGTGGCTGCGGTGGCTGGCACCAAGCAGCTGGTGCGGCTGCGCGCGAGCGGTGAGCGCTCGATGGATCGCATGCTCGCCGCCGCCGCGGAGGCCTCGCTCCCGGTGCTGCACCTGGACGCCGATCATGAGATCGCCGACTTGTGGTTCAGCCTCGCGGACGTCCCCGACTGGGGCAGTGTGCGCGAGCGCCTGATGGGTCAGGTGGAGATCGAGGAGGGCTGCGGCGCCGTGAGCGTCGCGGGGGATTTCTTCGGGCGCAGCGCGGCCAAGCTGGCCAAGACGCGCTCGGTGGCGGCGGGCGCTGGGGTGCGGGTGAAGGCGATGGCCACCTCACCGCTCCGCGCGACGCTGTTCTGCGCCGAGCAAGACGTGGACGCGCTCACCCAGGCGCTGCACCGCACCTTCCGTGAGCCGTGAGGTGAGCTGACGAGTGGGCGGGTTTGGAACCCGCCCCTGCCAGGCGCTGCACCTGCCGTGAACCGTGAGTTAAGCTGACGAGTGTCGGGCGAGCGTCAGGTGCCGTAGCGCTTGGTGAGCAGGCTAGTGAGAGCGCGCAGGGCGAAGGCTTCGCCGCCCATGGGGCGCCCGGGGCGGCTGCGCACGTTCCAGGCATTGGTGTCGATGTGGGCCCAGCGGCGGCCCTTGGAGACGAAGCTCTGGAGGAACAGCGCCGCGGTGATGGCGCCGCCGAGCGGGCCCCCTTGGTTGTTCAGATCGGCGACCGGGGTGCGGATTTGGTCACGGTAGGCCTCGAACAGCGGGAGCCGCCACAGCGGATCTTGCGCGCGCAGTCCGGCGCTTAAAAGCTCCTCTGCCAGGGCGTCGTCGGGGGTGAACAGCGCGGGCAGCTCAGCGCCGAGCGCGACGCGCGCGGCGCCGGTCAGGGTGGCGGCGTCGAGCAGCAGATCTGGAGCTTCACTGTCCGCTTCAGTCAGGGCATCTGCCAATACCAGGCGCCCCTCAGCGTCCGTGTGGCCCACCTCCACCGTCAGGCCCTTGCGCGTGTTCAGCACATCCATCGGGCGGTAGGCGTTGCCCGCGACGCTGTTCTCCACCGCGGGGATCAGCAGCCGGAGCCGCACCGGCAGCCCCGCGCTCATCACCACGTGGGCCAGGCCGAGCATCAGCGCGGCGCCGCCCATGTCCTTCTTCATCAGCCTCATGCTGTCCGCCGGCTTGATGTCGAGGCCGCCGGTGTCGAAGCACACGCCCTTGCCCACCAGCGTCAGCTTGGGGTGTGTAGCGTCGCCCCAGGTCAGGTCGATGAGCCGCGGCGCGTCGCTCGCCGCGCGGCCCACCGCGTGGATGGCGGGGTAGTTCTGCTTCAGGAGCTGGTCGCCCACCACCACCTGAGCGCGCGCGCCGTGCTGCTTCGCGAGCGCCCGCGCGGCCTCGGCGAGCGCCGTCGGCCCCATGTCCCCAGCGGGGGTGTTGATCAAGTCGCGCGCGAGGCAGGTGGCCTCGAACAGCCGCGTCACGCGCGCGGGGTCCGCCGCGCGCGGCCAGGCGAGCGACGACCTCTTGCTTGAGCCCTTGGGCTTGTAGCGGTCGAAGCGGTAGCTGCCGAGCGCGAAGCCGAGCGCGGCGCCGTCGCTCTGGCTCGCCTCCAGCTCATTTTCTATGTGGTAACGCCCAGCGGGCAGCTTGCCGTGGAGGCCCGCCCAGTCGAACAGGTCGTGCTCCTCCGAGAGCCCGAGCAGCACGCGCTCGAGCGCGCCGTCCCGGCTCGGCAGCAAGAGCAGCTCACCGGGCTTGGCCTTGAAGCCCACCTGGCTCACCCAGCTCTTGGTGGAGGCGCGCTGCGCCTTGAGCCAGCGGCTGAGCTCCGCGCGCCGAAGGCCGAGGATGGGGCGCGACGACTTGCCCTGCCGCGCGACGAACAGTGACTCGACTGAGTTCATGGCAGGAGCCTAGAGCGCCACGGTGTTTGTCGCTAGTCTGCCTTCTTGGGTGGCCCCATTGGCCCGTTGGCGGTGCCGCCGCCCTTCAGCTTCATCCCGCCATAGGGCTTGATGCTGGGGACCTTGGCCCACTCCGCGTCGAACAGCTGCTTCATCTCATCAAGCTTCTCGGCCTCCACCTTGGCAAGATCCTTCGTCTCACCGGGATCTTCCTTCAGGTTGAACAGCATGTACTTCCAGCCAGGGCCGTAGACGATGAGCTTGTAGTCGCCGTTGATGATCGCGCGCCTTGGCGGGTTGTGGCTGTCCTCCGCCAGCTCGAACAAGAGCGTCTCACGCTTGCCCGGCTCCGCGCCGTAGACCTCTGGCACCAGGCTCTGCCCCATGAAGCCCTCGAGCGGCGGCACGCCCATCAGGTCCACGATGGTGGGCGCGATGTCGATGTGATTGCGTCGCTCGCTGATGCGGCGCGGCTCGGCGCCAGGGGCCTTGATGATGAGCGGCACCTTCAGGAGCACGTCCCACACCTCGAAGGCGTGCTTCCACATCTTGTGCTCACCGAAGGCCTCGCCGTGATCGGCCGTGACGATGACGGCGGTGTTGTCCCACCAGGGCTGCGTTTTGCCCCACTTGAACAGCTCACCCAGCCAGTGGTCAGTGTACCACACCTCTGAGTCGTAGCGGTCACGGTTGCTGTTGCCGAAGTCTGGGGACTCCTTGTGCTTGATGTACTGATCGTGGGGGTCCATGTAGTGGCTCCACAAGAACCACTGCCCCTTGGTGTTCTCGGGGTTGCTGAGCGCCTCGATGATCTTCTTGGTGCTCTTCTCGCCCGTCACGTGGTTGTCCGTCTGAGCGTCGAAGGTGATGCCAGGCACCAGCTCCCACACGTCGAAGCCTTGGTCGATGCCTTTCCCA
>CAYQAC010000006.1:53672-63662 GCA_964415255.1 uncultured Polyangiaceae bacterium | reverse complement strand
ATGCGCCTGCACGCCCATGGTGCGGATGCCTTGCTTCTGCATCGACTCTTGGATGAAGTCGTTGCTCTCGCGGTAGCCAGTGAAGAACCACCCGTCGCGGTACAGGGTGGAGGCGAACTTGCCGCTCAGCATGCAGGTGACGCTCTGCGCGGTGTAGCTCGTGACCGAGCGGTAGTCGTCGTAGACGACGGCCTCCTTGGCGAGCGCGGTGAGGTTCGGCGCGATGTCGCGCTCGTAACCAGCCCAGGGCATGTCCGCGCGCAGCGAGTCCACCGTGAGCAGGAGCACGTTGACCGGCTTCTCGGGTCGCGTGAGCTTGGGCTTTGGGGGTGGCTCCGCTGGCGCGCTCGGCGCGGCGCTCACTTGAGCTTCGGCGCTCGTCTTAGGTTCCGCGCTGGAGCCGGTGCTCGCGCTAGGATCGGGGGTCCCTTGTTGACTGCAGCCGAGCGAGAACAGCCCGATCAGCACGCTACATGAGGCGATACGCATTCTCCTGGGCGCCTAGCGCGCGGCGCACGGGGGGGCCAAGAAAAGCGCCCGTGGGGGGCGCCTCATGGGCTCATGCCGTCCGTCACATCACTTCTCGTGGATGCACGATGGGAATACGGGGCGCGGGTGGATGGTTCCAACCCTTCACGCGGCTGCACCGGTCCGCTGTCACGCGTCTTCGTGGCGCTGCATCGTGGCGCTGCATCGTGGCGCTTGAGCGGCTCACGGCGCCGCGGCGGGCGGCTCACGGCGCCGCGCTAAGCGGCTCACGGTGCCGCGGCGAGCGGCTCACGTTCTCTCGGTGCGTGGGGCCAAATGAGGCCAGCGTTCAGCTTGGCTTGAGCGCGCTCACCGGCGTCGTGAAAGCGCGCCGCGAGCGCGCGCAGCAGCGCGCGCTGAGTGGTCTCACGCAGCCGCCGCTCACGCGGCGCATCACGGGTGTCGCTGCGCACCTCGATGCGGAGCTGACACAGGGCGTCTGTCTCGCCCAGCTGGTGGAGCGCGAGCCAGCCCATCATCCAGCCCGGGCTCCACTCAGGGAAGCGCTTCTTCGGATCGTGAAAGAACTTAGGCGCTGCCAGGTGGGTGACGTGGAACACCGCCGCGTAGCGCCGCTCGGCCAGCTCAGAGAGCTTGCTCAACGCCTCCTCCCCAGCCTTCGTACTCACCAGCTCGCGGCGCGCCTTGGCGGCGGTGCCGGGGCGGTACAGCGGCTCCAGCGCGCGCAGATCTGAAGAGGTCAGCTCATTAGTCAAATCAAGACTGAATAACTGACGACCATCCGGCCGCGCGTCCCTCACGTCCAGGACCAGGGTGTCCTTGGCGAGCTCACCGCTCGCGAGGTTCGTGCAGCCGCTGTCCTTGGGGCGCTGCGGCAGCTCCCAGTCGCCACGCAGGCGCTGCTCCACCCGGTGGCGCTCGAAGGCGACCCGCTCCGTAAGCGCGCTTAACTGACTATCCGGCGCCTCGCTGCGCGTCAGGGACGCCGCGGGTGGCTCGGCCATGGGTGACTCGCAGGCGCCTAGCGCGCACGCGAGCGCGGCGATGATCATCGGGCAGAGGGCTCGCTCAGCGTGGCGCACAAGGAGGGCCTAGCGGGCGGTCGCGCCCTGGGGCAACAAACCGGCGTGACGCTGGGCGCGCGTTAGCGCCGCGTGCGTGCTATGGCGGCCGGGTGTTGGCCTTGCAGGCGCTCACCCCAGAGGAGCTCAGCCAGGCGCTGCCGGAGCTGCGGCTCGCGGAGGCGCGCCGCATCGTCTCGTCGCTCCATCGCAGCGGCAGGCTCGAGGCGGCGATCCCTCAGGTGCGTCGGAGCGCGCTCTCGGCGGTGCGCGCGGCGACCCATGTCCCCGAGCTCGAGCGGGTGTCGCTGAGCGAGAGCGCGCTCGATCCGTTCGTGAAGCTGGTGCTGCGCGTGCCGGGGGGCGATCTGATCGAGACCGTCAGGATCCCGCTCGAACGCCCCGGGCGCTTCTCCATCTGCGTGAGCTCGCAGGTGGGCTGCGCGCTCGCGTGCGCCTTCTGCGCCACGGGGAAGCTCGGCCTCAGGCGTAACCTCGCGGTGTGGGAGATCGTGGAGCAGGTGCGCGAAGCCGCGAGCACGCTCGGCGCGGGCCAGCGCGTGCATGGCGTGGTGTTTCAAGGGATGGGGGAGCCGCTCGCCAACCTCGATCAGGTGCTCGGCGCCATCCGTGTGCTGAACGAGCCGAGCGGCCTCGCCATCGACGCGCGCAACATCACCGTGTGCACCGCCGGGCTCCCTTCGGGGATCCGGCGGCTCGCGCGTGAGGCGCCGAAGGTGCGCCTGGGGCTCTCGCTCGGCAGCGCGCTGCCCGAGGTGCGGGGGCGCCTGATGCCGATCACCAACGCGCACTCGTTCGACGCGGTGATGGACGCCGCGGTGGAGCACGCTCGGCTCACGCGTCGCGCGCCGATGTGGGCGCTGACGCTACTCGCGGGGGTGAACGACGACGAGGAGACGGCGCGGCGCCTGGCGGAGCGCATCGCGTGGTTCACAGAGCAAGCTGGGGTGCGCCCGCGCCTCAGCTTGATCCCTTACAACGCGACCTCGCTGAGCGACGATCCATTCTCGCGGAGCTCTCAGGCGGTGGAGGAGCGTTTCCGTGAGGTCTTGAGGGAGCGGGGGGTTGGGAGCCACCGTCGCTACAGCGGGGGCGGCGACGTCGGGGCAGCGTGCGGCCAGCTCGCTGCGCGCGCTCAGGGCGTGAGCGGCAAGGTCGCGACCGGTAAGGGCGTGATCGGCGCCTAAAGCGCGCGCCTGCCCTGAAGGTGCTTGGCGCGCGCCGGCCGCAGCGCCTATCTTAGGCGATCATGGCGGATCTGCGAGAGCTCCTCCGGTACTTGGAGCGTGACGACATCAGCGCGCTCATCTTACAGACCGATGCGGCCACCTCCGTGGAGCATCAAGGTCAGCGCCGCTGGGTGGGGCGCGAGCCGCTCAGCGCGGCCGATTTGGCGGCGCTGGTTCGCGGCACCGGGCTCACCGCCTTGATCCCCTCGCGTGACACGGATGGCGCGCTGACGCCGGTCGAGCTGTTCGGGGTGCGCTACGCGGCGCGCGTCGCGCGCCGCGGCGATCTGCTGCGCTTCCACATCACGCTAGGTGCCGCCGCGCCCGCCTCGGGCGTCACCGCAGCCTCCCTCCTGGAGGAGACAGTGCGCGCGCCCGCCGTCGCGCCCGCGCCTTCGAGCCCGCTCAGCTCACCCCACAGCGCGCTCAGCTCACCCCACAGCGCGCTGGAGCTCGACGACCCAGCGAGCGCGCTCGAGGCCGATGACGAGCTGAGCTTGGACCTCGCGGAGCCACCCCCGGTCGCTAGCAAAGTACTCTGGCTTGAGCGCCCTGAGGGGCTCGAGCAGGCGCTGGCCTTCGCGCGCGAGCACGGGGCGAGCGATCTGCACATCACCTCCGATCGTCCGATCCAAGTCCGCCGCGTGGGCCAGCTGATCCCAGTGAGCGACCCAATCCCGCACGGAGACGTGGAGCGTTGGTTGCTCCCGAGCGCGGGGGCCCACCAAGCGGCGCTGATTGAGCTGGGGTACGCGGACTTCTCGCTGGAGCTCGAGCGGGGTGGCCGCGTCCGCGCCAACCTCTGCCGTCACCGCGCGGGGCTCAAGGGCTGCTACCGGCTGGTGATGGACGAGCCGCCTAGCATTGAGCAGCTTGGCTTACCACCTGAGGTGATGCGCATCACCGGGCAGCACCAAGGCTTGGTGGTGGTGGCGGGGCCGAACGGCCAGGGCAAGAGCACCACGATGGCGGCGCTGGTGGACTGGTTCAACGAGAACAAGAGTGTCCACATCATCACGGTGGAAGATCCCATCGAGATCCGCCACCCCGTGAAGCGCGCGCTGGTGAGCCAGCGTGAGGTGGGGTCGCACACCGCGAGCTTTTACACCGCGCTGAAGGGGAGCCTGCGTGAGGACCCTGACGTGATCGCGATCGGTGAGCTGCGTGACCGTGAGACAGTGGAGATGGCGCTCTCCGCCGCGGAGACGGGGCACCTGGTGCTGGCCACCATGAGCACCCCGTCAGGTGCCAAGACCATCGATCGGCTGATCGAGCTGTTCCCGCCGGACGATCAGGCGCAGGTGCGCGCCACCATGGCCGGCGCCCTCAAATTCGTGCTGAGCCAGCGCCTGGTGCCCACCCTGGATGGCGAAGGGATGGTGGCCGCCGTGGAGCTCATCACCGGCAACGTGCCGCTGTGGAAGCTGATCCGCGACAACAAGCTGTTTCAGCTCCCTAGCCTGCTCCAGCGCGGCCGTTCGTACGGGATGCTGCGCATCGAGGACTCTTTGTCGGACCTGGTGCGCGCCGGGAAAATCAGCGCGGATGTGGCGCGCGCCTTCGCAGATGATCCGCGGGCGGTGGATGGGGCGTCGCGCTCTGCCGCGGCCGCGCCCGAGCCCGAGGCGCCTCGAGCGGACGCTGGCAAACGTGGGATCAAGGGCCTGTTCGGGCGCAAGGAGAGCTGATGGCCAAGATCGATCGTTTGTTCGATGTGCTGCTCCAGCGCGGCGGGTCTGATCTGCACCTCGCGGTGGGCTACCCACCCACGCTGCGGCTGAAGGGCGAGCTCATGAGGGCCTCGCAGACGCCGCTCACCCATCGCGAGCTGGACGAGCTGCTCAGCGAGATCTGCGATGCGGAGCGCTACGCCGGGTTCAGGGAGAGTAAGGACCTCGACTTTGCCTACGCCTATCAGGACAAGGCGCGCTTCCGCGCGAACTACTTTTGGAAGTGGTCAGGGCCGGCGGCGGTGTTCCGCACCATCCCCAGCAAGATCTTGACGGCTGAGCAGCTCGACTTACCAGCTGCGGTGGTGGGGCTCGCGCGGCGCCGCTCGGGGCTGGTGCTGGTGACGGGCCCGACGGGCAGCGGTAAGAGCACCACGCTGGCCGCGATGGTCCACGACATCAACGCCTCACGCGCCGGGCACATCCTGACGATTGAAGACCCCGTCGAGTTCGTGCACCAGCCGATCAGCTGTCAGGTGACGCACCGCGAGGTGGGCCTCGACACGCCGAGCTTCGCCGACGCCATCCGCAGCGCCGGGCGCGAGAACGCCGACGTGATCTTGGTGGGGGAGCTGCGCGGGCAAGAGACGATGCGCCTAGCGCTACAGCTCGCGAGCTTCGGCTGCCTGGTGTTCGCCACGGTGCACACCAACTCGGCGCCCGCTACCATCGATCGCTTCATCAACGCCTTCCCCCACGCTCAGCAGTCGCAGATCCGTGGGATGCTGGCGGACGCCTTGGCGGGCATCGTGGCACAACAGCTGCTCAAGCGCGCTGACGGCACTGGGCGCATCGCCGCGCACGAGATCTTGATCGCCAACGCTGGCGTGGCCTCCACCATCCGTGAGGCGAAGACCAACATGATCGTGAACCTGATCCAGTCGGGCGCCCAGGTAGGGATGCAGACGATGGACGCCGCGCTCGAGCGCCTGCTGAAGTCAGGCCTGGTGACGGCTCACGACGCCGTGGAGAAGGCGAACGACAAAGAGTACTTCTCACGCCTCCCGGAGGTGGCCGCCGCGCTGGGTGAAGAGGCGGTGATGTGAGCTGTACGGCTGACTAGAGGGAACAGCTCAGGGGCGCTTCAGCGGGCCGCCTTGTAGCGACCTACCCAACCCCTAAACCCTGATCGTCCGCATCACTGACGAGGTGCGGAGGTGGGGTGTATGAAGGAGACTGACGAATGCGGACGTCAGCCATGAGGGCGCTGCGCCGCGTGGTACTCGAGGCTCAGGTGAGGGGCCTCATGAGTCAGCATGGCCGCCGTGAGCGCGCGCTGGCTCAGCTTGCCCTCTGCCTCCACTAGCAGCGCACGCTGGATTCGGCGGGGCGCGCTCGGCGCGCGTTGAGTCACCAGGGCCACCATGGCGGCGCTGAGCGGCGCGAGGCTCGGGTTGTGCGCGGCGCTCTCCGCGTATGGCGCGGCGACGATGGCGCCGTCTTCAGCCTGAAGCGCGACGGCCGCCAGCGCGCCAGAGTACGGCGCGTGGGAGCGCTCCGCCGCGGCGATGCCCGCCGCGAGCAGCGGCTCGGCGCCGGGCGGCGACACGAGCGGCGTTCGGGGGGATGACAAGAGCGCTGCGCTGACACCCAGGGCGCGCGGACCAAACGGGTGTGGGAGCAGCTCCTCCAGGCGACTCCGGAGCGGGGGCTCTGTCGTTGCTTCACGCGGCGCGATGAACAAGGACGGTAGGCTGCCTAACTCCTGCAAGAACTGGCGGCAGTAGCCGCAGGGCACGGCGGAGACCGCTAGGAGCTCAATGGTGGTTTGGTTGTTCACCCAGGCGTTCACCACCGCGGCTTGCTCCGCGTGGACACTGAAGCTGAGCGGAGCACGCGGCGGCTCCCAATTGGCGCCGAGGTGGAGGTCATGGCTCGACCCTTGACGACACGCCGCGATCGCCCCCACCCGGAAGCCCGAGGTGGGCGCCGCTGCGTAGGCCATGGCCACCGGTAACAGCTGGGTGAGCAGCTGCTCGGTGTCGAGCGCCTCATGGCTCAGCAGCCAGCGCGTGAGCCGGGCCGGGACCACCGCGCGCTCCTCCAGCGCCGCCTCCAGCGCGCGGCGCGCTTCGAGGCTGAAGGAGCTGAGCGCGCTCACGAGGCGTGATGGATCAGGCACCGCGCCAGCATACCTCACCCGTCGGGCGCAGCATGCGGCGCCCCCACCTCCCGCAATTGGCGCGCTGCGGACGGGGGGGCGTCGGATGGCAACCGCGCGGCTCTCACCGAGGCGGACATCGCGCGGCTCTACGGAGGCGCTCGCTTCGAACTCGGCGGCAGCGACGAACAAAAACGCGCGCGGCGACCCGGAGGCCGCCGCAGGGTGCTGCTCAGCGCTTGATGTCACCAGGAGGGTGGGGGCTCCGCGAAGCCACCGGGGAACGGATCCGCGTCGTGGCGGCGGCGCGTCTCTGGGCCCCAGCCCCAGCGCTCGCCTTGCTCGTGGAAGAAGGCCACGCCAATCACCCCGACGTTGCGCGAGCTGCCCTTACGCGCGGCGTAGGAGCCATCCACGCTGCCGAAGCGGAACGAGGCCACCGTATCCGTCGAGCGCCGGAACCCATCAATTTCCACTGTGGAATAAGGCATCACGATGTAGCCGCGCTTGGTGAAGGCACCCTCGCGGCCATCGATCACATCCAGCCCGTCCACCGTGGCCACCGCCTCCACCCGCGCTGGGGTGTGGTTCTGGATCTGGATGATGTAGCGCTGGCCGTGCTGCCCCACCACGTAGTTGCGCCCGCCGCTCTGCGCGCCTGGCAGGGGCCGCCGCGAGTCGTCCAACAGCCTGACCGTCAGAGCACCGCCCGACACCGAGATCACGCCCTGGTCGTGGCTCACGAAGCCACCGCGGGTCATCTCCTGGACGCCCTGGCGGTCATTGTAGAAGAACGAAGCCACCGCGCTGGGGCTGACTGAATCCGCGCGGAAAAATGGCGTGGTGGAGATGCGGCTCACGCGGGTCTCGCCCCAGGTGGTGCCGAGCCCAGGGCGGCGTGGGCTGGGCTGGGCGACGTCCGCGTGGCGCTCGGCGGCGCCGCTCGCGGGGGCGCCGTCGTCATAAGGCTCGCCCGCAGACTCGGACTCGGCGTGCGGGGCGTAACCGGCTTGGGGCTGACTCGCGGGGGGCGGCGTGTGGGCTGCCTCACTCCGGGCTGGTGCGCCGCTTGGGGGCGGCGCGGAGCCAGCGCAGGCGAAGGTGAACAGGGCGGGGACCAGGAGGAGCAGCTGAGGTCGCATGGGGCGGAGAACGAGGGGCTCAGGGGGGGCTTACACAGGGTGCGTTGGGATTTTTGCTCTCGTGCGCCGCCAGGCTTCAGCGCTGCTGTCAGCGACGGGTCACCGGTTGGCCAGGGAAGGGGTTGGGGTTGGGCTCGTCGCTCGGTGGCTCGGCGAAGCCAGGTGACCACGCCGGCGCCGGTCGGATCCCCCGCGCGCGGAGCCCCTCCTGATCGTCGTAGTGGAGGCTCAGCACCTCTGCCGGGGCGTGTCCGGCGCGCTCGAAGCGCGTTCGGCCGGTGGGTGACCACTGCTGCTCCCCCCAACCGGTGCCCAGGTTGCCCTCCTTGGCGCGCGGCGGCGCGGGCGCAGCGGCGGAGCCTGGAGCGCGCTGGCGGTCGTCGCGTTGCCCAAGGGGCGTGTGGCGGCTGAAGCGAGGCAAACGCTCCTCGAACACCGCGAGCCCAATCACACCCACGTGCTGTGGGGTGCCGCGGAGCGCAGAGTAAGAGCGCTCCGGCGCGGAGAAGCGGAAGGCGCGGGTGGTGTCCTGGCTGTCGCGGAAGCCGTCGATCACGATCGAGTCGTATGCGGGGATGATGTAGCCGCGCTGCTCAAAGTTGCCTGGTTGCCCTGTGATCACGCTGCGCCCATCCACCGTGGGCAGCACCTCCACGCGGCGCCCGCTGCGGTTGAACACGCGCAGCGTGTAGCGATCCCCCGAGCGCCCCAGCACGATCTGTTCGCCTCGATGTGGGTAAACCGGGAGCGCGCGGCCGCTGGCGTCTTCCACTCGGAGCTCAATGGAGCTGCCGCGCACCGACTCGAGCGGCGCCACCGAGTCGTAGCTGGAGTCGCTGAGCGGCGAGCTGAGCGGCTGCCCCACGGTGCTGTCCGGGGTGCACATGCGGGTCAAGGTGACGCCAAGGACGGCGCCCCCCAGCGCCCAACCAGCCGCCTTCAGTTTCCAAGAGGATGATTCAGCCATGAGGGGCGGTGAGACGCGCGGCCGTGTGGAAGGGTTTGTGCGTGGTGAAAAAAGGCGGCCGCCGCAACAACGGGAGCCTACCGCAAAAGCGCAGCGCGCCGCAGATCGCGGCGCGCCCCAGCGCTGCCGACTGTTTCGGCCAAGCGACTACCTGTCCAACCCCCAACCCTCAGGGAGCCGACGCGAAGGTGGTGCTCCGCACCTGATGCAGGCGGAAGCGGCTGTCGTTGTCGAGCGCTGGATCCACGGAGCCGCTGCTGGTGCGCGTGAGCGTGACGGTGAGGTCACAGGTCTCCTTGTCCTCTTCATTCACGCCCGTGGAGCGCAGCTTGTCCGCGCTGATGGTGAACTCGGTGCTGCCTGACGCAGGCTTGAAGCTCTCGTCGAAGATGCAGTCGCCCTCCACCTCGAGCTCCAGCGAGCCCGCCTCTCCGTTGTCCCACTTGATGGTGACGGCGTCCGTCTTGCGCGAGGGGGTGCCGGTGGGTAGCTCAGTGAACGCGAATGGGGCGGGCAGGAGGCCGCTGTTGCCGAGCGCGTCGGTGTCGTCCGGGCGGTTCAGCGCGATCGAGAACTCCTCGCCTGCGGCGCCGGTCGCGAAGTTCGCCTCGTAGCGGCCCGGGCCACCGGCAGTGGTGAGCGTCTTGGTCTCGCTGCCGGCCGTGGCGGTGAGGTTGTCGCCGTTGTCCAGGGTGACGTAGGTGTTGCTCTGGTCGCCACCCACCACCAGCGTGGCGCGCGCGGTGGAGGAGCTGTCGCTCCTCGCGGTCACCTCGAACAAGCCCACGATGCCGCCGGTCTTGATGTTCTCCGATGAGACCGTCTCTTCGGCGCAGCCAGCCATGGCGAGGGTGCTGAGGAGCGCGAGGGGAAGCAAGCGAGATAAGTTGGACATCAGTTCAGTTCTCCTTCGGTGCCGCGGGCTCGTCCCGCGGGGGATTCAGTGACGCCCTGTGACGGTGCGCCGTAGGTTCTGAGGCCTCTCTATCAAGGTTCGTGCCGCTCCGGGAGGCGAGCAACGCACAAGCTGCGTCAGCGCGCACCCAGCGCGGCGTCAGCCTCTGGGCGCCGCGCAGCGAACCCAGTCTGGCACCGTCAACCCGCGTGGATTGAGCCGCCCCACAACATGAAGCCGTCCACCCTACGCCTTTGCTGGGAGGGTTTTGGGGGGTTTGGCACCGCTTCACACGGCCGCCCCCCAGGTGCCCACGCCCACCCCTCCAAGCCACCGCAGCCCCTCCCCTCAAGCG
>CAYQAC010000006.1:29223-53662 GCA_964415255.1 uncultured Polyangiaceae bacterium | reverse complement strand
ACACCGCGACCTGAGCGCCGCTTGAGGGGAGGGGCTGCGGTGTGGCGCTGAGTCACACCGCTGCAGGACACACCCCACGGTGACATGGAGCGTAACCTTGCCGCCCGCCCTGTAACGGCCCTGGGTTTCACCCCGAGGCCATTCTGCTCCACTGCTCTGAGGGGTGCTCAGCGCGGGATGATCTCCACCTTCTCTAGGTTGAGACCACCTGGGTACATGTAGCTGGTGTAGGAGGCGTAGCCGTACACCACGATGCCGAAGTTGTCGTCGCCCTTCATGGCGTGCGCGCCGCCCTGCACCGGCACGCGCGCCACGCTGTAGCCGGTGCTGCCGACCGGCGTGAACTGCGTCGGATCGATCAGGGTGCCGTTCAGCGTGATTTGCGCGTTTGGCTTAGCGATGACGTTGACGTAGTTGTAGGTGAAGGTGGCCGGCGCGAGGAAGGTGTACTCAAGCCGGTACTGCTCAATGGGGATGGCGACAGAGAGCGCTGGGTCCCCAGCCCCCGCGCTGTCCCCCTGGAAGTTCTCGCCCACCATGAACTGAGCCACCATCACGCGGTTGTCTGCGCGGACCCGGAAGTCTTGAGTGACGGGGCCAAACTCGATCCACTGCCCCGCGTTCAGGGTGACGCTTGGGTTCACCGGCGGGTCAAAATCGATGGTGTTGCCGTCAGCCGCGGACATCACGCGGATGAACATGTTGTCCGGACGCCCCGGCTCCGAGGTGATGTGGCGCACCGACTGAGGCGCAGTCACCATCAGATCTTGCCCCAGCGTTTCCGTGGGGAACATGCTCTCCTCGATGTGATCGCAGGCCCAGCGGCTGAAGGGGATGAACGTGCAGTCGTGGCCTGCGATGACGCTGATGGGCTTGTTCGACTGGATGCGGCTGCCCGTCAGATCGTACTCTGGGGGTGAGGGGCACATGCGGTAGGCGCCCTGGTCCGTGGTGCAGGGCTTCCCCGCTTGGGGCGTGTCTTGAGCCGGCATGACGCCGCTTGACAGCTGAAGCACGTCCCCCCGGTTCAGCTGGTAGCTGCCGCTCTGCCCTGGGCTCAAGGCGCCAACACCGCTGCCGCTTCGGGTGTGCGCGGAGCTGGTGACGGTGACCTGGGTACCGTCCTCGGTCGCGGTGATGGTGATGAAGCCGGGGCTGTCTTGCCAGGTCGTGCCGCCGAAGAAGGTGTCGATGAACCCAATGTGGAAGGTGGGGTAGGCCATCGCGTAGTAGTCCGTGCCCAGCGCGGTGGTGGGCAGGAGCAAGGACGCGTCGTTCGAGAAGGAGTTGGTGCCGCCCATCTGGAACTCCAGGGGGTTGAACTGGTACAGCGTGATCGGCACCGAGCTCTGCACGTGGTAGGCGCCCTGAGTCACCATCGTGGAAGCAAAGCCCTGGTCTTGTCGCAGCTGGGACACCCACGGCAGCTTGATGGTGACGAGGCCACCCGGCGGGATCGACTGCTGCGCGACTTGGTTGCCGCCGCGGCTGACGGTGACCTCAGCGGTGGACTTGGTTGGGTTGGCCGCGACGACGGCAAACTCGAACATGGCGTTGAGGCCGTTGTTCGACGTCACCGTGGGCCAGTACTCGCAGCCGATGTAGCTCTTCTGCTGGACAGCCTGCTCGCAAGTCTCTGGCACGCCCCCCTTGGGGCCGCCGCCGCCCGAGCCACCCCCAGCGTCCACCAGGAGGCCACCGGTGCCGCCGAACGCCCCCGCGCCGCTTGTTCCGCCGGTGCCACCGAAGTTGCCGCTGCCGCCGTTGGCGCCGCTCCCTACGCTTGAGCCACCGCCGTCAGCTGAGCAGCCCAAGCTGATGGCACCCGTGAGCAAGGCCAGGGTAGTGAGTGAGGTGGGGCGAGCGATGACTGTGCGGGATGAGAAGCGCATAAGGAGATCCTCCAGCGGCCGAAGCGGACACCTCAGGTTTACAAGAGCTACTGCGCGGCTCCAAGGCGATTTCACGAAGGTGAGCTGCTTCACGTTCACGGGGCGCCTGGTGACGCAAACTGTCGCGTTTCAAGCCGCGCTACACTTTTCCGCGCTCTATCGGCCCTTCCAAGCCTCTACCGCGGCCATCCTCGGCTTCGGAGCACCGCCGACCCGCTTCTGACCCGGCCCCCGCCCGTGGTACACGCGGCGTCCCATGCGCTACTCCCGAGCACTCCTTCCTACCGTCAAAGAGGCGCCGGCGGACGCCACCACCACGAGCCACGTGCTCTTGCTGCGCGCTGGCTACGTGCGCCGGATCGGCGCTGGCATTTACTCCTTCCTGCCGCTCGGGGTGCGGGTGCTGCGCAAGGTGGAGCGCGTGGTGCGCGAGGAGATGGACCGCGCGGGCGCCGAGGAGGTGCTGCTGCCGGCGCTGCTCCCCGCGGAGTATTTTCAGGAGACGGACCGCTGGACGCAGTTCGGCGACACCTTGCTGCGCCTGAAAGATAGGAAGGGCGGCGACTATCACCTGGGCCCCACCCACGAGGAGATCATCACGGATCTCGCGCGGCGCGAGCTCCACAGCTACCGCGACCTCCCCAAGAACTTGTACCAGATCCAGACTAAATTCCGTGATGAACCGCGGCCCCGCGCGGGGCTCCTGCGCTGCCGCGAGTTCCTGATGAAGGACGCCTACTCCTTCGACGTGAGCGAGGAGGCCGCGCAGATTAGCTACGAGGCGATGCGGCTCGCGTACCGGCGCATCTTCGATCGCCTGGGGTTCGACTACCGCATGGTGAGCGCGGACTCAGGCGCCATGGGCGGCTCCACCAGCGCGGAGTTCCAGGTGCTGGTGCAGAACGGTGAGGACATCCTCGCGGCGTGCACCAGCTGTGAGTACGCCGCCAACGTGGAGGTGGCGGAGACCACGGCGGCGCCGGCGCGCGGCCCTGCTGCGCCACCCGCGGTGGAGCGCGTGGCGACGCCCACCCAGCGCACCATCTTGGAGGTCTCGAGCTCCCTGGGGAAGGCGCCGGAAGATTTCTTGAAGAGCCTGGTCTACGTCGCCGGCGATCAAACGGTGCTGGCCGTCGTGCGCGGCGATCACGAGGTGAACGAGATCAAGCTGGCGCGTGCGCTCGGCGTGGATGAGGTGCACCTCGCGGGGCCGGAGGAGGTGCGCCGGGTCACCGGCGCAGAGGTGGGCTTCGCCGGGCCCGTCGGGTTCCAGGGGCGCGTGGTGGTGGATCGCGACGCCGCGAGCGTGAAGGGCGGCGTCGCCGGCGCCAATGAGTCCGGCTTCCACCTGCTCCACGTGACGCACGGCCGCGACTACCAGGGGGAGGTGATGATCATCCGCGCGGCGACGGACGGGGACGCCTGCCCCAGCTGCGCCGCACCCCTCAAGCTCTATCGCGGCGTGGAGGCGGGGCACATCTTCATCTTGGGGACCCACTACTCCGCCAAGATGGGCGCTACTTTCCTTGATGAAAAGCAGGAGAAGCGCCCATTGGTGATGGGCTGCTACGGCATCGGCGTGTCGCGCCTGGTGGCCGCGGCCATCGAGCAGCACCACGACAAGGACGGCATCCGCTGGCCGATGAGCATGGCACCTTACCATGTGCACCTCACCCAGCTCGGCGCCGAGCCGGAGGTGGTGGAGGCCGTGGCGGCGCTTGAGCAGGCGCTCGAGCAGGCGGGGGTGGAGGTGCTGGTGGACGATCGCAGCGAGCGCCCCGGCGCCAAATTCAAGGACGCTGACTTGATCGGCATCCCGCTGCGCGTCACCATCGGCGCGCGCTCGCTCCAGGCGGGCGGCGTGGAGCTCAAGCTCCGCTCACAACCCAGATCCCAAATCCGCGGAGCTTGTCCCGCTGGCGGAGGCCAGCGCCCGCCTGACCGCGCTGGTGCGCGAGCTGGGTGGGTTGTGAGCGGAGCTGACGATCGCGGCAGGCCCTTCGTGGCTGGCCCTGAGAGCGGCCGTCGCGACACGCTCCCGGCAGGCACCGCGGGCATCGGCTCCACGCAGGCGGTGCACGCTGGCGTGCCCCCGCTGCGCCCCAACCACGCGCTGGCGCCGGCCATCGCGCAGACGGCGACCTACAAGTTCCGCGATACGGCGGAGCTCATCCGTTACATGCAAGGCGGCGATCCAGATCCGCATCGTGAGGAGTACGGCCGCTACGGCAACCCCACGGTGCAGGAGCTGGAGCAGCGCATGGCGGCGCTCGAGGGCACGGAGGAGAGCCTCGCGTTCGCGAGCGGGATGTCCGCCATCACCACCCTCTTGCTTTGCTTGACGAAGGCGGGAGACCACGTGGTGCTGTTCGATGACTGCTACCGTCGCACGCGGCAGTTCGTGACCACGGTGCTCTCACGCTTTGGGGTGGAGCACACCTTAGTCCCAGCGACTGACCTTGTGGCGCTCGACCAAGCCATCACGCCGAAGACACGCGTGGTGCTGAGTGAGTCTCCCTCGAACCCTTACAACCACTGCCTCGACCTCGAGGAGCTGGCCGCTGTGTGTCGCCGTCATGGCCGCGTGCGCAGCGTGGTGGACGCCACCTTCGCCACGCCTTACAACTGCCGTCCGGCCGCCTTCGGGGTGGATTTGGTGGTGCACAGCGCGACCAAGTACCTGGGTGGCCACAACGACGTGATGGGCGGCGTGGTGTCCGGCTCTCGTCAGCTCATCTCACTTTTACGGGAGACGCGCGGGGTGCTGGGTGGGGTGCTCGATCCGCACGCTGCCTTCTTGCTGCTGCGCGGCCTGCGCACGCTGGGGGTGCGGATGGAGCGTCAGAACCGGAGCGCGCAGGCGGTGGCGATGGCGCTCCGGGCGCACTCCAAGATTGAGCAGGTGTTCTACGCGGGGCTGGCGGAGCACCCCTCTTACCCCGTGGCCAGTCGTCAGCTGCGAGGCGCGGGCGGCATCGTCAGTTTCATTGTCCAAGGCGGTGAGCAGGCGGCGAGCCGCCTGGTGGATCACTGCCAGCTAGCGACGTTGGCCTCTTCGCTCGGCGGCGTGGAGACGCTGATTGAGCAGCCGCGCTTCATGAGCTACTTCGAGCTCGATGATGCGGGCCTGCGCCAGGTGGGTATTCACCCAGCGCTCGTGCGCCTCGCGGTGGGCATCGAGGACACAGACGACATCGTGAGCGATCTGCTCCAGGCGCTGGACTACGTGTAGGCGCGCAGGCCGGCGCGCCCCTCCCGGTGCCGGCTGGTGCGGTGCCGTCTAACCCCCAAAAAAAGAAGCTTGGATGACTCCGTAGGTCGCCGCCCACGCGTTGAGGCAACGCAGTGGCGCTCGCCAGGCGCTAGTCGCTAGTCGCTCGGCCAGCTAGTGCCAGAGGAGCGGGCCCACGGGGAGGCCTCGCGCGTCGACGCTGCTCGGCATCAGCGCGCGACCATCGTCTGATAGCGCGAGCACGCTGAGCCGGCGTTCGCCGTCGCGGAGGTGATCCAAGCGGGCGAGCGCCTCGCCGCGCCGGAGGTCAATCAGGTACGGCGACACCCAGCTTATGTGCCCTTGGTGCAGCTGCTCTGCGGCGCGGTCCACCGTCAGTGACAGCCTCGTCCAGTCAACGCGCGGCTTCGCCTTCGGCGGGCCCACGCGCGTGGCTGGGCGCACCTCAGCGAGCCATAGTTCATCAGCACGACGAACTAATGCGCGCGCTTCGAAGGTGCTGAGCACCAAGTCGCCCACCGCGAGCGGGTACAGCGCGCCGCTGTCTAAGTCGAGCAGCGTGGTCTCGTTGCCAGGGTAGAATGCAAGCAGGCGCTCGGGGCGCGCGGTGGCCTCGGAGTCCGTGTGGATGGGCGCCAGGGTGAAGCCGAGCGGCGTGCTGATGGGTGCGGTGGGTGCGGTGGGTGCGCTGGGTGCGGTGGGTGCGCTGGGTGCGACCCTGGTAAGCCAGACTGACTGCCGGCTCCCCTGGGTTTTGCGCTCCTCTTCGCTGGGGTCGCAGGCGACGATCAGGGCGCCGCGCTCAGGATCGGCGTGGATGAGCCTGGCGCGGCAGGCCTCGGGTGCGAGCTCACGGGGGGCGCGCCGCGCGCGCTTGGCCCAGGTTTGCAGCAGCTCTCCCTGGGTGCCTCGAATGAGCAAGGAGTCGCCGAACGGAGTGAGCAACGCGTCTTCGCGCTGCGCCGCGTCCTGGCGCGGGGCTGGGTGGCCCGGCGGCTTGCCGTGAGGTGCGCTGGAAGGTGCGCCGTGAGGTGCGCCGTGAGGTGCGCTGGGAGACGAAGTATTTCCGGGCGGAAAATTCAGCGGGATCACGCGGGTGAACACGGTGTCCCCACGGTGCGGGTGGACGCTGTAGCTCATGACGGGCGCGCGGCAGCGCCGGGAGCGGGGGCCCTCGGGGGTGAGGGGGAGCACGGGGGAGGGCCAGTCGAGGCGACCGTTGCCGTTCGTGTCGTCGATGAGCACTTGGAGCACGAGCCAACGAGCGTCCGCGCTGAGCTTCAGGCGGTACACGCTGCCGCGGCCTGGGTCGAGCGTCTGCTCGCGGCCAGTCGCCAGATCGCGGAGCACGAGCGCCTCAGTGCTGGCCCGCGCGTCGGGCGAGCGCTTCAGGTAGGCGAGGGTGCTGCCCTTCGCGTCGAAGGAGAAGGCGCGGTGGGGGAGCTCGCGGCTCGTGTCTTCGCGGCCGTCGGCGCCGAGCGCGCTGAGATCGACGCGCGCGCCGGTGTGGTCGTCGAGCAGGTGGACGCGCCCACCTTGGGTGAAGAGGAGCCAGCGCCCGGTGGGGTCGGCGTCCAAGAGCTCTTGAACCTGTTCCCCAAGGCCGGCTCCGCGCACCAGGTAAGTCGTCAGGGTATCGCCCTTGAGCTCGCCGCGGGCGCCCAGCTCAAAGCCGACGTGACCGTCGCCGTCGGTGTCCTCACGGCTCTGACACAGCGCCACCCAGCGGCCGTTCGGGCTCGCCGCCCGGAGCAAGACAGGCGCCGCGCTGCCCATGTTGCCTTGAGGCAATATAACGGGCGTCGGTGAGGCTTGGAGCGGGGGCTCTGCCTGGTTGTCAGGTAAACTGACGCTGCCGCTGGCGGCGGTGGGCGGTGCGCTCGCTGGCGGCGCCCCACAGGCGCCCTGAACGAGCGTGCAGACGAACACGAGCAGGGCGGACCCAGGGCCAGGTGCTGAGCCCAAGGCCCGTCGGCGTCGCCGCCCGGCGCTTCGCGCGGCTGTTGAGGCGTCCCTCGGCACCGTTCGCTGCTATCATCGGCGCCATGTGGTGTCGATCTTGGGCGCTCCCCGTCGTCTCGCTCGCGGCCTCGCTGCTGCTTGGTTGTGGCAGCAAGGACTCCGTGGCGCTGAGCGCGCACATCTCGCAAGCCGAGCTGGAGCTGGATCGCGTGACCCTCGGCGCGGTGCTCGCCGGCGGCTTTGAGGTCACGCTGGAGCTCGGCCCAGAGGCGAGCGAGGCCACGGAGGTGAGCCTGGAGGCCTTCGCGCTCGCGCCCGCGAACGGGGGCGGCGATCTGGCCGTGAGTTTTGCGCCCGAGGCAAACGAGCGCTTCCCGCTGAAGCTCGGCGTGGGCGATCTCAAGCGGGTGACGTTCAGCTTGCCAGAGGACATCCTCTCCGCAGCCGCGGAGGCCGAAGTGTGCCAAGGCCCCATCGAGATCCGCGGCGCGCTCCGCGACACCCTGAGCGGCGGTGGCCTCACCTCGCTCCGCAGCCGCTCGCTTGAGGTCACCGGCTGCCGCTGAGGGCGGCGCGCTTCAGCGCCTTGGTCTAGGGGTTTTGGGGGTTTGGCACCGCGCTGCACGCGCCGCCCAAGGCGCTGGTGCGCCGCACCGCGTCGTCACGCTCCGTCTTGGCGTGACGCACGCTGCTGATCCGCGCGCCGGGCCGCGCTATGTAGGCCCCGTGACTCAAGCTGTCCCCGTTCAGCCCGCCCCAACACCTGCCACGAACGGCTCGAGCGCTCCGAGCGCTCCGAAGTCAGCTGAGCGTTACAAGCCGCGGCACCACGTGCGCATCGTCACCGCCGCGTCGCTGTTCGACGGTCACGACGCCTCGATCAACATCATGCGCCGCATCCTGCAGAGCAGCGGCGCCGAGGTGATCCACCTGGGGCACAACCGGAGCGTGGAGGAGATTGTCTCCTGCGCGATCCAGGAGGACGCTCAGGGGATCTGCCTGACCAGCTACCAGGGCGGTCACGTGGAGTACCTGAAGTACATGCGCGACCTCCTGAAGGAGCGGGGCGCGAACATCAAGATCTACGGTGGCGGCGGCGGCACCATTTTACCGCAGGAGATTGAGGAGCTGCATGCCTATGGCATCGACCGCATCTTCTCACCAGATGACGGCCGCGCCCTGGGCCTGCAAGGGATGATCGACCTGGTGATGCAGGGTTGTGATTTCCAGGTAGGAACACCTGAGGACGCGGCGAGCCTCTTGCCTCAGCTCTCCGCCGAGCAGCCCGCCGTGCTCGCGCGCCTGATCTCGCTGGTGGAGAACTTCCCGGAGGAGACGAGCGAGCTCCAGGCAGAGCTCCGCCGCGCGGAGGAGCAGCGCGGAGCGGCCGCCGCTTCGGGTGAGAGGCCGCTGGCGCCGGTGCTCGGCATCACCGGGACCGGCGGCTCCGGGAAATCCAGCTTGGTGGACGAGCTGGTGCGTCGTTTCCTCGCGGAACATAGCGAGCGCCGGGTGGCGATCGTCAGCGTGGACCCCTCCAAGCGCAAGACGGGCGGCGCGCTCTTGGGCGACCGCATCCGCATGAACTCGATCCACACGCCGCGCGTGTACATGCGCTCCCTCGCCACGCGCCAGAGCAACCTCGCGCTGAGCCGCTACGTGGCGCACAGCATCCAGCTGTGTCGGCTCGCTGGTTATGATTTGGTGATCGTGGAGACGAGCGGCATCGGCCAGAGCGACACCGAGATCACGGAGCACTCGGACGTGTCGCTCTACGTGATGACCGCGGAGTACGGCGCGGCGACGCAGCTCGAGAAGATTGACATGCTCGATTTTGCTGATGTGATCGCCATCAACAAGTTCGACAAGCGCGGGAGCCTGGACGCGCTCCGCGACGTGCGGAAGCAGTACAAGCGCAATCATCAACTCTTCAGCTCAGCTGACGAAGAGCTGCCCATCTTCGGCAGCGTCGCCTCCCAGTTCAACGACGCTGGCACCACGCGGCTCTACCAGCGCTTGATGCAGGTGATCTGTGAGCGGACGGGCGCGGCGCTTATGGGCGCCTCTCAGCCGGACACGCGAAAGAGCGAGGAGCAGCTCATCATCCCCCCGGAGCGCGTGCGCTACCTCGCGGAGATCTCGGAGAGCAGCGCGGCCTACGACGCGTTCGTGGCGGAGCAGCGAGCGGTGGCGAGCGCGCTGTATCAGCTGGCGGGCGCCATCAGCGCGCTCACCGGGGAGCCGACGGCGGCGGGGCGGGCAGCGAGCCCCTGGTTCTCGCTGCCTGAGCTCCCGCCTGAAGAGGAGGGCGGCGGGAGCCCGGCGCTTCAGGCCCTGGTCGCCCGCTACCAGGAGCTCGCGCCGCGGCTCCACCACGAGTGCCAGCGGCTGCTCAGCCAGTGGCCCGCCACCCAGCTACGTTACCGTGCGGAAAATTATGAGTACCGCGTGCGCGACAAGGTGTTCACCCAGCCGCTGTTCACGGAGTCGCTCGCGCACCTCCGGGTGCCGAAGGTGGCGCTCCCGCGCTACGAAGACTGGGGCGACGTGCTCCGCTGGCTGCTCACGGAGAACGTGCCGGGGGAGTTCCCCTACGCCGCTGGAGTGTTCCCGCTCAAGCGCGAGGGGGAAGATCCTGCGCGGATGTTCGCGGGGGAGGGCGGCCCTGAGCGCACCAACAAGCGCTTTCACTATGTCTCCAGCGGGATGCCCGCCAAGCGCCTCTCCACGGCCTTCGACTCGGTGACGCTCTACGGTGAAGATCCTGACTTTCGTCCGGACATCTTCGGGAAGGTGGGCAACAGCGGCGTCAGCGTGGCGAACGTGGACGACGCGAAGAAGCTCTACAGCGGCTTTGACCTGTCGGCGCCGAGCACCAGCGTGTCCATGACCATCAACGGGCCGGCGCCGATGCTGCTTGGCTTCTTCCTGAACGCCGCGGTGGACCAAGGCTGTGAGCGTTACCTCCGAGAGCAAGGGCAGGCAGAGGACGCAGCGCGGCGGATTGAGGCGCTGTATCAGGAGCGTGGGCTGCCGCGGCCGGTGTATCAGGGCGCGCTCCCGGACGGAAACGATGGCCTCGGCTTGCTCCTGCTCGGCGTGAGCGGGGACGAGGTGCTGCCGCGCGAGACCTACGAGCGCATCAAGGCGGACGTGCTCTCACGGGTGCGCGGCACGGTGCAGGCGGACATCTTGAAGGAGGACCAGGCGCAGAACACCTGCATCTTCTCCACTGAGTTCGCGCTACGGATGATGGGGGACATCCAGCAGTATTTCATCGACCACCGGGTGCGAAACTTCTACTCCGTCTCGGTCAGCGGCTATCACATCGCGGAGGCCGGCGCGAACCCCATCAGTCAGCTCGCCTTCACGCTCGCGAACGGCTTCACCTTCGTGGAGTATTACCTCTCGCGCGGGATGAAAATCGACGATTTCGCGCCGAACTTCAGCTTCTTCTTCTCGAACGGGATGGATCCTGAGTACTCGGTGATGGGGCGCGTTTCCCGGCGGATTTGGGCCAAGGCGATCCGCGATAAGTACCAGGGCAGCGAGCGCAGCCAGAAGCTGAAGTACCACATCCAGACCTCAGGCCGCTCGCTCCACGCCCAGGAGATCGCCTTCAACGACATCCGCACCACGCTCCAGGCGCTGTACGCGCTCTACGACAACTGCAACTCGCTCCACACCAACGCTTACGACGAGGCCATCACCACGCCCACGGAGGAGAGCGTGCGGCGCGCGATGGCGATTCAGCTCATCATCAACAAAGAGCTTGGGCTGAACATGAACGAGAACCCGCTCCAGGGCGCGTTCATCATTGAGGAGCTGACGGATCTCGTGGAGCAGGCGGTGCTCGCGGAGTTCCGCGCCATCTCCGAGCGCGGCGGCGTGCTGGGCGCGATGGAGCGCATGTACCAGCGCTCCAAGATCCAAGAAGAGAGCCTCTACTACGAGCAGCTGAAGCACACAGGGAAGCTGCCCATCGTGGGGGTGAACACCTTCCTCGACAGCAAGGGCTCACCCACGGTGGTGCCAGCGGAGGTGATCCGCTCGACGGACGATGAGAAGCGCTACGCCATCGCTGCGCGTGACGCGTTTCAGCTGAGGAACGGGGCGCGCGCGGAGGCTGCCTTGAAGGGGCTCCGCGAGGTGGCGCTCGCCGGTCAGAACCTGTTCGAGGCGCTGATGGAGACGGCCAAGGTGTGCACCCTGGGTCAAATCAGCGGCGCCCTGTATGAGGTGGGCGGGCAGTACCGGCGCAATATGTGAGGCGCTCAGCGCGCCACGCGATGAAACAGCGGGCGCAATAGATGAGGCGCTCAGCGCGCCACGCGACGAAACAGCGGGCGCCGCTCGTCGGCCGCGGCTTGGTAGCTTTGGCTGAAGTCGTTGAAGGCCTCTAGCGCGCTCTCCAGGCTGCGGCCAGGCGCCATGACGAAGCTCGTGTAGCCGCAGCGCGCCATGTAAAATAGCTGGTCGCGGAGCACGTGGCCGAAGGCGCGGAGCTCACCTTGGTAGCCGTAGCGGTCCCGGAGCAGGCGCCCGGTGGTGTAGCCGCGGCCGTCGGTGAACTTGGGGAACTCCACCATGATGAGGTCGAGCAGCGGGAGCTCGGCGGCGACATCCGTCGGGAGCTGGTCGCTCTTGAGGCGCACGCCGACGCGCCCGGTGTGCTGCGTCAGGCGCTCGCGCTCGCTCTGGAGGCGGCTCAGCGTGACGGTGACGTCGCCTGCGCTGGGGATGGGCGCGTCGTCGTCCAGGTGCGTGAACGAGTCCTCGATGATGGCCCTGTCTTGGATGATCTGCATCGGTCGGCTCCTCGTGGACTTCGTCAGCTTCCCTGCGCTTCAGGGGCGATGGTGGCGGTGGCAGCGGCGTGCGCCGCGTTCAAGACAGGGCGCTTGTCCTTCTTCGCGTCGGGGTAGGCGGCCTCCTTGAAGGGCTCCAGGCCGACGCGGCGCAGGGCGTCGATGAAGGGCTCGTCCGCTGACTCGCGCAGGCTGAGGTAGCGCTGAATCACGCGGTCCACCGCGTCCACGATCTCATGCTTCGCGAACGCGGGCCCGAGGATCTTCCCGATCGCGGCGTCGTTGCCCGGCGCGCCGCCGAGCATCAGCTGGTAGAACTCCTCGCCGCGCTTGTCGATGCCCAGCACCCCGATGTTGCCGATGTGGTGGTGGCCGCAGGCGTTGATGCAGCCGCTCATCTTCAGGCTGACGTCCCCGATGTCGTTCAGGTAGTCGATGTCGTCGAAGCGCGCGCTGATGGCCTCCGCGATGGGGATGGAGGTGGCGTTCGCCAGGGTGCAGTAGTCGAGCCCGGGGCAGCAGATGATGTCCGTCAGCTTACCTGCGTTGGCCGTCGCCAGGCCCAGCGGGACGAGCTCGGCGTGGAGCGCGGGGAGGTCGTCTGTCTTCACGTCGGGCAAGACCAGGTTCTGCGCGTGGGTGACCACCAGGCGCCCCTGGGTGTACCGCTCTGAGAGGTCCGCCAAGGCGTCCATCTGGTCGTGGGTGAGGTCGCCGGGCGGCTGCCCAGGCGCCTTCACGGCGATGGTGACGATGGTGTAGCCCGGCACCTTGTGGTGCCGCGTGTTGTTCCGCACCCACTGCCCGAAGGCGCGGTCTCTCCCCAGAGAGAAGGACGCGAGGCGCGCGTCTGAGCTCGGCAGCTGTTCATAGGCCGCCGGGATGAAGTAGCGGCGGATGCGCTCGAGCTCCTCCTGGGTCACATCAATCGCGGTGTCTTTGATGAGCGCCCACTCTTCGTCCACCAGGCGCTTGAACTCGGCGGCGCCGAGGGCGTCCACCAAGATCTTGATGCGCGCCTTGAACTTATTATCCCTCCGCCCGAAGAGGTTATACACGCGGAGGATGGCCTCCAGGTAGCTGATGAGGCTCGCCTGCGGCAGAAACTCGTGGATCACCTCACCCACGAGCGGCGTGCGCCCGAGGCCACCGCCCACGATGACCTCGAACCCGCGCTGGCCCTCGGCGTTCTCCAGGATGCGCAGGCCGATGTCGTGGAAGCGCACCGCGGCGCGATCTTCACCCGGCGCGCCCGTCACCGCTATTTTGAACTTCCTCGGCAGGAAGGCAAATTCCGGGTGGAAAGTGGACCACTGGCGGATGAGCTCGCACCAGGGGCGCGGGTCCTCTATCTCGTCGCGCGCCACCCCGGCGTAGGCGTCCGCTGTGGTGTTGCGGATGCAGTTGCCGCTGGTCTGGATGGAGTGCATCTGCACGTCCGCTAGCTCATCTAAGATGTCAGGGACGTCCACCAGCTTGATCCAGTTGAACTGGATGTTCTGGCGTGTGCTGAGGTGGCCGTAGCCTTTGTCATAGGTCCGCGCGATGTGCGCTAGGCGGCGCAGCCTCCGGCTAGTCAGGAAACCATACGGGATCGCGATGCGTAGCATGTAGGCGTGCAGCTGCATGTAGACGCCGTTCTGGAGTCGGAGCGGCTTGAACTCGTCCTCTGTGATCTCCCCCGCCAGGCGCCGCGTGACCTGCCCGCGGAACTGCGCCGCGCGCTCCTCCACCAGCCGCTGATCGATCTCGTCGTATTGGTACATGGTCAGCTCGCCTGAGGAAGTGCCACGGTGGGGCCCTGGCTGCGGATGCGCTCGCGGGTGGAGAGCGGCATGGGCACGCCCGCCTCCACCTTCACCGGGAAGGCGTAAGGATCACAGACGATCGCCTGCTGGGCCTGCAGCTCAGCGAGCGCCGCCTCCAAGCGCTCGGCGTCCTCCGCCACCCAGGCGTCGCTCAGGTGCGGGCTGAGCCGGCCGTCCGGCGTGCGGTACACGACGGTCCCGGTCTCCGTCTCGTTCGCTGTCACAACCGCGGGCAAAGCAGCCATGGCGGAACCCTGGCTCATCGTAGGGGATAAGTTGAAGACATAATACTCATGTTTGACATAAGTTTTTGTTATGTCAGCCTCCCAGGGTGAACCTGAACCAGCTGCGGGTGTTCCACACGGTCGCCACGGTGGGGACGGTCACTGGCGCGGCGAACGCGCTCCACGTGAGCCAGCCGGCGGTCTCGAAGCAGCTGAAGGAGCTGGAGCTCGCGGTGGGGGCGGCGCTGTTCGATCGTGTGCCGCGCGGGCTCTCGCTCACGCAGGTGGGGGAGCTCATGCTGGGGCACACGAGCCGCATCTTCGCGGAGGAGGCGAGCCTCAAGGGGGAGCTCGCGGCGCTGCTCGGCGTGGCCTCGGGGCGGCTCTCGGTGGGCGCGAGCACCACCATCGGTAACTACCTGGTGCCGACCCTGTTCGGTCTCTACCGTGAGCTGCACCCAGCCATCGAGCTTGAGCTGGTGATCGCCAACACGCAGGACATCCAGCGCGCGGTGCTGGATAACCGCGTGGATTTGGGCTTGGTGGAGGGCGGCGTTCAGGCGCCCGCGCTCGAGACGCGCGTGTTCGGTGAAGACGAGATGGTGGCGATCGTCGCGCCGGGCGATCCGCTGCTCGGCCGCGCGCCGCTCACACCGCGGGAGCTGGCCGCGGCGCCGCTCATCGCGCGCGAGCCTGGCTCGGGCACCCGCGAGGTGATCGAGGAGGCCTTCATGACGCTTCAGGTGGAGCTCACGCCGCGCATGGTGCTCGGCAGCACGGAGGCCATCAAGCAAGCGGTGGCCGCGCGCCTCGGGGTGGCGATGGTCTCGCGCCTGGCCGTGCAGGCAGAGCTCGCTAGTGGTCAGCTATCCGAACTTAAGCTGAGCTGCCTCCCAGTGCGTCGCCGGCTCTACGCCGTGCGCCTGATCGGCAAACGCGAGAGCCCTGCCCTCGGCGCCTTCATGCCCCTCTTGTCAGTGCCTAGCCCCAGGCGTAGGCCGTCCGCGTACCGAATTTGAGGGTGATTTCCGCCGCGTTGAATGCGGCCGGCGCCTGAGCCCCCCGGCTCCCTACGGCGCGAACCGCTTGCGGTCTTGCAGCACGAGCTCCCACCAGCCAAACGTCTGGGCGATGACGTGATCGAGCTGCCAGGTGCCGCTGTCGATGCGGTCCTTCGTGCGGCGCCCCGTGGGTTCGTTGCCCTCGCTGGGGAGGCAGTAGGCGGCGAGCTCAGAGCACTGCAGGAAGTGCAGCACGCCCTCTGAGAAGCCCGCGCCTGCGTAGACGATGACGCCCGGCGTGCGCATCGCCTGCAAGTCTTGCAGCGCGTAGGGGACCTTCTCGTCCACCGTGCCGGGGGAGTCTTGGTACTTGCACTCCACCGCCAGCGCGACGCTGCTCTGCGGGTGCAGCACCAGCAAATCTACCCGGCGCTGCTTGCCGATGATGGAGGTGCCGAGCGGCACCTCTTCATAGATTTGCAGGCCGCGCTCGGCGTAGTTCGCGAAGAGGTAGGCGGCGATCAGGCGGCGGTACTCGTTGCCCGTCATGGGTGCTCCATTAGCCCTGGGCCCAGCTCATGAGGCCCTCGGTATGAACCCCGCCGGCCGCCGTGAGGCGCTCCGCGCTCAGCCTGAGCGCTTGCGGGGAGATGTCCGAGCCTAAGAAGTGCCGCCCCAGGCCGAGCGCGGCGACACCGGTGGAGCCTGAGCCGCAGAACGGATCCACCACCAGCTCGCCCTGGGTGGTGCTCTGCCGCACCAGCACGGACGCGAGCTCCGCTGGCTTCTCCGTGGGGTAACCCTTGGCGATGCGAGGGAAGCTCAAAATATCGGCGACGCCGAGGTCGTTTAGCTTGCGCTTGCCCTTCTCGAAGAAGAGCACGAGCTCATAGCGTGAGCGGTAGTGGTACCCCATGCCGATGCGCTGCTTGTCCCACACGAGCGGCTTCCAGAACTTGAAGCCGACCGCCTCCGCCGCGGGCTTGGCGTGGAACATGGTTTCTTGATCGCAGAAGAGGTAGAAGTGGCGGTCCTTCTTCAGCACGCGGTGCGCCTCTTGAAACAGCTCCGGCAAGCGCGCGTTGGGGAAGATTTGAAACCAGTCGTTGCTGGACGCCTTGCTGTGCTTGAGCCGCGTGGTGGTGCCGATGGCGCGGTGCTTCTCTAGCGACTCATAGGGAGGATCTGTGACGATGAGATCCACGCTGGCGCTCGCGAGCTGCTTGAGCCACGCCACGGCGTCCACCTGCGCTAGGTCGTAGCGGGCGGGGCCATCGGCGCTTAACCGCGGCGCCGATGGGTCGGCTTCAAACAAGCTGGGCTGCTCCCTGGGCACGCCGCCGGAGCCTGCCACCGATGCGCCGCGGCGGACACGGGCAGCAGCGGGTGGCTCACCCGAGGTGACGCGCGCCGGTGAAGCCGCGCTGGGACGGGCATGGACAGGTGCCCAACCCCCAAAACCCCCGGAAGGTGGTGAGCCAGCGCGCTCCGAGGCGACGACGTTGCGAACGTGCTCAGCCAGTGAGTCAGACAGCGAGTCGGTCATGCTGAACAGGGAGATAGCACTGTCCGTCCGCTCAGTCTGCATCAAACGCGCGGTGATGTGACAGGATATGTCATATACACGCGCTGCCTGGCAGCTTCATTTGCATATGAAAAATCGACCGCGTGGGGTGCCCCCAAGCCCCCAAGACACCTACGGCGCGCCCGCGTCTGGGTCCAGCGGGTTCCCGTCGAGGTCGGTGTCCTGGTAGGCGTCCTTGCGCGGGCTCGACACCTTCACCCGCACGCGGAGGCTCATGCTCCGCGGCAGATCGCGCTTCACGCTCACGAAGCCCACGTGAGCGTCCTCGATGCGGAGCTCCGTCAGCGCGCGCCCGGCGAGGGGCGGGATGCGATCCAGGCTCACCTCGGAGAGCTGGAACAGGTTGTCCTCCAGCTTGCCGGTGCCCTGCAGCTTGACCGGCACGGGTGAGCTCACCGCGCCCTCTTTATACACGTACTGATCCACGTTCGAGGGGCGCGCGGGGTCTTGCACCTGGAGCACGATGCGCGCGGGGTAGATGCGCAGCTCGAGCGCCATGACGTCGCTCCCCACGGCCTCGCGCAGCTTAGCCATCGCGTCGGCGAGCGGCTTCTCGGTGAGTAAGGAGGGGCCCATGGGCGCCACCGAGGCGCTCGGCGCCGGGCGGTGCGCCTCAGGAGGCGGCGCGCGATTGCAGCCCAGCCCCAAGCCAAGCAGCGCCGCGAGCAGGCAGGCGCGCGGCGTGGCTGGCTTGGTGGTGAGGGGGGAGGCGGTGCTTCGCACGTGGGGCTTGGGCGGCGTTGAGGGCGCGCCGCGAGTGAGTGAGGTGCGCTGACGAATTGGCTGGCTCTGCTAGACGATGGCTCGCGCCCACGAGGGCTCAGGGTGATTGAGTAAGTTAGGCTGACGATGAAGTTTGGCCCCGCGAGCGCGCGAGGATAGGAACGCTAGACGGCGACGTTGAAGTCGCGCAGGGCGGCGTTCAGGCTGGTTTTTTTGTCGGTGCTCTCTTTACGCTGGCCGATGATGAGCGCGCAGGGCACCTGAAACTCTCCCGCCGGGAAGCGCTTGCTGCGCATCCCGGGGATGACCACGCTGCGCGCTGGGACGCGCCCGCGGTGCTCCACCGGCTCAGCGCCGGTGACGTCGATGATGGCGGTGGAGGCGGTGAGCGTCACCCCCGCGCCGACCACCGCCTCACGCTCGATCAGCATGCCCTCCACCACGATGCAGCGCGAGCCGATGAAGCAGCCCTCTTCGATGATGACTGGCTGGGCGCCGGGCGGCTCCAGCACCCCGCCGATCCCCACGCCACCAGATAGGTGGCAATCCTGACCAATTTGCGCGCAGGACCCAACCGTGGCCCAGGTGTCCACCATGGTGCCCGCGCCCACGTAGGCCCCGATGTTCACGTAGGAGGGCATGATGATGGCGGAGCGCTCCACGTGCGCGCCGTAACGCACGGTGCCTGGCGGCACCACGCGCACCCCGGCCTCAGCCAGGCCGCGCTTGAGCGGGATTTTATCGTAGAACTCGATGGGGCCGGCGTGCGTGGTCTCCATGCCTTGCACGCTGAAGTAGAGGAGCACCGCCTGCTTGAGCCAAGCGTGCGTCTCCCAGCGCCCGGGCTCGATGGGGGTGGCGACGCGCAGCGCGCCGCTGTCCAGCTGGGCGACCACGTCGAGCACCGCTTGGCGGTGCGGCTCGCTGCTGAGCAGCGCGCGATCGGCGAAGGCGGCCTCGATGAGCGGCTGCAGGTGACTCTTGCTCGGCGCAGACATGGGGTGTCCATGTACTGACGCGCTCAGGTCAGGGCAAGCCTCGCACGCGTCATGATGACGGCTGAGGACGACAACCGGTAAACCGTTTGTCGCCCTAGCGCTGCTGGACCAGCTCGGGGCCCCATTGGAAGCGGAGGAAGCCGGGGCGCTCGGTGAGCGTGGCCTGCGCCGAGGACGCGGCGACCTTCAGCGCCGCCAGGCTCGGCTCGATGGTGGCTGGTACGCCCACCGTGAAGGAGTCCGCCTCAGCGGCGTCGAGCGCTTCAATCTCCAAGCTGCCGCCGCCCTCACCGTGGCTCACGTTGACGCGCGCGGGCCGAGTGCCACCGCCGGTGGCCCAAGAGAGCCCTAGCAGCACGAGCTGCGTGGCCAAGCGTGGGTTGACGAGCAGCTCCGAGTCCGCTGTTTCTCCGTAGAGCGCGACGTGTAGGCGCGGCCCCGCCGCCTCACCACCGGAGGTGAGCGCCTGAGCCGCGAGCTGCGCGAGGTCGATGTGGAGCTCGCGCTTGGTGAGCGCTTCATCCAGGCACTCAGACAGCGCGCGCACGGCGTCCAGCTCGGCTGTTTTGCTGGCGACCGCCAACTCAAGGTCGAGCCGGCGGCGCGCGGTCATGGTCCGCCGCCGGACGCGCGCCAGCGCCTCGGTGAGCTCCTTCACGCGCGGCTCCGCGAAGGCGTGGAGCGCCGCCAGGGAGGGCCCCGCCCCCGTTTCACCGGTGAGCAGCAGCTGGGTGAGTGTCTGCGGCAGCCGCTGACAGGACGCGTGCACATCCGGGATGACGCTCGCGAGCGCGCGCGGACCGACGCGGATTGACTTAGCAGCTGCTCCAAATTGTGGAGGGCGCCGAGGGTGTCCCTCAGCGCCCCACGGGCGCGCTCTCGGTCGCTCGGTGTCGTCGTCGCGCTCGTCAGCATGGCTCGTTTCCGTGCGTATTCTAGGGCTGCGTCGACCAGCGCCTAGCCCTGAGGCTCAAGTTTGTCACTCGGCCTCCCCACGGCGCAGCTTACAGCAAGTCGTGGCCAGGGAAGAAGTAGGCCGTCTCAATCAGACCGTTCTCCTCTGAGTCCGAGCCGTGCGTCGCGTTCTCCCCCAGGTTCGCGCCGAACTGCTTGCGGATGGTGCCCTCGTCCGCCTTGGCAGGATCCGTCGCGCCGATGACCTGACGCCAGTGCGCCACCGCGTCTTCGCGCTCAAGCGCGGCCAGCACCACCGGCCCACGGCTCATGAAGGTGCATAGCTCGCCAAAGAACGGGCGCTCGCGGTGCACCGCGTAGAACCCCTCTGCCTGCGCGAGGGTGAGGTGCGCCTGGCGCAGGGCGACGATACGGAAGCCCTCATCCAACACGCGCTGGATGATGTGCCCCGAGACCTTCTTCTCTACGGCGTCGGGCTTGATGATGCACAGGGTGCGCTGGACTGACATGGGTGCTCCTAGCAAAGTTTGTGGCTGAATGCCGCGGCCCTCTTAGCACCCTTTTTTGGCTAAGGGGAAGCATGCGCGCGTCGCGAACGTCGCGCCCTGGGACGTCCACTGGTCTCGGTACGGCTCTCGGCGCCGCTCGATGCATGAAGGGGGTTTGGGGGTTCGCCCCCGGCTCACGGCGCCGCGCGTCCCCGCGTGCTGCCGTCAGGTCGCGGTACGCGGCGGCGTGCGTGATGTTGAGGCGCTCGTCCTGGCGGCGCCCCTCAGCTAAACCGCCTCCTGACGCCATGCAGTTCCCCAGCATCAGCGAGAGCTTCCCCCTGACGGACACGCCGCGCGAGGTGGGCCGCGCCAGCTACCCGGTGCGCTACGAGGACATCACCCAGGTGGGGCGGCTGCGGCTGGAGGCGGTGCCGCAAGGCGTCGGGTTCAGCGCTTGGCGCGATCTCGTCGAGCGCACGCCGCTCATGCAGCTCGTCACCCGCCAGGGCCTCGCCGCGATCCCCTCACGGTTCTTCATCGAGTCAACCGGCGGCCCGCTCTCCATCCGCGACCCGCTCGAGTCAGTGTCGCGCTACGCCCTGGGGCGCGTGGTAGACGCGGAGGGAAAGACAGTGCGCCTGCTCATGAATTTCCACACGGATGTTTATGGTGTGGTGGGGCGCACCTACCCGCCGCGACCACCGAACCGCGGCGACAGGATCCACGTGGGGCGCATCTACTCGGAGCAGGTGTGGACGCGGCTGTTCGCGCCGCCTGGTGAGCGCCGCGTGCTTGAGTTACCCCCTGAGCACGGCGTGGCCGAGCTGCCGCTCGAAGGCTACGCGTGGCGCGAGCCGAGCACCGCGAGCGCGCTGCCTGAGGGCGCCACCCCGCTCGACCAAGCCCCGGTGGCGGACAGCGTGCCTCAGCATTTTGGCCTGGTGCACACGGACGCCAACCAGCACATCAATAGCCTCGTGTACCCGCGCCTGGTAGAAGAAGCCGGCCTCCGCGCGCTCGCGCGGCGCGGCCTCGATTTCGCGCGCCTGGGGGTGAAGCTCGAGCTTGCCTTCGCGCGCCCCTGCTTCGCCGGGCAAACCTACCGCTTCCAAGCGCAGGTCTTCGAGCAGCCAAGTGAAGCTGGCACAAGGCTCGGGGTGCTGGTGTCGCTCCACCCCGCCGCTTCGTCATCAGAGCGCGTTGAAGAGAAAGCGCACCTGCACGCCAGGCTCTGGTTTGATGAGTAGGGGCGGGTTTCAAACCCGCCCGCTACTCGTCATCCGCGAGGCCTGGGTGCAGGGCGAGCATGTAGCTATCGACGTCACCATGGGTGGGGTGTTGTAAGTCTAGCTTACTATACAGGGTGGCCTCGCCATCCTGCACCTGGTGCCGGATGGTGATGACGGGGTACAGCCACGCGGGTGACACCAAGGCGCGCCCGCGGATCTCGACGTTCGGGGCGCCAACGCCGGCCTCCCCCGAGGCGCGGTAACGCCACTCGAAGCGTAGCTCCGCAATAGGCAGGTCAACTGATGTATCCTTCACCGTGTGGGGGGCGAACCGGATCAGCTCGTACCGCCGCTCGGAGTGGACCTTCACGCCGTCTTCATCCAAGGTGGAGTCCACGCGCCACACGGCGCCTGGCCCCACCGGCTCACTCGGGAGCGGGTCACAGAGCCGCGCCGGCGCCAGGCTCAAGATGTCTAACGGCGGCTTCACCGGATACCCATCATGAAAGCCACCTGAGCGCGCCGCGGTGTGCAGCGTCAGGCTGTGCGCCTCCGGCTCAGTCGTAGCGATGCTCACGGCGAAGCCGTCAGTGCCTAGAACGACCCCAATCTTCCCCCGGATCTGCAACGTCTGGGAGGTGTCCCCCTTCACGGTCGCCCAGCTGGTCCCCACCACCGCGCGCGCCTGCGCCGCCTCGTCAGTCACCCGAAGCGGGCTGAGCGCGCGCCGCGGCTTACCCCCCTGATCGAGGAGCGTGACCTGTGCGCTGGAGGCCTCACTGAAGGCGGGCTCGGGTGTCTGCCCTGCGTCCGCTGGAGTCTCCTGAACCTCACGCGCTCGGTCTGATGGCGCCGCGTTCCGCGCCGAGGAGCCAGGCGGCCCTGAGCCACCACAAGCCACCAAGAGGCCGCCAAGCAGCACTGCGTGCAGGCGGTGGTTCAACATCATCGCTCTCCGGTACGCTGGAGTTTGGTCACCTTGCGAATCTCCAGTCTCCCAGGGAGTATCGTCATCTGGTGAGACCTTGATGTTAGAGGAGTCAGATCGAAGCGCGAGTGTTAGCGCGACCTGAGGTCCAGCTGCCTCCGTCTATCGTCCTCCTGCCTCCGTCTATCGTCCTCTTGCTTCCGCTCTTCGTCGGCCTCCTCGTTCTGCCGCTGTCGCTCTCTTTCTCGTGTTTGCAGTACCACACCGACGGCGCCGGCGCCGAAGGCTGCTTGGGTGAGCGGCATCATGGCAGGAGGCACCTGAGCGGGGCCACTCGGCACCTCGCAAACGCAAGCGTCCGAATACTCACCCATGAAGACCATCCCAGCCATTCGCATCCCCTCCTGGGCGCACTTCTTCTCGCACCCGGCACGGCCACCCTTCACGTGGGCTGAGCCGGTGAAGCTGGTCGTACATGCCCCAAGCGTGGTGGCAAGGAGTGATATGATGATGAAGCTGCGGTTCATGAGGGGCCTCCTAGCCAGTGGGAGTCGTGAAACGGCTGCTACAGCGCGAGCGCCGCAGGATGCTCGCGCACCGCTGCCCACTGCGTCAACGCGTGCGGCTCAAACCTAGGCTTTTTGTTGTGGTTTGCTGCGCTCGGTGTTGCGGCCGGCGCAGCGAATCGGTAGTCAGCGGCCTGGGTAGGCGCCGGGCGCCGCCCTTGAAGGAGGCTTGGATGGCGCTGGTGCACGACTCGATCTTGGATGCGGTGGGAAATACTCCGATGGTGCGGCTCTCGCGGGTGGCGCGAGGGCTCCCGGTGGAGCTGTTCGGCAAGCTCGAGTTCATGAACCCGGGCGGCTCGGTGAAAGATCGCATCGGCGTGCGCATGCTGCTCGAGGCGGAGCGCGCCGGGCGCATCAAGCCGGGGGACACGCTGATTGAGCCGACCAGCGGCAACACTGGCATCGGCCTGGCGATCGCGGCGGCGGTGCGCGGTTACCGCATGATCATCACGATGCCGGAGAAGATGAGCCGCGAGAAGCAGGTGGTGCTTGAGGCGCTCGGCGCCGAGATCATCCGCACCCCAACGGAGGCCGCCTGGGACGCACCGGAGAGCCACATCGGCGTCGCCAAGCGGCTACAGCAGGTGATCCCGAACTCGCACATCCTCGATCAGTACGCCAACCAAGATAACCCGCAGGCGCACGTGGAGGGCACCGGCCGGGAGATCGTGGAGCAGACGGAGGGGCGCCTGGACGCGGTGGTCGCGACGGCGGGCACCGGCGGCACCATCACCGGCATCGCGCGGGTGATCAAAGAGAAGATCCCAGGTTGTCAGGTGATTGGTGTGGATCCTGAGGGCTCCATCTTGGCGGGCCCAGGGGAGATCCGCTCCTACAAGGTGGAGGGGATCGGCTACGACTTCATCCCAGACGTGCTGGATCGCTCCCTGGTTGATCGCTGGATCAAGTCGAACGACAGGGACTCCTTCCGCGTCGCGCGTCAGCTGATCAGGATGGAAGGGCTGCTGTGCGGCGGCTCATCTGGCGCCGCGGTGTGGGCCGCGCTGAAGCTGTGCGAGGAGCTGCCGCCAGGCTCGCGCGTGTGCGTGGTGCTGCCCGACAGCATCCGCAACTACCTCACCAAGTTCGTGGACGACGGCTGGATGCGCCAGCACGGTTTCGCCAACGCGGACTGGGAGATGGGCACCATCGGTGACTTGGTGCGGAGCCGCCCGCCGCAGACGGTGATCACCGTGCCGGACAGCTGCTCACTCGCGGACGCGGTGGAGCTCTTCAAGCGCCACGGCATCTCGCAGCTGCCGTGCACCTCGGACGGAGCCCTGACGGGTATCCTCACGGAGACGGACTTGCTTGAGCAGCTCGTCGCCGGGCGCAGCCGCGGCTCCTCCGTCGCGGAGATCATGGTGCGCCGCGTGTCCACCGTGACTCATCACGACTCCGCCGGGGCGCTCTCGCAGATTTTTGAGCGGGGGGAGGTGGCCATCGTCGTCGGGGAGGGGCGCCGCGTGGAGGCGGTGCTCACCAAGATGGACCTCATCGATTTCCTAGCCAACCGCGCGCGCTTGCAGGCGAACGCCTAAAGTCAGCAACCAGAGCGTCGAGGAGGGAAGCAGCAGCACGCAGGGCTCGTGTGGCGGCAAACTGCTCGGCGCTCTAGGGCAACCAGCGGCCTCAGCGATCGCCCAGCGCCGTGATCGCCACCCCGAGGTAGGCCGCGAGCCGAAGCGGCGGCAAATCTGAGGTGTCGCGGTCGCCCTCAGTTTGAAGCTCCTTGATCTGAGCGTCGAACAAGATCCCAAACACGCCGTCGATGCGGTCGTCGAGCCCGAACCTGAGCTCAGCCATGCCGGTGAGCAGCAGCGCGCGGTGGACCTCGCGTTCGCTACCTTCCTTGACGAAGGCGCGCGATGAGATCCCCGCGCCCCAGCGCGAGGGGAAGCCGCGGTCGACGCCGAAGGTGGCCAAGGCGCGCATCGTCAGGTGCTCTTGCGAGCTGAGCTCGAAGGCGGTGGTGACGTCAGAAGAGAGGCGCACCCCCGGCGCGAGCATCGAGCGCTGGTGCACCAGCTCGGAGGCGACGGCCCGCTGTGGGGCCTGGGCATCGCCTTCGAGC
>CAYQAC010000006.1:0-29213 GCA_964415255.1 uncultured Polyangiaceae bacterium | reverse complement strand
TGCACCAGCTCGAAGGCGATGCCCAGGCCCCACAGCGGGCCGTCGCCTCCGAGGTAGCGGCTGGCGGCGTAGTGTGGCTCAAGGTCGAAGCGCCACGGCGTGGGGTGGGGCGCCTCGGGGGCCGGCCGGCGCCTGCTTGAAGGGGGTTTGCTGGTGGCGCTCGGCGGAGGGCTTCCGCGCGTCTTCGGCGGGTTGGGCTCGTTGGTTTTGGGGGTTGGTAACGATGCCTGTCGGTCAGCGGCGCTGCCTAGCGCCTCCGCCGCCGTGCGGATCACCAGCGCGAGCTCCTCGAAGTGCACCTCTGGGGTGGCGCCGTCGCGTGGCACCTGGCGCTGGCTGACGATCTCTCCGCCCTGCGTGAAGAACACGCGCGTGGGGCCCGCCTCGTTCAGCTCCACCCACACCCGGAGCGGGCCCCGATCGCTCTGAGAGACTTGCTCCGCGAGCCTCTCAGGATCGATCCGCCGACTCTGGACGGGCAGCTTGAGCTGCCGCTCGAGCACGGCGTGCAGCTCCAGGGCTTCGCTCGGCGTGCCGGCGATCCGCACGGACAGGCCGCCGCCTTCGGCGGCGGCCTGCTGCGGCGCGAGCATCACCCAGGCCACGACGCTGAGGGTCGCGAGCCAGCATTTCCATTTGTAAAAAATGGCTGCTCGCGCCTCGCACAGCGAGGCGGAGCCCGCTCCACGCCGCCCGCTCCGTGACCTCCTCCGGCAGGGGCGCTCCTCCGGGCCCGCGTGGTGGCAAACGGATCGGCGCTCTAAGGCCATCAGGGGGTCAGGTGTCGCTGCGCTTCCGCGCGGGCGGCGGAGTCGGGGTAGTGCTTCAAGAGCTCGCGCCAGGCGCGAGCGGCTTCCTTCGCCTGACCGAGCTGGCTCAGGGCGCGGGCGCGGCCGATCAGCGCCTCCTCGCTGAGCACCGGGCGCTCCTCGCCCGCGCCGAGGTAGGCGTCGTAGTGCGCGAGCGCTCGAGCTGGGAGGCCCTCATCCAGGGCCAGCTGAGCCAGCAGCGCGCGCGCCGCGCGCGCCTCGGGCGTGCCTGGGTGCTCCTTGACCAAGGCCGTGTAGTGCTGGCTGGCCACCGCGAGATCGCCTCGCCCGCGCGCGCGATTACCCGCGGCGAAGCGCTCGGCGGCTGACAGCGATGCTGGGCTGGGCAGCGAGGCAGCGCTGGGCACTGGCGGGGCTGAGCGCTTCACGAGGGTGCGCTGGGCAGGGGCCCGCGCCATGGCGGCGGCTGGCATGGTACTGGGTGCTGACGAGGCAGGGGAGGGCGACGTGGCGCCCGTGGCTGGCGGCTCAGCGCTCGGGTCCTCCACCGCGCCTGGCGGCGCGGTGCCCAACCCCCGATCCCCGATCTGGATGATGCTGTGGGGGGTGGTGGTGCTCGGCGGTGTGGGCGCGAAGCCTACCCACGCCGCTGCGGTGCCGCTCACCAGCAGCAGGCTGACGGCAAAGTGGCTCCGCCGTGATGGGCGCCGGCGTGCGCCTGGCGCTCTCAGCTGGCGCGGCTCCTCCTGCTGAGCAGCGCGCTGCTCGCTGAGGTGCGGCGCTGTCACTTCACGGAGGAATGGCTCCTCCTGTTGAGCGGCGAGCGGCTGAGCGGCGAGCTCCTGAGCAGAGCGCTCCTGAGCAGAGCGCTCCTGAATAGCGCGCTGGCCGCTGACGTGCGGGGCCTGCTCGGTCAGCCTTTGGAGCGCGCCGGCGAGGGCCTCGTCAGTCTCCAGAGACTCCAGCTCGAACGCGCGCCGCGCCTCACGCTCCCAGCGACAGTCAGCGCAGCGTACTAGGTGCGCCTCCAACCGGACTCGCTCTTCAGGCGACAGCGTTTGAGCGGCCTCCTTGTCGAGCAGCTCCTCCGGGTGCAGGTCCGTCACCCGCGCTAGCGTGATGCCGCCGCTCATAGCGCCTCCTTCGCGCTGCGTGCGCTCTCGACGCGCTCGCGCAGGGCGGCCTTAGCGAGCCGGAGGCGGCTCTTCACGGTGTTGCGCGGCACCTCGGTCATCGCAGCGATTTCGTCGATGGAAAAGCCGAGCACCGTGCGCAGCGCGAGCGCCTCCGCTTGCTCCTCAGAGAGCTCGCCGAGCAGGGCGCGCACGTGGTGCGTCAGGGCCTCCGTGGGTTGCTTCACGTCCCCGCCCAGCTCCTCAGCGTAGCTCTTGTGCACCGCCTCCCGGCGCTGCTCACGGCGCCGGGCGGAGAGCGCGGCGCGCGTCGTGAGGCGGCTCGCGTAGGTGCTCAGGGAAGATTCCATGCGGAAATGTGGTAGGCTGCGGATCAGCGCTACGAAGGCCTGCTGCGCGACGTCGTCCACGTCGCGGTGCCCCGCCCCTAAGATCGCGCGCACTGTGCGGCGCACGAGCGGGTGAAGCTCACGGAGCAGCTCGGTGATGGCGTCGAGCTCACCGTCGATGGCTCGCTCCACGAGCGCCCGATGGCTCGGCGCCAGCTCGGCTCGATGGGCTGTGGGCTCGCGGCTCATGGATCCTCAGGAGACTAGCAAGAGCTCGGTCTCGCGCGGCAGCCGGCGCAGGTGCTGCTCGATTTTGCGCTTGGCGCGCAGCTCCAGCTGCCGCACCCGCTCGCGTGACACCCCCAGGATAGCGCCGAGCTCGCTCAGCGACAGCTCTTGCTCCGGGCTCGCCATCAGGTGGGACTGGATGATGAGCCGCTCGCGCTCGTCCAGCTGGGCGAGGGCGCCGCGCACCACCTCCTGCTGCGCCTCGGTGAGCTCGCGGTCGAGGAGCAGCTGCTCAGAGGAGGGGCCAGGCTCGGTCAGCTCATCCAAGCGGGTGAGCCCAGAGGGGCTGATCGGCGCGTCGAGCGCCAGATCTTTGCGAGACCACTCGCTGATTTGTTGGCGCAGCACCGCGACGCTCACGCCGGAGGCGGCGGCCAGCTCCTGATCCACCTGGTCGGCGTCGCCCGAGGCCTGGATCCGCCGCGCTCGCTCGTGACGTAGGGGGTAGATGCGGCGCTGCAGCTTGCTGCGCGCGGCGGGCACCAGCGAGCGACTACTCCACACGAAGGAGAGCATCTCCGAGCGGATCCAGAAGCTGGCGTAGGTCATGAAACGCAGACCGCGGTCAGGCTCGAAGGTGTCGCAGGCGCGCAGCAGCCCGATGCGCCCGGCGGCGACCAAATCTTCGAGCGGCGCGCGCGTGGAGGCGTACTTGTGGGCGAGGCGCCGCACGGTGTCGAGGTGGGCCTCCACGAGCTGGTTGCGCGCTTGGAGGTCGCCGGCCTCTCGGAAGGCGCGCCCGAGCGCTTGTTCTTCGTCGCGGGTCAAGGTGACTGGTGCGTGCCCAGGAGCCGCGTCACCGTTCAATGGGGCGTCGTTCGCGGCCTGGGCGGAGGGCTTGGAGCGCGCGGCGCGGCCAGCCTGGGGCCGCGGGGTGGTGGGCGTTTGGCGCTGCGCTCTGACCTCCTCCGGGAGGGCGTGAATAAGCATGAGGGTATAGGGGCGCGTCGCGTGCCGATCGGGTCACTCGGGCGTGCTTTTTTTCGTCTTCGGCCCGTTGGCCAAAGGGGACGCTCGGCGGACACCAGGTGACGCGCGGCGAAGCACAAAAACGACTGTGGGCGCCGCGATGGGCGCCCACAGTGCTGGCCTCTCAGTGAGGCTTCAGGTGCCTCAGAGCAGGCTCTTCAGGGTGACGCCCATCTCCGCTGGGGTGGGGGCCACCTTGATGCCAGCGGCCTCCAGCGCGGCGATCTTGTCCTTCGCCGTGCCCTTGCCGCCGCTGATGATGGCGCCCGCGTGACCCATGCGCTTACCAGGGGGCGCCGTGGTGCCCGCGATGAAGGCCGCGACCGGCTTCTTCATGTGCTCCTTGATCCACGCAGCGGCGCTCTCCTCGGCGTTGCCGCCGATCTCGCCCATCATCATCACCGCCTCAGTGCCAGGATCTTCATTGAACAGCTTCAGGCAGTCGATGAAGTCGAGGCCACCCACGGGGTCGCCGCCGATGCCGATGGCCGTGCTCTGACCGAGGCCGAGCGCGGTGAGCTGCCCCACCGCCTCATACGTCAGAGTCCCTGACCGACTCACGACGCCGATCTTCCCGGGGCGGTGGATGTGCCCTGGCATGATGCCGATCTTGCACTCGCCCGGCGTGATGACGCCGGGGCAGTTGGGGCCCACCATGAGGGTTTTGCTGCCCTCCAGCTTACGCCGCACGCGGATCATGTCCATCACCGGGACGCCCTCGGTGATGGGGATGACCAGCTCACAGCCGGCGTCGATGGCCTCCAAGATGGCGTCCGCGGCGCCGAGCGGCGGCACGAAGATGCAGCTCACGGTGGCGCCGGTTTGACGTACCGCCTCACCCACGGTGTCGAACACCGGCACCTTCACGGGCTTACCATCGGGCCCCTCAGCGCTGAACTCCTCACCGCCGCGGTTCGGGGTCACGCCGGCGACGATCTGCGTGCCGTAGGCGATGCACTGACGCGCGTGGAACGAGCCGGTGTTACCGGTGATGCCCTGGACTAGGACGCGGGTGTCTTTCCCAATCAAAACACTCATTTTTACTCTCTCCTAGCCTCAGGCCTGGCTCGCAAGCTTCACGATCTTCTGTGCGCCGTCAGCCATGCTGTCGGCAGCTTCGATGCGGAGCCCGCTCTCACGCAAGATCTCCTTGCCGCGCTCCACGTTCGTGCCCTCCAGCCGTACCACGAGCGGCACCTTCAGGCTGAGCTCCTTGGTGGCCGCCACCACCCCTTCGGCGATGACATCGCACTTCATGATGCCGCCGAAGATGTTGACGAAGATCCCCTTCACCTGTGAGCTGGAGAGGATCATCTTGAAGGCCTTGGTCACCTGCTCCTTGGTGGCGCCGCCGCCCACGTCCAAGAAGTTGGCCGGCTTGCCGCCGTAGTAGCCGATGATGTCCATCGTGCTCATGGCCAGGCCGGCGCCGTTCACTAGACAGCCAATGTTACCATCTAGCGCCACATAGCTGAGGCCGGCGGCCTTCGCCTCGAGCTCCACTGGATCTTCCTCGTCGTTGTCTTGGAGCTCAGCCCACTCGCGGTGGCGCCCCTCGGCGTTGGGGTCGAAGTTGATCTTGGAGTCCAGCGCGACCACGTCCCCCGTCTTCGTGACGATGAGCGGGTTCACCTCACACAGGGAGCAGTCTTCCTTCTCGAAGAGCTCCGCCATCTGAGCGACGATGTGGCAAAACTGCTTGATCGTCTTCTTGGGGTCGGCGCTGCCCTCGCCCACCTTGAGCCCGTAGGCGAGCTCGCGCGCTTGGTAGGCGCCGAGGCCGATCAGCGGATCCACGTACACCGTGAGGATTTTCTCCGGGCTATGCTCGGCGACCTCCTCGATGTCCATGCCGCCTTCGGTGGAGGCCATCACCGCGATGCGGCGCGTGGCGCGATCCACCACCAGGGCGAGGTACAGCTCGCGCTGGATGTCGAGGCCTTGCTCCACGTAGACGCGGCGCACCTGCTGCCCCTCCGGGCCCGTCTGGTGGGTGACGAGCTGCATGCCGATCAGCGCCTCGCCAGCGGCCTTCGCCGCCGCGGGGCCGTCCTTCACCACCTTGACGCCGCCGCCCTTGCCGCGGCCGCCCGCGTGGATCTGAGCCTTGACCACCACCACCGGGATCTTGGTCTCGTCGATCAGCCGCTTAGCGGCCGCCTCCACCTCTTCTGCCGTGAAGCAGGGCACGCCCTGTGGGATCGGGATGCCGTATTTGGCGAAGATTTGCTTGCCTTGGTACTCGTGAATCTTCATCGCTCAGCCTTTCGCTGGGTACTCGAGATGGTCGCGCTCACTCCGCGCTGGCCTTCACCACGTCCACCACGGACTGCACGCTCGCCGCGCTCTTGGCGAGCGCCGCCTTCTCAGCCTCCGTGAGCGGCAGCTCCAGGATCTGCTCGACGCCGCCCGCGCCGATGATGGCCGGCACGCCGAGGTAGATGTCTGTGTAGCCGTACTGACCAGTCAGGTAGGCTGCCGATGGCAGCAGGCGCTTCTCGTCGTTCAGGTAGGCCTCAGCCATGCTGATCGCGGAGGCGGCCGGCGCGTAGTAGGCGCTGGTGCCCATCAGCTTCACGATCTCCCCGCCGCCGGTGCGGGTGCGGTTCACGATGGCCTCGAGCTTCTCGGCGGAGATGAAGCGGCTGATCTCCACGCCGCTCACCGTGGTGTAGCTTAGGAGCGGCACCATGTCGTCCCCGTGGCCGCCGAGCACCATCGCGCGCACGTCCTTCACGCTGACCTTTGCCTCGCGCGCGAGGAACAGGCTGAAGCGCGCGCTATCGAGCACGCCCGCCATCCCCACCACCTTTTCCGCGGGGAAACCAGTGCGGCGCTTGAACTCGTAGACCATCGCGTCCAGCGGGTTGCTGATGACGATGACGAAGGCGTTCGGGCAGTGCTTCTTGGCGTTGTCCGCCACGTTGCGGATGATGGGCAGGTTGATGCCCACCAGGTCGTCGCGGCTCTGCCCTGGCTTACGCGGCACGCCGGCGGTGATGATGATGACGTCGGCGCCAGCGCAGTCCTCCCAGTTGGAGGTGCCAGTCACGCTGGCGTCAGCGCCGCTCTGGGTGGTGGCCTGCTCGAGGTCGAGCGCCTTGCCCTTGGCGAAGTCTTCCTTCTGCGGGATGTCGAACAGCACGACGTCGCCGAGCTGCTTCATCACCGCGAGGTTGGCGAGCTCACCACCGATGTTACCGGCGCCGATGAGGGCGATCTTCTTTCTTGCCATAGCTGGTTTCTCTCCGTTCAGGCGTGCCGCGCGAGGGGGAAGGCGCCGCGCGGCTCTCCCTGCAGGGCCTGTCAGCGGCGGTGCAGGGGAGCGCCGGCGCGCAGCGAGCGGCCAGGCCGAGGGGCGAGTAACCCACTGGTCCCGGCGCGGCAACCGCCGCCATCATCCCCCGAACTTTCCGCGGTGTTGTGGCCCGAACACGGCCAAGCGCCACGTCACGCCCGTTACCTGAGTCGCTGCCTGAGGCGGGTAGGGGTGGGTTTCAAACCCACCCGGCTGCAATGGCTTGTGGTGCCGCCGTGAGAGGCGCCTCAAAAGCCAGCCATGGAGAGCCGTGTGTTCAGGTCCGCTAGCAGCCGCGCGGCCTCGCTCGGAGCCCCCGCGAGCTCCGCCAAGCGCGCGCGCCCGGCGACGGCGAAGGGCACCGCGCGCGCCGCCCGGCGACCGAGCAGCTCCACCAAGCGATTCAGCTCACGCGCCTCCTCCGCGGGGGTGAGCGCTGAGGTGGGAGCGCTGGAGGCACTGCTTGAAGCGTCAGGGGTGCTGATTGAAGCGTGAGGCGCCGCGGAGACGCCGCTTGAATTGTCAGTAGGGCTGCTTAAAGGGCGTGGGGCTGCGGAGGCTTGCGCCGGAGTGGCCTGCGTCAAGATGGCGAGCAGCCGCTCCGCGTCGGCGCGCTCCGGCTGTGGGAGCTCCGGGGCCATCATCTCCAAGCGGGGTAACAGCGCGCGTAGCTCCACGCGTGGGCCGTAGCACAGCGTGTGCGGCGTGCGGAAGCTGCGCGCTCGAGTTGCGTGCGGCTTGGGGCGGTGTGGGGACGGGGCGCAGCCTTGACGGTGAGCTCTGGCGCGGTGCAGGCGAACCCCCAAAACAAAAAGCCTAGCGGCGGGCTGGGTTTGACGCGGCAGGGTCTCCGGGGCAGCCAGGGCGCGTGGCTTACGATCCAGCGCTCTACGAGCTCACGCATCGCGGCAACCCGGGGGACGTCGAGTTTTATGCGAGGGCCTGTGAAGGCGCGCGCTCGGTGCTGGAGTTAGGCACCGGCTACGGGCGGATCGCGCTTGGGCTCGCGGCGGCGGGGCATGAGGTGGTGGGGTTGGAGCTTGATGCGGGCTTGCTCGAGCTGGCTCGCGCGGCGAAGGCAGCGCAGCTGGAGGGTGGCGCTGAGGTGGCGGCGAGTGGCGCTGAGGTGGCCGTGGCCGCGGCGCGTGGCGCTGAGGTGGCCGTGGCTGCGGAGAAAGTTAGTAAAGCTGATAGTCTGGAATTTGTACTAGGGGACATGCGCCAGTTCGAGCTGGGGCGGCGCTTCGATCGCGTCATCATCCCGCACAGCGGGCTCTATTGCCTGCTCGAGCCGGGTGAGGTGGCGAGCTGCCTCCGCGCGGCGCGCGCGCACCTTCGCCCTGGAGGCCTCTTGGTGCTAGACGGTTACGCGGCCGATGATTTCCACGAGGAATCTTTGCCGGAGGACGTCCCCGACGACCAGCTCGAGCCCATCACCGAGATCGAGGCGCAGGGCGCGCGCTACACGGTGTTCGAGCAGAGCCGTTGGGATCGCGACGCGCAGCGCATCGACGCCAGCTACCTCTACCGCGAGGAGCCGAGCGGCCGTGAGGTGCGCTATGAGCTCCCTCAGCGCTACCTCTTGCGACGCGAGCTGGAGGCGCTCCTTCAGGAGGCCGGCTTCAACGTGAGCCTGGTGCGCGGCAGCTTCAGCGGGGACGCTTACGATGAAGACGCCGAGCACCTGATCGTGATCGCAGAAGCGAGCTAGCGGGGGCTGTGGCGCTGGGTGTAGGCTCGGCGCCGTGAACAGCTCACTTGCAGGTTCGAGGCGCGGTCAGGCTCGGTGGTGGCGAGGGACGTTCGGGGTCCTGACGTTAGCGCTGGGGTACGCCGCCTGTGGCCCGGCGGCCTCGGCGGATCGCTGCACGTATGAGGGCTGGGCGGGGGAGTGTCAGCTGCGGGGCGTCACCAAGATCCGTGAGATTGAGTCGTTCCCACGCGCTTATGCCGTGTTCGAGGTGGCGTACGAGCCCATGGACAATGAGTCGCCGCTGAGCCCGCCCACGTCGCGCTTCGAGCTGTCGATGCCGGCCGATGCAGAGGACAGCTTCCGTGACCACCTCGCGACGCACGCGCGGGTGGCCTGCCGCGTGGCGCCGGATGATCCTGATGCGTGTCGCTCCGGGCGCCTTCAGGTGGCGGTGCCGCCCTACCAGCCGCCCGCCGTCGCGCAGCGCGCGGAGGAGCCGGTCGGTTGCCGCGCGCTTGAGGCTCGCGGCGTCGCCGCGCCGGACTTCAAGGCGGGGCGCACGCTGAGCCACGAGCTGGATTTTGAGCCTGGTCAGAGCGCGATAAGCCAAGCGCTCGACGCCAAGCTCCGGGCGCTCGTGGCAGAGGTGCAAGGCAACCCCAAGTGGCAGTGCGTGGCGGTGACAGGTTTTGTCACTTACGGTGAAGACCGTAGCCTCGCCGAAGCGCGCGCGCGCGCTGTGAAGCAGCGCCTGGTGGAGCTCGGAGTTGAGGCGTCGCGCTTAGTCACCTTCGGCGCCGCCCTCGGCGCCGCCCCTGAAGAAGACCGCATCGCGCGCCCCGAAGAGCGCCGCGTGCGCCTCAAGGTGCTGATTGAGCGGTAGTGCGGTGTGTGTGTTGAGGCGTGTCGCTGCGGGAGCAGGGCAGGGGGTTGGTAGCTTTGGGAATCGCCGTGCGGTGACGCAGTCGCTTGGGTGAGGCTACGCCACGCGCAGCGGTGCGAGGTCCTGCTCTGGGAGGGGCGCCAGCCCAAGCGCGACGAGCACCTCATTCAACACATCACCTGTTTCGGCGTTCGGCGTGAGCAGCTCGAGGCCGATGGCGGTGCCGTCGGCAGCGTAGTCGACGAGGATGCCTGGCCTCGCAGGGGCGGTGCGCACTGCCTTCGTCCCGGCTGGACGCGGCAGACGGAGGTACCCCACGAGGGGCTTCCCATCACGAAACGTGAGCTGAAGGGAGGGCTTCTTCATGACTCAACTGGCAGGGTAGCACCGGTGCAACGCGTTGAAGTGCTGAAGTGCCGGTTGGACGACACCGCCCTGCGCACGGAACACGAGCGCTCCGTGCGCGCGCTGTTGCTGCCGCGAGCGGGGCCTCGTGTTAGTGTGCCGCGATGCGCTCGCTCGGCTCTCGGCTCCTGTTCCCGCTGACCTTCACTGTGCTCGGTGCGCTCGGTCACCTCGCCGTGGGCTGCTCGGCGAGCGGTACGAGCGATGGCGGGCCGAGCGGAGGCGGCTCGGGCGCGACGTCCGGCTCTGGAGCCTCGGGGGGAACCGCGGGGACCGGGGGTGGCTTCGGCGGCACCGGCGGCGACTTGCTAGGCGACGGCGGCGACACCACGCCCACCGGTCAGGTTTACGGACATAGCCCGGACACTCTGTATGAGGTGGAGCCTTACAGCAAGACGGTCAGCGTCGTCGGGCGCTTTGATTGCCTAGGTGGCGGCGAGATGTGGGACATCGCGGTGGACGCCCAGGGCGGGATGTTAGGTAGCGTCTCCAGCGGGGTCGGCTCGGGCATGCTGGTGCGGATCAACCCGAAGACCGCCAGCTGCACTCACGTGGCCAATGGCGCCTTCCCCAACTCGCTCGGGTACATCCCCGTTGGCGGGCTGGACCCTGACGTGGAGGCGCTGGTTGGCTATAACGTGAGCCAGTATATCCGCATCAAGCCGGACACCGGGGAGATCTTCCCGATTGGCGATCTCAACCCGAACCCCACGGGGCAAACCTGGGTGTCTAGCGGCGACGTGGTGTCGGTGCAGGGCGGCAAGACTTACCTCACTGTCCACCTACAGTTCGGTGGTGACACGAATGACTCCCTCGCGGAGATCGATCCTAAGACCGGCAAGGTGGTCCGCATCATCGGTCAGACAGGCTACTCGCAGCTTTACGGCCTCGGCTACTGGGCGAACACCGCGTACGGCTTCAGCGCCACCGGCGTCCTCATCAGCATCAATCTCGACACCGGCGCCGGCACCCCCATCCCGCTGCCGAGCATCCCCTCCGGCCTGTCCTTCTACGGCGCCGGGACGACCACCTCAGCGCCTATTCGGTGAGGCTTTGGTCCCGGTCACCCTCGTCCGGGGCCGCGCACGCAGCGCGCTCGCATCACCAGCTCGAGCCGTGCGGTGAGCGCGGGTCGTGAGCGGCTTCGGATTCGAGCGTCGCCTTGGATCGTCGCGCGGCGCGGGTAGTTCGGGGCGCATACTTTGCGCCTTGACGGTTCGGTGAGGCGGGGTCCAAACTGTGGGACATGCGGACCTTGCGCCTCACGCTCGCGGACAAGCGTTTGATTGGAGCGGCTGGGGTGGCATTGGGCCTCCTGGCGTCGGGGTGTGATTGGGGGTGCAATGACGACTACGTGTATCCGATGTACCGAATTCGGGTTTCGGATGCGCAAACGGGCGCGGCTATTTGTGACGCGGAGGTGAGCGTTGATGGTGTTCCGGCGTCTCTCTATGAGCGTGGCTGTGAGTACGTGAGGCAGATTACGGGTGACGGTACGTCAGAGATCACGGTCGTCAGAGCAGGGTACGAATTGCTGACGCGCGAGGTCTCTTCCTCATACAAAAAGGATGATTGTGGTAAGGCGCTCCCCAAGCGGGTGTCGATCAAGCTGCAGCCACTATAGGAAGTTAAGCTGACTGGGGTTGGCGCTCAGCAGCGGCAGATGGGGGTGCTCACCGCGAGGTTCAGGTAGGGCGCCTCTCCGCCGGGGAGGCGCAGGCCCTCGCTGTCCCATAGGGTGGCTTCGTCACCGAGGATGACGTGGGTGGGGAGCTCGCGCGCCTCGCGGAGCTCCACGGTGCGCAGGCGCCCGCCGGGGAGCACCTCGAACACGCCGGTGAGGGCCGCGTCGAAGTCGCCGCAGCCCTCGGAGGAGAGCAGCGACCAACCGATGTAGCGTGGCTCGCTACTGCCCCAGAAGCGGAGCTCGGGCTTCAGCTCCGAGTGGTGCTCCCAGCTGGCCGCGGCGTCTGGGTCGGGCGGTGTTTGAGCCCGCAGGTAGCGCGCGTAGCGCGCTTGATGCGCGCGGTAGGTGGGGGTGCCTTGGAGCAGCTCGAGCGCGCGCGCCGCGAGGGCGAAGGCGCCCTGATCGTCGGGCGCGGGGGTGAGCTGAGCGAGCACCTGGAGCGCCTGAGCCTGGCTCGGGTGGGTGAGGAGGCGGCCGTAGCTGGGGGCGTTAGGACGTGAGGCTGACTCATGCGGCACAGCGTGTGGCGCCGGTTGGTCAGTGGAGCTGTCGGATGCGGCGCGCTGAGCCGCCGCCAAGAGCGGGCTGCAGGGCAGCGTGGCGCACAGATCCACCACGACGAGGCCAGGATCCATGCTCTGACTCCACGCGTTCTGCGCGAGCGCTTGGTCGCTGGGCGCGGACGGTGACTGGGAGATCTCTTCCATGTCGTGAAAGCGGCGGAGCACAACAAGATCGCTCAGCGGCACCTCGCGCGAGCTGCCGTCTTCGTGGAACACCTCGGCGTGGCCGAGCGGCTCACTGACGGCGGCCTTCGCTGTGCCGCTCGGTTGGGGCGCGGGGGGCGCGCCAGTGTGGGATGGGGAGCGCTCACTTCGCGCCAGGTGGCGCGCCACGGCGCCTAGCTGGCTTTCGCCGATGCGCCGCGTCGCCGCCACCGTCAGCTGGCCGCGCGCTGAGGCGAGCTGTGGCGCGCCCTCACCCCAATTGGGATCGCTCACGCCGAGCACCAGCCAGCGGCCTTCGATGATGGGGAGCAGCCTCCCGTACGCGCGTTGTTCAGGCTCAGCGCGCGGCGCGGGGAGCTGTGGCGCGTAGGGTGTGAGCTGGGGGGCGCGCGCGCTGGCGGGTGCCTCCGCGGGGCACTCGGTGCTTGCCTCTCCGTGCTGCCCAGCGCAGGCCGCGCCGGTGTGGGCGGTGGTGCGGGTGCAGGCGCTCACGGTGAGCGTGAGGCCGAGCAGCGCGCTGAGGGGGAGGCGAAGGAGAGACATGCTGACGGGACAGCAACCAGCGTGCCACGTAGGCGCGGTGACGCCACGGTGGGCGCGGTGACTGCGGCGCCGTGCGGGTTCTGACGCTGGTACCAACCCCCAAAAAAAGCGAGCGGCGAGCCCTAGAGACTAGCTCTGGGACTCGCCGTGTGGGTGTGGCCTGTGGCTCCGTTGTGCCCGCTACAAGGCCTTGTGGCTCCGCCCTGTGGCGCGGGGGCCTTGCGTGCGTGTCACGGGGGACACGCACGGCGGCTTAGTAGCGCTGTAGCTCAGTAACGCTGCGGCTCAGTAACGGTAGTGATCGGGCTTGAAGGGGCCCTCTTGCGCCACGCCGATGTACTGCGCTTGGTCCGGCGTGAGGGTGGTCAGCTTGGCGCCCAACTTGCTCAGGTGCAGGCGCGCCACCTCTTCATCCAGCTGCTTCGGGAGCACGTACACGCCCACGTCCCGTCGGTTGGTCCAGAGGTCGATCTGCGCCAGCGTCTGGTTGGTGAAGCTGTTGCTCATCACAAAACTCGGGTGGCCGGTGGCGCAGCCGAGGTTCACCAGGCGACCCTCCGCCAAGAGGAAGATGCTGTGACCATCCGGGAAGGTGAACATGTCCACCTGCGGCTTGATGTTGGTGCGCTGGATGCCTGGATAGGCCATCAACTTGGCTACTTGGATCTCGTTGTCGAAGTGGCCAATGTTACACACGATGGCCTGGTCTTTCATCTTGGCCATGTGGTCAATCGTGATGACGTCTTTGTTGCCGGTGGTGGTGACGTAGATGTCCGCAAAGGGGAGCGCATCCTCCACCGTGGTCACCTTGTAACCCGCCATGCAGGCCTGGAGCGCGCAGATGGGGTCAATCTCCGTGACGCACACCTGCGCCCGGTGTGAGGCGAGCGCCTCCGCGGAGCCCTTGCCGACGTCCCCATAGCCGCAAATGACCGCCGTTTTACCGGCGAGCATCACGTCCGTCGCGCGCTTGATGCCGTCCACCAAGCTCTCGCGGCAACCGTAGACGTTGTCGAACTTGCTCTTGGTGACGGAGTCATTGACGTTGATGGCCGGCACCAAGAGCTCGCCCTTCTCGTGCATTTGGTACAAGCGGTGGACGCCGGTGGTGGTCTCCTCCGAGACGCCAATCCACTCTGAAACCACGCGGTGCCAGTGCTTCGGGTCCTGCTTCAGCACGCGCTTCAGCAGCTTGTTGATGATGATGAGCTCTTCGTTGTCCGTGGGCTCATCCAGGATGCTGGCGTCCTTCTCGGCGGCGTAGCCGCGGTGGATGAGCAGGGTCGCGTCCCCGCCGTCGTCCACGATGATCTGCGGGCCCTTGCCGTCGGGCCAGGTGAGCGCGCGGAAGGTCAGGTCCCAGTACTCTTCGAGCGTCTCACCCTTGAACGCGAACACGGGGGTGCCCGACTTGGCGATGGCGGCCGCGGCGTGATCTTGCGTGGAGAAGATGTTGCAGGAGGCCCAGCGCACGTCCGCGCCGAGGTCCTTCAGTGTCTCGATGAGCACCGCCGTTTGGATGGTCATGTGGAGCGAACCAGAGACGCGCGCGCCGGCGAGGGGCTTGGTCTTGCCGTACTTCTCGCGGGTGGCCATCAGGCCGGGCATCTCGTGCTCGGCGATCTGGATCTCCTTGCGACCCCAGTCAGCTAGGCTGATGTCTTGGACGACGTAGTCAGGGGAGTTGCTGGTTGGTACCGAAACGCTCTGTGTCATCTGTCTGTCCTCTCACTGCCTCGGGCCGTGGCCCGGCTCTCTGATTCTGATCGCTGGTCGCGTTCGGACCAAGCTCTGCTGTTCTCTGACTTGAGGCGACGAACGGTAGACCGCTCGTCGCCCTAGCTCTCTAAAACGGGGGGCTCGGCGCCCCCCTCCTTGTCACATGTGCGAGATGACGGCCTGCCCGAACGCGGAGCAGGAGACCTCCTTCGCGCCGTCCATCAGGCGGGCAAAGTCGTAGGTCACCGTCTTCGCGCCGATGGCGCCGTCCATCCCCTTGAGCACCAAATCTGCGGCCTCTGTCCAGCCGAGGTGACGCAGCATCATCTCGCCGCTCAGCGTGACGGAGCCGGGGTTCACCTTGTCCAGCCCGGCGTACTTCGGCGCGGTGCCGTGGGTGGCCTCGAAGATGGCGTGCCCCGTCTGGTAGTTGATGTTGCCGCCGGGGGCGATGCCGATACCGCCCACCTGCGCCGCCAGCGCGTCGCTCAGGTAGTCGCCGTTCAGGTTCATCGTGGCGATCACGTCGAAGTTCTTCGGGCGCGTGAGGATCTGCTGCAGCGTGATGTCGGCGATGGCGTCGTTCACCATCAGCTTCTGCTTCCACTGGTCGCCACCGTGGGTGTCCCACAGCGCGAGCGCGGCCTCCACCTCCGCCCGCAGCTCAGCCTGCACCTCGGGCGGCGCCATGTCGTAGCCGGGCTCCATCAGCTTGGCGTTGGCCTCCACGCTGAGGTCCGCGTTCGCGGCCTTGTTGCCGAGGATCCACGTCTCCCGCTCCGTAACAATATCCGCGCGGAATTCTGACTTGGCCAGGGCGTAGCTCCAGTCGCGGAACGCGCCCTCGGTGAACTTCATGATGTTACCCTTGTGGACGATGGTCACGCTCTTGCGCTTGGCCGCCAGGGCGTACTGGATGGCGGCGCGCATCAGGCGCTCCGTGCCCTCGCTGGAGATCGGCTTGATGCCGATGCCCGAGGTGCCCGGGAAGCGGATTTTGTTGACGCCGAGCTCGCCCTGCAAGAACCCGATGAGCTTCTTCACCTCATCTGAGCCGCTCTGGTACTCCACGCCCGCGTAGATATCCTCCGTATTCTCACGGAAAATCACCATGTCTACGTCGCCTGGGCGCCGCACGGGGCTGGGCACCCCGGTGAACCAGCGCACGGGGCGCAGGCACACGTAGAGGTCGAGCTGCTGACGCAGCGCGACGTTGAGCGAGCGGATGCCTTTGCCCACCGGCGTGGTGAGCGGCCCCTTGATGCCGACCAGGTACTTTCGGTAGGCCTCCACCGTCTCGTCAGGGAGCCAGCTGTCGAACAGGTTCTTCGACTTCTCCCCGGCGTACACCTCGTACCACTCAAGCTTGCGCTTGCCGCCGTAGGCCTTCTCCACCGCGGCGTCCAACATCGCCTGCGAGGCGCGCCAGATGTCCGGGCCGGTCCCGTCGCCCTCGATGAACGGCACGATGGGGTGATCCGGAACGGTCAGCTGACCATTTTGCATGGTGATCGGGTCGCCCGACTTGGGGCCTTCGAACTGAGCCATATGCTGCGAATTCCTTGGAAGATCGAGGGTTGCTAGCCTGCTCACCCGGCCGCGCCCGGCGTGCGCGAGCTGGGTGGAGAGCGAGGACGCTGCGAGTACCCCGGGGCCAGGCGCCTGGCAAGGGTTGGACGGCGGGGAGCGATGGAGGCTTTGAAGCCGCGAGCCTCCTGAACCCGCGAGCCTGCTGAACTCGCGAGCCTCCTGAACCCGCGAGGACTCAGCCCGTGAGGATTTCAGGGATCGAGGGGGTTGGACGGCACCGCATTGGAGCGCGCTGCGCGCAGAGCGCTGGGTTCAGGCCGTGAGGTCACGAAACCCGCCGCGCGTCCGGGGGAGGGTTGCTATGGTCTCGCTGCGATGCGGGAGCGAGCTGGGCGGGAGCGGGTGGAGCGCTTGGCGGAGGGTGCAGCTGTGGGGAGCAGGCGCTCGCGTGGCCACGGAGCGGTTGCCGCTCAAGGCGCCGCGTTTGGAGGGGTGGGGGGCGTTGGGGTGGCGCGGCGCTCGTCAGCGAGGGCCACGATCGCTCGCGCCATCAGTCAGTGTGCATGTCTATTGGTGGCGGCGTTCGTGGTGAGCTGTGGGCCGCCGCCGAAGGCGCCCGAGCCAGAGGCCCCCAAGGTGGCTAGGCGCTCGAAGACGGCGCTGGACGACTGCGCTGAGCAGCCGGGCAAGCCGCCGCCCAAGCCGCTTGAGCGCGAGTACCAGGGGGTGGCGAAGGCGGCGCGCTGCGACCGTGAGGTGTACACCATCATGGGCGGCGTGGTGCACAGCTTGGGCGTGCCGTGTGAGCATTGTCACGTGCCCGACGACTACCGCAAGATGACCCACAAGAAGCACGTGGCCAACTGGATGGCCACTGAGCTCATCCCAGCGCTGCGCACCAAGACGGGGCGCGACGTGGAGTGTCGTGATTGTCATCGGGTGGGCGAAGAGGGCACCCCAAAGCCGCTCGGTGAAGGCCGCGAGCGCGGTGAAGTGCTGGAGTGGATGAACCTCCAGCTCGTCGCCCGCTTCGAGACGAAGGACGGCGGGGCCCTCCACTGCAAGGCCTGCCATGGCGGCACCCTGGGGAGCCCTGAGTTTCGCAGTAAGGTCATTTTGGCTGACATCATGGGGGACGGCAGCTTCCCCCTTCAGGCGCCGAGCGCGGCCCCGAGCGGCGCCGCTCAAAGCCTGGACGGGGGAGCTGACGGATCAGCCGGGATGGATGGGGCAGGCGGAGCGGCAGAGGAGACAGACGGAGGCGCCCCAGAGGGCTGAGGCGAGTCGTCGCGGCGCGAACTCTGGGGTGAGGTTTTGGCTCGCTGGCCGGACAGTCGTGAATTGAGGCTCGATTGACAGGGAGCGTTTGTGGGCCGTACCGTGCGCGCCATGGACCCAACTGTTGCAGCGCTCATGAAGGCCAAGCAGCCTAGTCAACAGGCTGACAAGTTGTGCGACATCACCGATGAGGGTGTCCCTCTCGAAGGGCTAGAGGAGTCACTAGCCACGCTGCTCGCTAAGGCCGTTGAGCTTGGTGTGTATCAGGGGGAGGAGCTGTGGAGTGAGGTGATGCGCGCCTACGCGACCCTCTACCCAGAGACTGCGATCTCGGTGTTCGCGGCCCAGGTGGAGGCGCTCAATCACGACCAGGGGCTGATGTCGCTCAGCCAGAGCATCAGCTTGCACGGGGAGCAGCTCGCCACGGTAGATAGGAGCGAGCTGGTGGAGGCGCTGCTCCGCGCTGCGAAGAAGCACGCTGATGAGCCCACGTGGTACAGGCGGCTCATCTCGGCGGCGGCTGAGTTGAGCGAGCCTGAGCAGGCGGCCGCCCTCTTCGTGGACATGCTACGGGGCAGGGGTGGCGGGGAGTGGCTCGCGGCGTTGTCTTTAGCGGAGCTCGGGCGGGGCGAGCTAGTTGAGGAGCACCTTGATGTGCTCCGGGAGATGCTCGACAGCGACAAGGATCTTGAGGGGGCTATTGAGGCGGTCACTGCGCTCGGCGAGCACGCCCGCGCGCTCACGCCCAAGCTCTTGGAGGTGGCGGCGCGCATCCCTGACCTCTTCGGCATGCCAGATGCTTTGAAGGCCGTCGGCGCCACCATTCAGGACGTTCCCCGGCTTGAGTTCGACGTCGCTCGGCTGCGGGAGCTGTGCCAGTCGCAGGCCAGCCAATGGTCAGAGATCCTAACTCAACTTCAGGCGGTGCCCGCGGAGGCGGATGACGCGGCGTTGCTAGCCGAGGTTGAGGCGCTGCTGGTTCAGCGGCCAGCGCGGTTTCGTAGCGCGTTGGTCACCCAGGGGTTCGACGCCACTAAGGTGGACAGGCGCTGGACGTCGCTGGTCACTCACGTAAGCGTTGAATGCTCTGAGTGGGGTGCGGAGGAGTTCAAGGCGTTTGTGGAGACGTCGCCCTATCATCACCTCAAGGAGCTGAAGGTCAGCGCGCCGATTGGGGACGCGGGGGTGCAGGCGTTGCTGGGCGCCCCGTGGATCCACGAGGTGGAGACGCTGACGCTGTACTGGATCAAGGCGAGCGACGCCGTCGCGGGGCTCATCGTTCAAGCGAAGCCAGCGAAGCTACGCAAGCTCGATCTTCAGTTCCATTCGTTTGAAGACGATGACGCTGTCCAAGCGGAGCTGTCGCAGCTAGGTTTAGAGTCTGTCATTTTATACCAGTCACTGGATGATGAGGACGATGAGGACTACGAAGACGAGGACGATGAGGACTACGAAGACGAGGACTAGCTCCGTGGGGCGGTGACGCGTGGCGGATTCATCGTTGCCTAGGGGACGTGCGCAGCGCTCTGCTTGCTAAGGCGCGCGCGCAGGGCGTCGGCGTGCGCCTGCTGCTGAGACGAGCACTGCGCTGCTGAGGGTAGGGTCTGTGTTCGGAGGGAGAGGTGGCCAGTATTCAGCGACTCATCGCGCCGCTGTTAGAGTTGAGAGCCCTCCTGGCGCGGCCAGGGAACGACTTCTCGTGGTCGAGTTGGGAGGACGCTGCCGATGCGCTGGCCTGCGTCGATGAGCAGCTGGCTCAGCTCGGCGCGGGCGTGGTTCCGGATCTCTCGCTGCTGCTCGTGCCGACTTGCCCTGCGCAGGAGGTGAGCCTGAGCTCAGGTTGGGCGAAGGAGTACCTCGCTGTCGCGGCGCGCATCGAGGACGCGCTCAAGCAGCTCAGCGAGCGCGCGTGAGCGCTGGACGGGGCCGGCTTGCTGCCCAAGCGGCAGCAGGGTACGCTGCGGCTTTCCGCCCGCAAATACCTGCCCCCACCAACAGAGGTCCGGCGCGTGAGTCCCACCATCTTCACCGAGCGCGGGTATCGGTTCTTTTTCTTCTCGCTGGAAGAGTCCCGCATGCATGTGCACGTCCGGTCCGGCGATGGCGAGGCGAAATTCTGGCTTGAACCGTTTGTCCAGGTGGCGAAAAATTTTCGGTACACACCACAGCAGATCCGTCAGATTCAAGGCATTGTGGAGGCACGTCGAGATGAGCTCACAACCGCATGGGAAAAGTACTTCAGCCATCGAGGTGACTGATATCTCCCCGCACGGGATTTGGGTGTTGGTCCGGGGAGAGGAGGTCTTCCTCCCTTTTGAGACCTTCCCTTGGTTCAAGAAGGGCACGGTGGAGGCTGTGCTCAACGTCGAGGAGCAGTCGCCTGGCTGCTACTACTGGCCTGATTTGGATATCGACTTGAGCTTGGACACCATGAAGCACCCTGAGAAGTACCCTCTCACGTTCGAGCGGTCGTAGGATGACTCTAGAGTTAATCCCGGTCACGGTGGACATTCGGGCTGCGTGCGCGGAGGGCCCGGAGCGGCTCACGGCGTTGCTTGGGCTGGGCGTGCCTGAGGGCTGGCCTGAGTTCCCGGAGGCCTTCGACCCGTCGTTCCCTTGTAATGACGAATGGCCAGGCTTCCTGTTCATTGACCGGGCTAGACGAACGGTGGTAGGTAATGGTGGCTACGCTGGCCCACCGAACCTGGAGGGTGAGGTGGAGATTGGCTACGAGGTCGCGCCCGCGTTCCGCGGCAGCGGCTACGCGACAGGCGCTGTTCGTTTGCTCCTTGAGCGGGCGTTCCAAGACGGCGCTGTGAAGCAGGTGGTGGCGCACACCTTACCAGAGAAGAACGCCTCGAACGCAGTGCTCGTCAAGTCGAACTTCGTGTTGGACAAGGTCATTGACCATGGCGATGACGGCTCCGTTTGGCGCTGGGTGTGCCGCCCAGCGTGAGGCGCCGCGCTTACAGGCTCACAGGTACCTAGAGCCTCTCACGGGCACCTGGGCCCCGGCCCGGTGCAGCAGCTGGGGCCGCCCGACGCGCAGGCGGTGCTCCACTGGCAGCTGCTGAGGCAGAACTGCCAGGAGCTGGAGTCGCAGCAGCGCCAGTTGGTGCCTGCTCGGTACTCGCAGGCGCTGGCGGGCTTGAGCTCGCAATCTGGGGGGTAGCTGCAGTCCAGCTGACAGACACGCTGCGAGCAGCTGTCGCAGCCAATGAGGTCGATCTCGCCGGGAGCACACTCACCTTGCACACCGCAGCCGCTCCACGCGCCCCAGGTGCAGCTGCTGGTGCAAGTGCGGAGCCGCACACCGCAGTTGCCACAAGGCTCCGTCTCATCTTCACCTGGAGCGCACTCACCGCAAGGGGCGGTGCCCCCCGTGCCGCCAGCGCCGCTGGCTGCACCGACACCACCAGCGCCGCTCGCCGCGCCCGCGCCCGCGCCCGCGCCTCCCCCGGCGCCGCCCACCGCACCGCCAAACCCCCCGCTCCCGCCCCAAGCGGTGTTGCCGGTGCCAGCGTCGCCGCCAGATGAGCCAGCCGCCCCGCCGTCACCCCCCGCGCCTGCCGAGGCGTCGGAGTCGATGACGGGGACCGCGATCTCGCCGCCCTCCGCGCAGGCCGTCAGGGCCACCACGGCCGCGAGCGCCAAGGCCAAGGGCGATCGCGCAGGGCGCAGGGCCGAGCTAGCGGATGGGGGGAGCGAGGAGCGCGCGCGCATGGCGCACCTTAGCTCAGCTGCCGCCCAGCGCGTAGCGAGGAAGCATCCAGGAGGGCTGCTTCACGGCTGCGGCTCGGCGCGTCGCGAAAAAGCACGAGGGGCGCCGAGCGCTCAAGCGGCCTCCTCGGTGTCGTGGTGGTTCAAGTCGAGATCCGCCGCGCGCCCGCGCGCGCTGGGGCCAGGCTCGTGGAGCGCGCCGCTGGGATAGCTCTCGCTCACGTGGATCGTTTTGGGGGTTTGCCTGTCGCGCGCCGCGCGGCACGGTCCAGGCTGCGCCCTGTCATGCGTCACGCTCGCGCTGCGCGCCCCGTCATGCCCCGCGTCATCGCGCCGCACGCGCGCAGCCCAGCGCTCAGCGAGATTCCACGCGGCAGAACCGGCGGCGGGCGCTGCGGCCGCCGAGATTCCACACGGCAGAACACATCGCCAAGCCTCCGTCCATGCCGGAGATTCCACGTGGCAGAACGCGCAGAATCTACGCGGCGCGCTCATCCACGCGAAAAAGGCGTCGTGAGGGCGATTGTTCGTCGACGACCCTGGGGATGGGTGTTAGGAGCTGGCTCGTGGTCACCAAGAAGCGAGCCGTTTGGCCAGAGACAGCGTTTTCAGGCGCACCAGCTTTGGGCGCCAAAGACGCCGTGGAAATTGGGCGCGTGGTCTATCAGCATTTCCCGGAGACCTCGGTCCCGGAGATCGTGAAGAGCGAGAAGCTGAACCTCACGCCCATGACCTTGAACCGTTGCCTCGCGGCCTACCGCGTGGCCACGGAGCTGGGCGCGGGCAAGTGGGAGCACCTCTCCTTCGCCATGCTCCGCACTTTAGATTCGCTCGTTGCGCAGCAGCAGGGGACGGTCGCGCGGCGCGCCTCGAAGGAGCGTTGGTCCGCGCACCAGCTGCAAGCGGAGGTGGCGCGGCTGAACAAGCAGAAGAAGGGCAAGCGTCGCGGCCGCCCTGCGCTCCCCAGCATCGTCCGCGCGGTGAATCAGCTCACCAGTTTTGCGGCGTCTCCGCGCGGCATCGCGGCGAGCGTGGATTCCATCGCTGAGCTCACGCCGGAGCAGCTGGATCAGCTGCACCGGTCGACGCAGGCGCTCCGGGGTGAGCTTAAGCGGCTTGAGTCGCGGCTCAAGTAGGCACCTCGGCGCGCTCATCGTCAGCCCGCGAGCTCCTTGAAGGCTGGCCGCGGGCTGGCGGCTAGGGCGGCGCCTCGTAGATGGTCAGTGACACACCCTATCGGGCGATCGGCGTGTCGTGGGGGCCGCGGCGGGCCCAGGGCTGCGCCGCGAGGTGGCTCATCAGGTGCTCGCGGAAGGCGCGCACCTTCGCTGAGAGTTGCCGCGCCGTGGGGTAAACCAGGTAGAGCGCGCCGAGGATGGCGGCGTGTTCGCTCAAGAGCCGCGTCAGGCGGCCCGCGGCGACGTCTTGCGCCACGATGAAGCTCGGCAGCTGCGCCACCCCGGCGTGCGCTAGCGCGGCGCTGCGGAGGAACGCAAAGTCCCTACCATAGAGCCCCCCGTGGACCTCCATTTCGAGGAGCCCCTCCGGCCCCGCTACGGCCCAACGGTGAGGCGCTGATTGGCCACGAAACAGCAGGCACTCGTGCGCTGAGAGATCGCTCAGCGTGAGCAGCGCCGGGCGCGCCGCGAGGTACTCTGGGCTCGCGAAGATCCCAAACTCCACATCGGAGAGCTTGGTGGCGATCAGTGAGGAGTCCGCCAGCCGCCCTGCGCGCAGCGCGACGTCGAAGCCCTCCTCCACCAGGTTCACCGTGCGCTGCGTGATCTCCACCTCCACCTCCACCTCTTGGTGCAGCTCACGGAAGCTCCTTAGGATTTCCCCAAGGTAACTCACCCCGAAGTCGATGGGCGCGGTCAGGCGCAAGAGGCCGCGCGGGACGTCTTGGTCATCGCTGACGCTGCGCGCCGCCTCCTCGAGATCGTCCATGGCCTTGGACACCCGCTCGAAGAACGCCGCGCCCACCTCGGTCAGCCGGAGCTGCCGCGTGGTGCGGTGGATGAGGCGGGCGCCGAGCTCCTGTTCGAGGCGCGTCACGCGCCGACTCACGGTGCTCTTGGGGATCCGTAACCGCTCACCCGCCGCAGTGAAGCTGCCGGTCTTCACCACCTGGATGAAGACCTCCACGCCGCTCAGGTCCATTGCTCCCGCCATCGCTCAGCGCTTGCCTCCGTCGTGAGCGGCGCTCAGCACCCAGCGCGCAGGAGCCGCCCAGGCAGCTCCCCCGTCAGCTGACCGTTCTTGGTGATGGCGGTGCCGTGCACCAAGGTGGCGCGGTAACCCTCCGCGTCTTGCAGCAGGCGCTTGCCCCCCGCTGGCAGGTCCTCCACCAGCCGCGGGCGGCGGAGCCGCAGGCCCTCGAAATCAATCACGTTGAGGTCAGCGCGCTTGCCTACCTCAAGCGTGCCGCGATCTTTAAGGCCCACGTAGCGCGCCGTGTCGTGCGCGAGCATCTGCACCACGCGCTCGAGAGATAGGCCACTATCCTGACGATCTCGCGCCCAGTGGCTCAGCATGAAGGTGGGGAAGCTCGCGTCGCAGATGGTGCCGACGTGCGCGCCGCCGTCGCTCAAGCCGGGCAGGGCCAGCGGGTGATGCAGCATCGTCTTCACGTTGTTCAGATCGAAGTCGATGTAGTTGTAGAGCGGGAAGTAGAGCAGCTCCTTGCCGTCGCTCTCGAGCAGCGCGTCGTACACGGCGGCCAGCGCGCTCACGCCGCGCGCCTTGCCCTCGTAGTAGAGGGAGTCCTCCAGCTTGGGCTCATAGTCAGGGTACTCACCCAAACGGAACAGGCGCAGCGACACAAAATCCAGGTTGGCGAGCAGCTTGTCAGCGAGCGGCGGGATGGGGCTGCCGTCGCCGGCGACCGGCTCCGACTGCTCTGTGAGCAGCCGCGCCTTGAACGCCGGGTCACGCATCGCCTTCACGCGCTCAGCGAGCGGGAGGTGGGAGATGGCCTTGTAGCTGGGGAAGCCCATGAAGGGGTGGAAGGTGGCCTCGAGCCCGAGCATCACGCCGATGGCGCGCGCCGCCACCTGGACGTGGATGGGGACCCCAGCGCTCGCGGAGCGCTCGCAGCGCTCGAGGATGCGGCGCCACTGGGTGGGGTCGTTGTCCCGCTGGAGCAGGGACACGCTCACGTGGTGACCGCGGGCGGCCTTGGCCATCTCCTCGATGACGTCGAACTCGCCGTCGAAGCGCCCGAGGTCTATATCCATGTCGAAATCACTGACGGCCTGCAGCACGCCGTGGCCGAGCGGCTGGAGGGCGCGGGCGATGCCGGTGAGCTCGCGCGCCGTCGCCTCCGCCGCGGGGGTGGGGCTGCCGTCCTTGGAGCGGTGGTTGTCCGTCCGGCCGGTGCTGAAGCCAAAGGCGCCAGCCTCCACCGCCTCACGCACCAGCGCCGCCATCTGCGCGACGTCGTCCTCGGTGGCGACCTCGCTCGCCAGCGCCCGCTCACCCATCACGTAGACGCGCAGGGCGTCGTGCGTCGCCATCAGGCCGTAGTCCATGGCGTGCGGGAAATCGACGGCCTGCATGTACTCTTGGAACGTCTCCCAGCGCCAGTTGATGCCCTCCGCCAGCGCGGTGCCTGGGATGTCCTCCACCCCCTCCATCAGCTCGATCAGCCGCTCGCGATCTTGTTTCCGCACGGGAGCGAAGCCGACGCCACAGCTGCCCATGATGCAGGTGGTCACGCCGTGCAGCGACGAGGGCGCGAGATCTGCGTCCCAGGACACCTGACCATCGTAGTGGGTGTGGATGTCGACGAAGCCGGGGGTCACGACGGCGCCTTCAGCGTCTAGCGTCTCCTTGGCGCTCCCGCTGCACTCGCCGATCTCCACGATGCGGCCCCCCTCAATGCCGATGTTCGCGCGCCGGCGCTGAGCGCCTGTGCCGTCCACCACGGTGCCGCCCACGATCTTCAGATCAAAAGCCATGGCGGGTAACCTAGCACGGCCAGGCCAGGCGCCCGACGCCTTCCGGCGCGGAGCTGGCCCGGGTTGTTCCAGGGGTTTTTGGGGGTTTGGCACCTCACCCTGGTAATCCGTCATGATGCCTGACAATCTGGGCAGGCACCCTCACGGCAGCGCGAGGCCGTGTGTCCTTGAGGCGCTCAGCCTGCGCTCTTCGTCGTGCTCAGGCGTGGGCTGCGGTGGGCAAGTCACCCAGGCGGCGGCTGATGAGGTCACACATGGCCATGATGGTGGCCTGCGGGTTCACGGCGCTCGGGCTGGGGAAGATGCTGGCGTCGCAGATGTAGAGGTTCTCTAAGCCCTTCACGCGCCCGTGGTCGTCCACCACGCCCTCGTCACCCTCGCTCATGCGGCAGGAGCCGAACACGTGGTTCATCGTCATCTGCAGGTGCCGCGCGCCGATGCGCGGGCTCAGGAGCTGCTCGGTGTCCGTCAGCGTCTTCAGCTCATCGGCCACCACCGGGATCCCCGTGTGCACGTAGCGGGCGCCGATGCCGAGCAGGCCGTCCGCCGCGCGCTTCATGCCGCGCAGCACCGGGCGCGCCTCGGTGTCAGGGATCCACAGCTTCATGTCCGGCATGCCGCTTCGCTTCGCGCGCACCCGCCCAGTGACGTTCGCGCGGTAAACCAGGGCGATCACCGTCGCATGCTTGAGCTCGGGCAGCTTCTCCAGGAAGCGCAGCCCCACGTCCCCCCAGCGCACCATGAGCACGCTGGGCGAGGCCCACAGGCTCTCGTACTTGAGCCCTAAGATATCCTCGCTGATCGCGCCCCAGCCTTGCGAGGCACCGATCCAAGGATCCACCACCTCGTCGAGCACACCGACCATCCCGCCGCCCACGTGGGCGAACAGCGTGGCGCCCACGCGATCGCTCGGGTTGATGCCGCTCATCTGCAAGATGACCGGCGTGTGCATGGTGCCGGCGGCCATCACCACCGTGTTCGCGCGCACGCGGAACTTCCCCACCGGGCGCCTCCCCACTGGGTCCACCACGCGCCCGGTGACCCCCGTCACGCGCTTGCCCGCCACCTCCACCCGCTCCACGTGGCTCACGGTGTACACGTCGGCGCCGTCCTTCACGGCGTCCGCGATATAAGTGCGGTCAACTGACTGTTTGGCGCCGCCCGCGCAGCCCACCAGGCAGTCCCCGCAGCCCTCACAGTCCACCACCGCGCGCGGCAGCGGCGCGCCGAAGATCCCCGCCTGCTCCAGCGCCCGCTTCGCGGTGAGGTTGCGAGGCCCCATCACCGTCATCGGGGTGGGCGCCACGCTCAGGCGCTTGAAGATGCGCTCATAGGCCGCGTCGAAATCCGGGTGATGGAACATCCCGGAGTGGGTCTCGCGTCCCCAGATGTCGCGCACCCAGTCGGGCAGCTTGAGCATGATGGCGGAGTTCACCACCGTGCTGCCGCCGAGGCAGCGCGCCTGGAGCGAGGGCGACTGCGTGGTGCCGGCGATCATGCGCAGGCCGCCTTCCCAATAGGTGCGGGCCAGGAAGCGCGGCGCGTCGCGTGTCATGTCCTCTGGGGTGAGCGCGGGGCCCGCCTCAAGCACCACCGTCTTCATCCCGGCGCGCGCCAGGTTCGCGGCTGCGATGGCGCCGCCTGCGCCGCTGCCCACCACCACGGCGTCGCACTCGACGTCGAAGCCCTGACGTAGGTCCGTGAGGCCGTAGATCATGAGGGCACCACCGGGAGCCGCTTGAGCGCGTCTTTATCTATGGGGAAATTGAGCGGGTCCGTCGGGCGCTCACAGGTCTTGAAGCCCTCCACGTGGCGGATCACGCTCGGGTGCGACATGTACATCATGGTCATCGTCGCCTTGAGGGCGTCTCCTAGCCAGCCGAAGGGCTGAAACCAGTGGCGGCGCCAGCCTTGCACCAGCGCCGTGCGGCGCTCCACGCTGAGGCGCGAGTAGCGCGCGGGGTAGAGCGCGAGCAGCGGCGTCGCGAGCTCCAGGAAGATGAACAGCGTCATCAAGAGCCGCCGCTGCGCTGGCGGCAGCTCATCCAGGTACTCCAGGGTGCGGCTCACCAGCTCGGTCTCCTCGAAGTCGGGGGCGTTGATGCTGTTCTTGGGGAACAGGGCCTCGCTCACGGCGTGGATCGAGGTGGTGGTGGTTGTCAGCCAGTAGCTCGCCTCGCCTGCAGCCATAAGGCTCCCTTATGCCGAGGCTCTCCTTCGGCCGCAAGGCTAGCTGCGCGCGTGCTCAGGGGTCGCGCCAGCGCGGCGCGAGCTGCTCGATGGAAACGCGCTTGCCCGAGCGGCACGCTCGCGGCAGGTTCGGCGCCATCATGCAGCCTAGCAGGGGTCTCTCGTCGCGCGCCGCGCGCTCACCAGTCGCGGGGGGCCTGCGTGCGCTGCGCGTGTGCCTCATCCTGGCGCCCTTGGGCGCGCTGCTCGGCTCTGGCTGCTCCCGGAACAGCGCCGCGCAGACCGAGCAGGGCGCGCCGAGCGCCTCCGTGGCGGAGCCGGCGCCGAGCGTCGCCGCGGTGGTGGCTCAGGACGCCAGTCCTCCAGAGCCCACCGGGCCTGAGGCGAATTTCCCCAAGGCAAATACTGAGGGCTGCCCGGGCGGCATGGTGCGGGTCGCTGGCGACTATTGCCCGGCCATGGTGCAGACCTGCAAGGAGCACCACGCGGAGTACTCGGGCGCCAAGGACAAGGCCAAGGTGAGCGAGCGCTGCCTCCAGTATGAGGAGCCCTCGAAGTGCATCTCGAAGGAGCGCGCGCCGCTCGACTTCTGCATGGATCGCTTTGAGTACCCTGGCATTGTGGGGGAGCTCCCGCGCGTGCTCACCAGCTGGCAGCAGGCGAAGAAGCTGTGCGCCGATCAAGGTAAGCGGCTGTGCACGGAGGACGAGTTCAACTTCGCCTGCGAAGGGGAAGAAGGTAAGCCGCACGTGTGGGGCTACAACCGCACGGATGAGCACTGCAATATAGATAAGCCGTATCGCACGCCCGATCACACGCGGCAGATGAAGACCTACGACCGCTGCTACCAAGACGAGCGCTGCAAGGCGGAGATGGATCGCCTCGATCAGCGCCACCGCATCGGTGAGCGCCTCACCTGCGTCTCCTGGGCGGGGGTGGTGGACATGAACGGCAACGTGAACGAGTGGGTGGAGCTGCCGGGCAAGCAGTACCCAGACCGCTCTGGGCTCAAGGGAGGCTGGTGGGGCCCGGTGCGCAACCGCTGCCGCCCCACCGTGACTTTCCATAAGGAAGAAGACTACGGCTATGAAGCGGGCTTCCGCTGCTGCGCTGAGGTAGGCGCCGAGACTAAGCCGATCGACGCGGGGGCGCCGAGCGCGCCGGCCGCCAGCGCGCCCGCTCCCGACGCCGCGCCCGCTCCCGACGCCGCGCCCGCTCAGCCCAGCGCCGACTGAGCGCCGCCGCGTCCTCAGTGGGGAGTGAGGCGCTCAAGCAGCCGGGCCATGGCGCGCGCCGCGGCCCCGCGGTGGCTCCGGGCGTTCTTCTCTTCAGGGTTGAGCTCCGCGCTAGTCAGGCAGACGTCCGGTAGGTAAAGGAGCGGGTCGTACCCGAAGCCGTTGTCTCCACGCGGCGCGTCCGCGATGAGCCCTTCGTAGCGGCCCTGGGTCTCTGCCACAATGCTCCCGTCAGGATCCGCCAGGCACATGGCGCACACGAAGCGCGCGCCGCGCTCCTCCTTGGGCACCCCGGACAGCGCTTGCAAGAGCTTCTCGTTGTTGGCCCGGTCGCGCTCCTCTCGGCTCCCCTCCGCGGTGGCGTAGCGCGCGCTGTACACCCCGGGGGCGCCGTCGAGCGCGTCCACCTCCAGGCCAGAGTCCTCCGCCAGGCAGCGGTAGTTGGTGGCGCGCGCGTAGGCCACCGCCTTGAGGCGCGCGTTGCCCTCGAAGGTGGTCTCGTCTTCGGCTGGCTCCGGTGGCTGCTCCGCGAGCGAGTCGAGGCCGACCACCTCGAAGCCGGTGGGCGCTAAGATCTCCCGTACTTCTCTCAGCTTGTTGGGGTTCGAGGTCGCGAGCAGGATGCGCATGACGCCTCGCCTACAGCGCACCGCGCAGCTGAGCAAGGGGTTTGGGCGCGCGAGCGCCCAGGCGCTTCACGCTGCACAGCGCCTCACCAGGCGCTGAGTAGTGCACCGAGCGCCTCGCCAGGCGCTGAGTAGCTGCGTGCCCAACCCCCCCCAACCCGGGGAGCACCTTGAGGCGGTTCGATGGCGCCCTCACCAGCGGTCAATTCACCTGCACCAGGGCCAGCTCC
>CAYQAC010000005.1:9100-77528 GCA_964415255.1 uncultured Polyangiaceae bacterium | reverse complement strand
GTGCTGGAGGTGGTGGCCGCGAGCCCCGCGCCGCGCATCGTGCACGTCTCCAGCACGAGCCGCGTGAACAGGTAGTGCCCCAGGTGGTTCACGCCGAAGGCCAGCTCAAAGCCGTCCTTCGTTTGCCCGCGTTGGCCCGCCAGGCCCGCGTTGTTGATGAGGAGATCCACGCTTGAGTGCTCGCGCAGCAGCTCCTCCGCGGCGCGCCGCACGGCGCTCAGCTCCGCGAGATCGAGCTCCAAGAAGGAGAGCTGCGCCTCGGGAGTTGCCGCGCGGATTTCAGCCATCGCGGCCTCGGTCTTGGGGCGGCTGCGGCAGGCCAAGACCACGTGGGCGCCGAGCGCCGCGAGCTCCTTGGCGGTGGCCAGGCCGATGCCGGTGTTGGCGCCGGTGACGACGCAGGTGTGATCCGCGAGCGCGGGCATAGGCGCCCAGGCTAGCACGACCTTCAGAGCTGCGACCGGGTTAGCGGCTCTCCCCCCTCAAATGAGCTCATCAGCCTTTGAGCGGTGGCTCGCCATCACGGCGCCGAGATCCACAGACGGCACATTCGCGCGCCTCAGGCGAGCCCTGCGACGTGCCGGATGGCCTCAAACAGGGGCAGGACGCGTGGGTGGTTCAGCTGGGTGGCGCCGCGGACGCGGTGCCTGCGCCTGGCTCCTCGCCATCGGTGCCCACCACCTCGCCACGCGCGGTGCGGATACGGTGCCTGGCGTGGACCTCTAACGCGCTTGGGTCTGTCGTGAGCGGCTTCGTCAGCGCGTCCCAAGCGGCGCCCAGGCGCGCTCGGCGGCTCCCGCGGGTGCTCTCCGTGGGGAACATCAGCTCCACCGTGGCGCCGATCAGCGGCATCACCACGCCGCGCTGTGAATCCACATCCCAGCCTAGGCTGCCCCAGGCCTCACGCACTGCGGCCATCTGCTTGGCGCGTGCGCGATCCAAGATCCGCCGCGGGTCGATGCCCAGCCGCTTAAAGTCAGGCTCAAGTACCTTGTTCTCCCACAGCGCGTAGCTGACGAGCTTGGCTTGAAACAGGCTCAGCTTGAGCAGATCGGCGCGGCTCATGTCGCGGAACAAGGAGGGCAGGTACTGCACGCCGAGCGCCACGTGCCGCGCTTCATCGCGCTCGAAGTACCTCATCAGCTCGCTCAGCACGGGGTCCACGTTGGCCTCGCGCACCTCCTGAAAGATGGCGAGCGCGATGGTCTCAATCAAGAGCTGCATCCCGAGCAGCTTGGCGGCGAGGTTGTCCGTCTCCAGCACGTGGTTGAGCAGCGCCTCCGGCGCGGGGTCGAGCCGCTCAGGGACGTAGCCGAGCTCCGTCAGGTAATCGTACATGGTGTAGAAGTGGCGCGCCTCGTCGAAGGCCTGGCTGGTGGCCGCCATCTTCGCCTCGAGCGGCACCAGGCCGTCCGCCAGCTGCGCCGATATTTTCCACGCGGCAAGCTCACCCCACAGGATGATGGCGAACACCCGCCTGAGCGCGTCTTGCTTGTCCGGCGCCACGTGGACCCCGCCGTGCTTCGCGAGCAGCTCCGGTAACAGCTCCTTACCGTCCCAGGCCAGCACCTGCCCCTTGTGGTAGATGCGCTCGCAGGTGTGCAGGCGCTTGGCCTCGGCCGCGTCCCGCGCGAGATCGAACATGCCGTAGGTGAGCTTGGTGCGGCCCCGTTTGAAGAGTCCCATTGCGCGCCTCCTCTGTCAGCTGAGCGCTCACGCTAGCATAAACCGTCCAAGTGGCCAGAATTGGTGGAGCAGGCCGCGAAGCGCGCTACGGTTCGCCATGAGGAGCGAGGAGCTGGCCCCCAACCACCTGCGAGGTCGCTCGTAGGGCTGGGGGTTTGGCGAGTCGCCGGGTGGCCCAGGTGCTAGCGCTGGGCGGGTCGCTCTCAAGCGGCGCCTGAGGCCTATCGCGGCGCTCTCAGGTATGGTTCGAGCGTCGGCGCTGGAGCGCAGCGACAGGAGGAGGCGAGATGGCGAAATGCAGCGCGTGCGGGGAAGAGGCAGATGAGCTGACTTCAGTGAAGCAGGGCGGGCGCACCAAGCGGCTCTGTGAGGAGTGCGCGGAGGAGCTCGCCCAGTCAGCCGAGATTGAGGAGGCGAGCGAGGCCGTGGTGCAGCAAATGATGGGCTTCACCGGCCGGAGGTAGCGCGCTTCAGCGAGCGAGCAGCGGGCCGGCGCCTGCGTTGCGCCACGGGTCGCCAGATGGCGCGGGCGCTGGCAGGCGAGGAGAGCAGGGGCGAGCGCGCGAGGCGCGCGGAGCGAGGAGCGGATGGCGAGCAGCAAACGAAAGAGGCGACCGGTAGGCGCCGCGCGGCGCTTGAGCATGGGCGCGCAGAACGCGATGGAGGTGCTGCGCCTAGGCAGGCTGAGCACGCGAGAGGGGGAGCCGTATCACGTGCTCTACCGAGAGCGCGTGTTCAAGCTCCGCCGCTACGGCGCCGGCGCGAGCGCAGACGGCTCAGACAGCGCAGACAGCGCAGTCGGCGCGTCGCGCGCGCTCCCCAGCGCGCCCGCGTTGCTGCTGGTGCCGCCGCTGATGTTGACCGCCGAGATCTATGACGTGTCGCCGGAGCTGAGCGCGGTGCGGCACCTCACGGAGGCGGGGGTGGATGTCTGGGTGGTGGACTTCGGCGCGCCGGAGCGTGAGGAGGGCGGCATGGAGCGCACGCTCGATGACCACGTGCGTGCCGTCGCGAAGGCCGTGCGCTGGGTCGCTGAGCACACCGGCCACGAGGTGCACCTCGCGGGTTACTCTCAAGGGGGCATGTTCGCCTATCAGGCGGCGGCCTACCTCGCCTCCGCGCACCTTGGGTCGGTCATCACCTTCGGGAGCCCGGTCGATATCCACGCTAACTTGCCCACGTTGTCGAGCGAGGTCGCGGGCCGCGTGATCGACGTGGCCCGCGGGCTGGTGGAGTTCCCCCTCGCGCGCATGGAGGGTTTGCCAGGCCTCCTGACCAGCACCGGCTTCAAGCTGCTCACCCCGGTCAAGGAGGCGCAGCAGCTGATCGATTTTGTCCGCAAGCTCCATGACCGTCAGGCGCTCGAGAAGCGCGAGAGCCGGCGCCGCTTCCTTGGTGGGGAGGGCTTCGTGGCCTGGCCTGGGCCAGCGCTGCGGAAATTCATCGATGAGTTCATCGTGCACAACCGGCTGGCGTCCGGCGGCTTCGTCATCGATGGCCGCACTGTCACTTTGGCTGACATTCGCTGCCCCGTGCTGGTGTTCGTCGGCGAGCGCGACGACATCGCCCGTCCGCCCAGCGTCCGCGCGATCCGCGCCGCGGCGCCGAGCGCCGACGTGCACGAGATTGCGTTGCGCGCGGGGCACTTTGGGCTGGTGGTCGGCTCCACCTCGCTAGGGCAGACCTGGCCGAGCGTGGTCGAGTGGCTCAACTGGCGAGAGGCGCAGGGCCCCCGCCCCGCGCTGCTCCGCGACGCCGCCTCTGATGCGCCCGCGGCGTACGATGAGGACGACGAGGTGAGCGCCTTCGACCTCGACGTCGACATCGATCTGTTCGTCGACACCGTCTCCAGCTCACTATTATCCATATGGAAAAAGCTGGGGCACGTCGTTGAGGACGCGGCGGAGGCGGTGGACAACCTGCGCTTCCAGTTGCCGCGGTTAAGCGAGCTCCGGCGCATCAACCCAGACACGCAGATCAGCATGTCCTATGTGCTGGCGCGGCAGGCGCGGGAGATCCCAGAGCAAACCTTCTTCCTCTACCGCGGGCGCGCCTTCACCTATGGCGACGCCGATCGGCGGGTGAACTACGTGGTGCGCGGCTTGATTGCCTGCGGTGTGCGCCGGGGCACGCGGGTGGGGGTGCTGATGGAGGGGCGGCCGAGCTACCTCTGCTTGGTGGCCGCGTTGAACCGCATCGGCGCCATCAGCGTCCTGCTCGATCCACGCGCCAGCCGCATCAGCTTGACGCGCGCGCTGGCGGCGGGGGAGGCGCAGCACTTGGTGACCGATCCAGGGCACGCGGCGCTCGGCCGCGAGGCGTTCGCGGGCGAGGTGCTGGTGTTGGGGGGCGGCGGCCGCGTGAGGAGCGGCGCGCTGGGGCGAGTCGGCGAGGCGCCAGGCGTGATCGACATGGAACAGATCGATCCGCATCAGGTCGAGCTCCCCGCCTGGTACGTGGAAGACCCAGGCCGCGCGGGGGATCTCGCGATGGTGATCTTCACCGCTGGGCGCTACTCCAAGCCCCGCGCCGCTCGGATCACCAACCGGCGCTGGGCCTTCTCCGCTTACGGCGCCGCCGGTGCCTGCACCTTGACGGGGAAGGACACGGTCTATTGCTGCCTGCCGCTGCACCACCAGTCAGGGATCTTGGTGAGCGTTGGCGCGGGGCTCGTGGGGGGCTCGCGCCTGGCCCTGGCGAGCCACTTCTCGCCTGACCAGCTGTGGAAAGAGGTGCGCCGCTACGGGGCGACCGTGGTCTTTTACGCTGGGGAAATGTGCCGTGAGCTGGTGGACGCCCCGGTCGCGCCCTCGGAGCACAAGACGCCGCTTCGGCTGTTCGCGGGCAGCGGCATGCGCAAGGACGTGTGGCTCCGGCTGCGCGATCGCTTCGGTGTGGGCGTGCTTGAGTTCTACGCCTCCAACGAGGGCAACGCGGTGCTCGCCAACGCCTCAGGTAAGAAGGTGGGGGCGCTCGGGCGCCCGCTGCCCGGCGCCACGGAGATGGCGATCGTCCGCTACGACTTTGAGCAGCGTGAGCTGATGAAAGATCGCAAGGGTTGGCTCATCCGCGCGAAGGATGATGAGGCGGGGATGATGATCTCGAAGATGGACGGGAGCCATGCCTCGGCGATGATGGCGGGCTTCACTCCCGATCGAGAGACCGCGCAGCGCATCATCCGCGGCGGCTTCGCCGCCGGAGACCTGTGGTTCGTGACGGGTGACATCGCGCGACGCGACGTAGACGGCGACACCTGGTACGTGGATCGCGCGGCTGACATGATCCGCACGCGCTCGGGCGAAGTGGCGACCACCTGGGTGGAGGACACCCTCTATGAGCTCGGCGAGATCCGCCTCGCCGCCGCCTATGGTCTGCCGCTGCCTGGCACCGAGCTCCAGATGCCCGTCGCGGCGGTGGTGCTCAAGGCGGGGGCGCGCTTCGAGCCGGAGGTGTTCGCTGAGGTGGTGGAGCGCGGTCTACCGGACAACGCGCGGCCTCGCTTCATCCGGCTCCGCGCGCAGATCGCGATGACCGACGGGTTCCGCCCCATCAAGCAGCCGCTCGTGGAGGCGGGGATCCGCGTGCACTCCACCGAGCAGGTGTACTGGTATGATTCAGTACGTCACACTTACGAACCACTCGACGCCGCTGGCTACGCTGAGGCGGTAGCTCAAGCGGGCGGCGAGGTAGGAGAGGTCACGTACCGGGACACGGCCGGTTGATGCAGCTCACCCGCGACCTGTGGCGCTTGTCGCGGCCCGAGGGCACGTTCTGGCTGATCTGGGTCGTGCTCATCGGTTATGGGTTCATGCTGTGGGATTGGGGCGTCGGGCCGCGGGGTGTGGGCGACTTGGGGCTGCTCATCTTAGGCTGGTGGTGCCTCAGCGCTGGGAGCTTGTGGCTCAACGCGGGGCTCGATCGCGATCAGGGGGAGGTTCTGTTTCAGCGTGATAAAGCCCAAGTGCCCCCCGGGGTGGAGCGCTTCGGCTACGGTGCGCTCGCGCTGGGCGTGGGGATCACGGCGTGCGCCACCTGGGGCGCCGCCTTATGCGCGCTGTCCTCGGCGCTGCTCGCCGTGCTCTATTCACACCCCAAGGCGAGGTGGAAGGCGCACCCCGTCGGCGGCCCGCTGGTGAACCTCTTAGGCTATGGGGTGCTCACGCCGCTCGCCGGGGCGCTGGTGACTGGGCTGCCGCTCACGTGGCGCGCTGGCTTGAGCGGCGTGCTGGTGGCGAGCTGGATCTTGGGGGCTTACTTCATCGCGCAGGTGTTCCAAGCGCCCGAAGACGCCGCGCGGGGCTACCGCACGCGGGTGGTCACTCACGGGCCGCTCGGCGCGCTCAGAGCCGGGCGGGCGCTGATGGCGGTGTCGTGGGTTGGGATCATCTTAGGGATGGCGGTGGGGCTGTACCCGCGGCTGTGTCTGCTGGCGCTGCCCCTCTTGCTGCTGACTGATCAGTTCTTAGCGCGCTGGGGGCGCGCGCTCAGGGCAGGTAAGGGGGAAGCTTGGGGGCGCCGCGCCGCGCTGGGCCTTCACCGCCGCATGATGGTGGGCGGCGCCGTGCTCTTCTGGTTGGCCTACTGTGACTACCTAGCTGACTATCGCGCGGGGCGCCCAGCGGCGGGCTGGGCGACGGCGCAGGGCAAGCCCAAGCTGCCGCTGTGGGCGCTGGAGCCGACCCATGGGGCGTCGCTCCAATAGACGTGCGCTAGTCTGCGGGGGACGCTTCAGGGGCTGCGCTGGGTGCTGGCGGCGCTCCTGGGGCGCCGGGCATGCCAGGCAGGCCGCTCAGCCCGGGGATGATGGCGCCCTTCGCCTGCGCCTCCTTCAGCTTGGCGAGCGCCTCGTCGCTGTTCTTCTTGATCTGGCGCTCCGCCTTACGCACCATATCCGCGGGGATACGCTTCTTCATCTCGCAGGCGGGGGGCAAGCCGCCCTCGCAGGCAGCCAGCACGAACATGGTGCCGCGCACCTGGTCGCGCTTGGCGCCGCGCCCGTCGAAGTGTCCGCTGGCGGCGAGGATGCATGAGCGCAGCTCGCCCTGAACGCACAGCTGCTCGGCCATCTCGAGGCCCTCCTTCTCTTGAGCCGCGCCGCCCCCGCCGAGCATCAGCGCCTGCGCGTACATGGTGCAGCCTTGGATGCTCCCCAGCTCGCGGCACGCCCTCTGGATCATCTCGAGCCCCTTGTCGCGCTTCTGGGGGATCCCCCTGCCGTCGGCGAGCTGCGCGCCATAGAAGGCGCAGCCGTCGCCATCCTTATGGTCACAGGCCTTCTTGAAGAAGCTGGCAGAGGCGCTGGGGTCTGGCTTGGTGCCGTCGAGCCCTTGCGCGATGATGCCGCCGAGCACGGTGCAGGCGCGCGCGTGGTTCTTCTCGCAGGCCTTGGCGACGCGCTCCTTGGCCTTCGTGCCGTCCTGCTTGATGGCGCCCACGCCTTGAAGCTCGAGCGTGGCGAGCTCCACGCAGGCACCGGTGTCCCCGCCCTCGCAGCTGTCCGAGATCAGCTTGGCGCCGGCGGGGCCATCTTTCTCACGATCGAAGCCCATGGCGCCGACCAGCTTGGCCTTCCCCACGGCGAGGCAGGCGGCGATGTGCTTGTGATCACAGGCGCGAGTGAACAGCGCACCTGCCTTCTTAGCGTCGACCTCGATGCCGGTGCCGGTCATGTACAGCTGGCCCAGCTCGGCGCAGCCTGCAGGGGCGGCCTCATCGCAGGCCGCTTGTAAGTGCCGCACGCCCTCCGCCGGGTTGCGCTCCACGCCGCGCCCCGAGAGGTAAGCCAAGGCGAGCTGCACGCAGCCCTCTTTGGCGTCCTTACCGGAGCAAGCCTGCTTGAACAGCTTCACCGCCGCTTCGGGGTCCGGCTTGTGCTCCGCGAAGCCCTCGAACAGCATCACTCCCTTGCCGAGGCAGGCTCGATCCATGTCCTGACTACAGGCCTTGTCGAACAGCTCATAGGCCTTGGGCGGATTGCGCTCCGTCCCCACACCGTTCAGGAGCGCCGTGGCGAGCAAGGTGCAGCCGCGCGGCTCCTCATCGCCGCAGCTCTGCTCCGCTAGTTTGTAGCCCGCCTCCTCATCCTTGCTGAGCCCACCGAGCCCCAAGATGAGCATGTGCGCCCGCCCCGCGCAGCCAAGCGCGCTCCCACCCTTGCAGCTCTTGTCGAACAGCTCTGCGGCGCGCACCTCGTCGCGCGCCTCACCTTTGTCATTGAGCAGCACGCGCCCGAGCCGCGCGCAGCCCTCAAGCTGATCGCGCTCACACAGGCCGCTCAGGATCTCGCGAACGCGCGCCGCGTCTTGGTCAGCCTCATCGAGCGCCTTGGCGTGGATCAGGCAGGCCTCATCGTTCGGGGGCTCCCGCCGACACAGCTCATCACAAGCCGCCTTGTTCGCACGCAGCTTGCAGTTGTCAGTTAGGTTCGCCTCATGCTCGGCGGCCTTCGTCTGCTCGTTCTGGCGCCACAAGAGCGCACCGCCTCCTAACAGCGCCACCCCAACGAGCGCGTAGAGCCACGTGCGTCGCGGCGCTGGCTCTGGGGCTGGCGCCGGCTCCGCCTTGGCCTTGGCAGGCTTGGCGCTTGGCTTGGCCTTCCCGCTGGGCTGAGGAGGTACGTCCTCCTCATCGTCGTCATCGTCGTCATCGTCGTCGTCGTCGTCGTCGTCTGACGCGGCCTTGGCCTTGGCAGGCTTGGCGCTTGGCTTGGCCTTCGCGCTGGGCTGAGGAGGTACGTCCTCCTCATCGTCGTCGTCGTCGTCGTCGTCGTCGTCTGACGCGGCCTTGGCCTTGGCAGGCTTGGCGCTTTGCTTGGCCTTCGCGCTGGGCTGAGGAGGTACGTCCTCCTCATCATCGTCATCGTCATCGTCATCATCGTCGTCGTCTGACGCGGCCTTGGCTTCCCCGTCGGGCTTGGACGGCTCGCCGTCGTCTTCGCTCGCTTGGGTTGGGGGTTGGGCACCGCGCTTGGGTGAGGGCGCGTCGTCATCCTCTCCGCCGCCATCCTCCCCTTTGGTTTGGGCATCCCCATCCGCTGCGTCATCCTCCGATGAGTCACTCGTGGAGGGTCCGCCGCCATCGGCTGCAGGTTCGCTCGTCGCCTCGGCGTCCGTCGCGGGGGCGGCTTCGCGTTCGCTCTCTGGGGTGGGGTCCGATGGGGGCACCTTCGACATGGCGCGGAGCGTAGTCGTCAAGCGGGCCTTGGCGAACAAAAGTGGAGGCTAGCCGCTGGTGGCGCTGGTTGACGACCCGAACCCCCGCCTTACGCTGAGCCCTCACGGATGGCTTTCACCCTACCGAAGAGCGACCCGAAGCAGCGCATCGCCGTCCGGCGCTTCGCTGGCACCCGGCCCCTTGAAGCGCAGCTCAAGGCGCCGCTCACCGTCGCGCACCTGACCGATCAGCACTTTGGCCGCGTGACGAGCGATGAGCTGCAGTGGGCGGCGGCGGAGCTCACCAACGAGGCGAAGCCTGATCTCACCGTGCTGACGGGCGACTACGTCGCCCACAGCCTAGACTACCTCGAGCTCCTGACTGAGGTCGTCGGTGCCATCGCCGGCCCCAAGGTGGCGGTGCTCGGCAACCACGACCACTGGGCGGGCGCGCGGCAGGTGCGCTGCGCGCTGGAGCGCGCGGGCGTCCAGGTGCTGATGAATGAGGCCACCGTCTACTCGCTGGGGGGGCAGTCGCTGCAGCTGGTGGGGCTGGATGACGCCTACACCGGCCACGCAGACACCGGCCGCGCGCTCGCCACGATGGACCCTTCGCTGCCGACGCTCGGGCTCAGCCACATCGCCGAAGAGGCCGATCGGCTATGGGACGCGGGGGTGTCCCTGGTGCTGTCGGGGCACACGCACTCAGGGCAGATCACCGTGGGTGGGCTCCACCGCTTCATGTTGGGGAAGTTGGCAGGCCACCGCTACGTGCATGGTCTGTATGGCTGTCGACATGGTGAGCGCGCGGAGGGTGCGGTGTACGTCAGCGCGGGGATCGGGGCCTCGGTGTTCGGGCTTCGGGTGGGGGAGCGCGCGCGGCCTGAGGTCGCTCTGTTCGAGCTTGGCACCAGCGCCGAACAGGGCCTAGAGCAGGCGCCTCACCCAGGGCGCCGCCCCTCGGGGCGCAAGGAGCAGCAGCGTGAGGAGGCGGTGGCGCGCAAGCGCCGGCGCCGCGATCGCCTCGCGCGCCGCGCGGCGCTGTCGGTGCTGGCCGAAGACTAGCGCTTGGTCAGGCTGCGGTGCCGCTGCGTCGCTGGCGGCGCTAGCCGAAGACTAGCGCTTGGTTCAGCTGGAGGGGCGGGTTTTGAACCCGCCCGCTTTACAGTGCGAACCCAGCGCGGTGCCCAACCCCCCGAGCCCAAACGCTCAGCTCTTGTACTTGACCGAGCAGCCGTAGGCCTCGGTCTCTGGGGTGCGCACGGGCTTCTTCTCGGAGACGTCCTTCAGCGCCTCGGTCACGTGGTTCACCAGCGTACCGCCCTTGGGTGACTCCCCGGAGCCGTCAGGTGAGTTGTCGATTGCGCCGGCGTAGACCAGCGTGCCCTCTTCATTGATGACGAACATGTGCGGCGTGTGCGTGGCGCCGTACTGCTTACCGGCGGTGCCCTCTGTGTCGAGCAAGAGCGGGTGGCTGAAGCCGTACTGTTCGGCTGCCTGCTTATTCTCATCCATGCTCGCGCCTTGCTTACCTTCGGCGTTCGAGTTGATGGTGAGCCACACGCCGCCGCCGTCCAGGTGCTTCTTCGCGGTGCCCACGAGTGAGCCCTTGGTGTGCGACGCCTTCACGTAGGGGCAGCCTGGGTTAAACCACTCGAGCACCACCACCTTGCCCTTAAAGGACGAGAGCTTGACGGACTCGCCCTTCAGGTCCTTGAGCTCAAAGTCGGGGGCAGGCTGGCCGACGGCCGCGCCCTTCGGCTTCGCGTCGACGGCGGGCTTCGCCTCCGCCGCGCCGGGGCCTTGGGGCGCCTCCGCCGTGGTGGCGGTCTCAGCGTTCGCCTTCGTGGTCTCGGCGGTCGCTGGGGTGGGCCCTGGCTTGTTCTCGTTGCAGGCGAAGGTGACCAGGGCGAGGCCCAAGACGAGGGGGGTGCTGAGTCGAATCATCTCGGAGTTTTAGAGCGCCTTCTGCCAAGAGGCTAGAGCGGTGGCCAAATAGCGGTGGGCGCGCCCAGGTGATCGTGTGACAGAGGTCAGATGTTCGAGGCGAGCTCGCGCGCGGTCGTGGTGATGGGCATGGGGCAGCTCGGCGGGCTCTTCGCGCGCGCGTGGCGCGAGCTGGGGCGTGAGGTGGTGCCGCTCCTGCGCGGGGGCGAGCCGCGCGAGCTCGCGAGCCTCCGGCCTGAGGGCACGCTGATCGCCGTGGGGGAGGCGGCGCTCCCCAGCGCGCTCGCTGACTTGCCAGCTTCACTGACGGATAGTGCGGTGCTGGTGCAAAATGAGCTCTTGCCTGGCAGCTGGCCAGGGAAGCTGATTAACCCGACGGTGGCGGTGGTGTGGTTCGAGAAGAAGGGGGAGCGCCCGCCGCACTCGATTCGCCCGAGCGTGCTCCATGGTCCGCGGGCGGCGCTGGTGGCGGAGGCGCTCACGCAGCTCAAGCTGCCGTTTCAGGTGGTCCCCTCCGAGCTTGAGCGTGACCACGCGCTGGTGGTCAAGAACCTGTACATCTTGCTGCTGAACCTGGCGGGGCTCCGCACCGGCGGCAGCGCTGGGGAGCTGCTCGAGGGGGCACCGGCGCTCGTCACCGCCCTCTCACAGGAGCTGGTGCAGCACCAGTCGGCGCTGCTCGGGCGCTCGCTCGAGCTTGAGCCGCTGATGAGCGATGTGCGCGCGGCCATCCAGGCCGATCCTCAGCACGGCTGCCGCGGCCGCAGCGCGGAGGAGCGCCTCGCTCGCGTGCTCTCCCAGGCTCGCTCCCATGGGCTGACGCTGCCCACCGTGGAGGCGCTAGCGCAGGAGCACCTCGCGCGATAGAATCCCACGCGGAAAAGTCGTGTGCTGCGTGGCGGCGAGTGGGTCGGCGCTCGCCGATTTGAGGTCGACTTACGGTAGAGCGGGTGGCGCGCCGCCGTGGAGTGCTCAGCCGAGCAGCGCCGAGAGCTCGCTCAGGATGTGGTCTTCTTCAGCCCCCACGCTGAGCTGCACCAGGAGCGCGCGGACGGACCTCATCACCTCCACGCGGCGCTCACGCAGGAGCCCCAAGTTAGGCGGTGGCAGCGGCGCCGAGCCGCGCAGGTAGCCGTCCAGCTCCGTCAGCTGCGCCTCGCTCAGCCCTTGGTCAGCGGCGAAGCCTCGCAGGCGGCTCGCCTCCTCGGAGGAGACTTCGTGATCTGCCCAGACGACTTGGAGGAGCAGCTTGACTAGCTCAAGGCTGTAGTCAGAAGTCCGTAAGCTGAGGGGTGGTAAGTCGCTCATGAACGGCGTCGTGTCACGGGCTGTGAGGGCGTGCAAGCGCCCGATTTCCCTGGTCCGCTGCTCGGCGCTGCTTCCCTTCAAGCCGCTCTCGTTGTCGGGTTTGAGGTGGACTTACGGTGAAGCGTTGGTCGTCCTAGCGGCTCGGCCCGGGAGCGCCTCGATCAGCGCCTGGCGTAGCCCCGCGAGCTCGGCCAGGAGCGTGAGCCGCTCAGCGAGCGCAGCCAGCGCATCGCCGGTGTGCTCGCCCGCGCGCTTGAGCGCGAGCGCGTGGGCGCAGGCGAGGTGCAGGTAGTGGTGCGCTTGGGGCGCGCCCGGTTCGGTGTCGATGGCCAGCGCGACCCGGAGCGCTCCAAGCTCAATCTGCCCTCGGCAGTGGGGGCAAGCTTCGTCGCTCGTGGCGGCGCGATCGACCCCCAACATCGCGGTGAGCGCGGGGAAGCGCAGCCCGGCGCTGGCGAGGCTGCGGAGCCACGTGACGTCCTCGGGCGCTAGCCGGAGCTGCTTCGCGAGGTCTTGCTCCGCGCGGTGCTCCAAGCTTCGTGGCGCGACTCCCCCTCCGTGGTTGAGGGCGAGCAGGGTGAGCTCGGGGCGCTTCAGCGCGCCGCAGGTGAGGTGGTACCAGAGCGTGGTGGGGCCGCCCGGGTGGCGTGAACGCGCCGCGTGCTCAGCGAGGCGCGGCTCGTGGCTGGAGATCGCCGTCTGGCAACGTCGGCACCGGGCGCGGCCGTGGATCGCCAGCTCTACCCAGGCGACCGGTTGGTCGTCAGTGTCGCTCACGGGTGGATTCTCTCGTGAGGTGACCGAGCGTCAAGCTCCGTGACGCCCCATTGGGCAGCTGGACGCCGCATTTGGGTTGGGCTGTCTCCGTCAGGAGGTGTCATGAGCGGTCAGCTGAGCACCGCCGGTGAGCGTGGCAGGTGAGCTGGTTGTCTGGAGGGGGATGGGGGTTTGGCAGGGCGAAGCGAGGCCTTGTTAATGTATGAGCGTTGTGTCATATGAACGTGGCGTCATGCAAAGCTCATCGAAACCTCCCGGAGACCTCCCGGGCTCCCCAGCAGTGAACCTTGAGGAGCGGAGCGGTGCTGAGCGCGGCGCGCCACCTGCCAAGTTTGAGGGCGGTCATGGTGGTCACGGTGGCCACGGCGGTCACGGCGGTCACGGTGGCCACGGCGGTCACGGCGGTCACGGTCATGGCGCACCCAACACCGAGGCGGGCCGCCGCGCGTTGATTTGGGCGCTGGTGTTGAACGGCGGCTTCATGGTGATCGAGCTCGTCGCGGGGCTCCTCACCGGCTCCCTCGCGCTGTTGTCAGACGCAGCGCACATGGTGACGGACGTCGCCGCGCTCGCCCTGGCGCTCGGCGTGATCTACCTCGCGCGGCGCGCGCCCAGCCCGCGGGCGAGCTTCGGTCTGCTGCGGGCGGAGGTGCTCGGCGCCTTCGCGAACGGCATCACGCTGGCCATCGTGTGCTTCTCTATTTTCCGCGAGGCAATCGAGCGGATGTTCGGTGACCCCGTGGAGGTCGCCGCGGCGCCGGTGATGATCGTGGGCGCCGTGGGGCTCGCCATCAACCTCGGCAGCGCCTGGCACCTCTACCGCGCTGACTCGGATGGGCTCAACATCCGCGGCGCGCTAGCGCACATGGTGGCTGACGCCCTCGGCTCCGTGGCGGCGATGATCGCCGCCGTGGGGATCTGGCTTGGCTTCCCCCTGGCGGACCCGATCGCGAGCCTGGTGATCGGCGCGCTCATCCTGTGGGGCACGCTCCGGCTCTTGCGCGACGCCTCACGGGTGCTGCTCGATTTTGCGCCGAGCGGGGTAGACGCCGACGCCGTACTGCGTGAGCTCCAGGCGACCGAGGGCGTGAGTGAGGTGCACGAGATGCACCTGTGGTCCATCGACGGGCGCTCGCCAGTGCTCTCCGCGCACTTGGTGCACACCGCGAGCGCGCAGCCGGTGGAGCTCCGGCAGCGGGTCGAGGCGATGCTCGAGGGTCGCTTCGGGATCCGCCACACCACGATCCAGACCGAGCCGCTTCCGTGCGGCAATGACTGCGCCCTGTTCGAGCCGGAGCAGGGCACATGAAGCGTGCCCCGCGTCATGACGACATCGCGAGCACCGTGGCCCTGCTGGCGGTGATGGCGCACCCCGCGCGGCTCTCGATGCTGCTCGCGCTATCACGCGAAGGCACGCTCAGCGCAGGAGAACTGACTACCCGCGCCAGCCTCGAACAAAGCGCCGCCAGCCACCAGCTGAGGGTGCTCCGCGACGCGCGCCTCGTCTGCGCGACGCGCGAAGGCCGCCGCGTCATCTATCGCCTCGCCGATCGCCACGTGGCGCACATCGTCGAGGACGCGCTGAGCCACGCGCGCGAAGGCGCGTTCGCCTGATCCATGGGGGTGGCGTGTCTGCGACGTCAGGCGCAGCCGTCACACAGGCCGCGCACTTGGATCTCCAGATCGCCGCCCTTGAGGGCGCGCGGGGCGCCCTTGCTGGGGGAGACTTGCACCGACTCCACGGGGAGGCAGGCCACCGCGCCGCACGAGGCGCACACGAAGTGAGCGTGGCTGTCCTCGGCGTGGTGCCCCTCGCGGGCCAGCTCGAAGCGCCACACATGATCCCCAAGATCGCTGCGCCGCACCAGGCCCACCTCGGTGAGATCCACCAAGTTGCGGTACACCGTCGCCCGGTCAAAGCCCTCCACTGCGAGCTGATCGGCGACCTCTCCGTGGCTCTGGGGCGTGGCCGCGCCGCCGAGCACGCTGAGCACCCGCACGCGCGGGATGGTGGCCCGGAGCCCAGCCGCGCGCAGCGCCGATCGCAGCTCTAGCTGCTCCGCCTGCGACCGAGTCGCGGTCGAGGCTCGGGGCGCCCGTGACATACGAGGAGTCTAGGTTGGTGCCCTCCCTGACGCAACGTGGCCAGGGCGGCGCGCGTAGCGCCACTTTCTGGCGCACGCAGCGCGCGCTGACGCAAGATCGCGTTGGTCCTCGCGCCACGCAGCCACTGAACCGCTGTCGAGGGATCGCACGCCTCGCGAACCCATCAGCTCTAGAGCTTCACATCATGAAGTGCTCCTCATCGACGCTCGCGCCTCACGGCGCCTGCGGCGCCGCGCGCCACACCCCGGAGCTACCAACCCCCTGAAAATTCCCTGAATCTTCCAGAACGCGAACACCCCTCAGGCCACGGCGCGGACGCCCTGCGTGACGCTGCCTCGGCTAGGGCCCCTGGTTTCTGACTCCAGCACGAAACACAGCAGCACATCCGCCATGCTAGGCCGTCTGAGTGAGCTTGAGCGCTCGCGCATCCTTTGCGTCACGCTGGACCCAAGCCGACTGGAACCCGCTGGGTTCTCGTGTAAGTTTCCAGCTCTACCGAAAGCGCTGCTCACCCACCACTTGCTCCGTGAAACTCTTTAGGTTTCAAATACACTGGTCTCCAGCGGCTCGCCGAGGAGGCGCGCGTCGCCCCCGCGGCGCGGTGGCCATCGTGAGCCGCGATCCTGGTGGGCGCGGTCCGTGAGCACGTCATCCGCCACACCCAGGCAAATGAGCCGCAGCGCGCGGCACCCCCCTAGTCCTCTTCGCCCCGTTAAACCCATGCGTCTCAGGCACACGTCTCAGGTCGCTTGCTTCACCCGTCAGCTCGACAAGGTGCCCGCTTAAGGAGGTAACCCCCCCATGGCCAGCTCGAACTCAGAAATTTCCACGTCGGAAAATGAAGAGGGCTCCGGCGAGCTCTTCGCCGACCTCCCCGTGAAGAGCAAGCGCGCGCAAGCTGCGGCGGGCACGCCGCCGAGCGCCGCCCCCAAGAGTCAGGTCACGTCCGCGGCCGGCTTGGTGGCCCCGCCCTCGGGGCAGGGGCGCCCGGTGATGCAGTCGTCGAGCGGGGTTCACTCGCTGGCGAGCGCGCCTCCGCCGCCGCCGAGTCGCGTGTCCGCGCCGCCTCCAGTGCCCTCGTCCACCGCGCCCTCGCAGACGGCGGTGTCGATGTCGGCGCCGCCGCCGCCTTCGCTGCGTGGCGCTGCCCCGCCGCCCAGCGCGCCGCCGCCGCCCACTCGCTCGGAGATTGAGGCCGCGCCGCTCGAGCACGTGGAGTACATGGAAGAGCAAGGGGACGAGGCGACCCCAGTGCGCACCCCGGTGGAGGGCACGCCAACAGTCAAGCTGCCTGACGTCTCCATCGTCGCGGCCATGACCCGCGGGGGCAGCTCCGCGGCGCCTCCGCCGCCGCCCACGCCTGCGCCCGTCTCGGTGCCGCCGCCCGCGGCTTCCATGCCGGTGCCCTCGGTGGCCCCGCCGATGTCCGCGCCGCCGACGTCCGTGCCGCCGGCTCCCCCGCCCGTCAGCACCATGCCGGTCTTGTCTCAACCGGTGGTGGTTCACCAGATGCCGGCCGCCTCCGGCAACAACAAGCTCATCGTGGGCGCGTTGATCTTGCTCGCGCTGGTCGCGGCTGGGCTCGTGTACCAGCAGTTCGCAGGAGCGGGCGCGAAGGAGGGCACGCTGCTCGCGAACGTGTCGGGGCCAGGGGGCACCGCGGTGGACAAGTTTGAGCTGTTCGTGGATGGCAGCCGCCGCTGCGAGGCCTCGCCGTGCAAGGTGGACGGCCTCAGCGCGGGTGAGCACTTCGTGAAGGTGGTCGCGCCCGGCTTTGAGAGCTCGGCGGCCGTGTCGGTGAACATCGAGGGCGGGAAGACGCGCACCCACAGCGTTGACCTGACGGTGGACAAGTCAGCCAAGCCAGCTGACGCGCCGGCCAAGGCAGACACGAAGACGGACAGCAAGGCTGACAGCGCCAAGGAAGACAGCGCGAAAGAAGACACGCTGAGCGTCGATCAGCTGGGCGACAAGCCTGCTGAGAAGGCTGACACCAAGGCCACCGCCAAGGCGGACACGAAGACGGCGGTCAAGGGCGCCGCCGCGGCCAAGGGCACCGCGAAGGCGGATGACAAGGGCGCCGCTGCCTCGAATGAGCAGGGCACCATCCACATCTCATCCACGCCGCCCTCCAACGTGGTGGTGGACGGCAAGCCCATCGGCATGACGCCCAAGTCGGTGAAGGTGGCGCCCGGGCCGCACACCGTCGTGTTCATCGGCCCAGACGGGCGTAAGGTGCAGGGCGTGAACGTGAAGCCCGGCGGCACGCACTCGGCGTCGGTCACGTTCTAGGTCGCGAGCTGACGGCGCGTCCCTTCACGGGGGGCGCGCGGGTGAGCGAGAGGTGAGCCGGGCTGCCCTTTTAGCTGAGGGTGGCCCGCTCGTTTTTTGGGGGGGTTAGACGGCACCGCGCCGCGCAGCGGCTTCGCGCCCCTGACCAACCTGACCAGCGTCCCGGCCACGCGCTGTGGGCTACCACGGGACGGACTTGTAGTCCTTCAGGAAGCGGCCCCACAGGTGCTCCCCGGTGTTGAAGCCATGGAAGATGGGGTCCACGATGCGGGCGGCGCCGTCCACGATGTCGAGCGGCGGGTGAAAGCCGTTCTCAGCGCGTTTCCTCGCGGCAATGTGCGCGGGGTCTTCGTCTGTCACCCAGCCGGTGTCCACGCTGTTCATGTGGACGCCGGAGCGCACGTAGTCTGACGCGGAGGTGCGCGTCATCATGTTGAGCGCGGCCTTGGCCATGTTGGTGTGAGGGTGCTTGTCCGTCTTGAAGCGACGGTAGAACTGGCCCTCCACCGCGGAGACGTTGACGATGTGCTTGTCCTGCTCCGGGCTCTGCTCCATCAGCGGCTTGAGCCGCGCGTTCAGGATGAACGGCGCGGTCACGTTCACGAGCTGCACCTCGAGCAGCTCCACCGTGCTCACCTGGTGCAGCGGTAGGCGCCAGCTGTTGTGCGCCCGGAGGTCAATCTGCTGCTCGTCGGCGTCGAGGCGCCGCTCGGGGAACAGCGCCTCACCGCCCTGATGATCCTCCGGGGTGAGGGCGAGCTGGGTGAGCGCCGCCGAGGCGGGGAGGTGATTGGTTAGATTGCCTGACGAGCTATCGGCCCCCGCGGAGAAGAGCGCCGGCAGCGCGGAGGCCTCCTCCGTCGCGACGCGGGGGCCGAGCAGCGCCTGCGCGGCCTCGGGTAAGGCGGCGGGCGTCTGCTCGTGATCTAGCAGGTGCTGGTAGAAGCCGGCGGGCCGCCGGACGGTTTGGCAGGCGTTGTGGAGGATGAAGTCGAGGCGCGGCTCGGTCTGAAGCAGGTGCTGCGCGAAGCGCTCCACGCTCGGCGTGTGACGCAGGTCGAGCCCGAAGATGAGGAGCCGGTGGCCCCAGTCGCTGAAATCCGCCTCGCGCGCGTAGCGGCGCGCTGCATCCGCAGGGAAGCGGGTGCTCACGATCACGCGCGCGCCGGCGCGGAGCAGCATGATGGCCGCCTGGTAGCCAATCTTCACGCGCGCGCCCGTCAGGAGCGCGGTGCGCCCCTCGAGCTTGGCCGTTTGGCTGCGCTTCTGGAAGTTGAAGTCGCCGCAGGCAGGGCACAGCTGGTCGTAGAATGAGTGCAGCGTGTGGTAAGGCTCCTTGCACACGTAGCAGATGAGCGCTTTGTTCAGCTCGGGCGGCGCAGCGTACGTGTCCGCCGCGCTGGCCTCACCCATGCCCGCGGGGGCCGCTTGGAGCGGCTCCACGAGCCGGGGCGGGGTGACGAACACCACCTGCTCGCGCAGCTTGCGGATGGGTGAGGTGGCAAGCTGCGCCTCTTGTGCGTCGCGGTCGGCCTTGCGCCGCTCCTTCCTCAGCGCGCGCGCGAGCACGCGCTGCTCGGTGCGCCCCGGGCGTGAGACGCGCCCCGCGGCGATGAGCAGCGCCTCGCGCGCGTCGTGCGGCAGCTGACTGAGCAGCGCGCGATCGGCGACCAGCGCCTCGAGCGTGGTGAGGCACTGGCGCAGCGCCTCGGCGCGGGGGGCGCGCGCGTCGGGCTCATCGCGCGTCAGCTGCGCGTCGCTCGCGTCGGGCGCGTCGGGCTCATCGCTCGCGTCGCTCGCGGTGTCGTGCTTTGGGGGTGAGGCGCTCATCAGTACTCAAAGCCGCTGCCGCCGATGAACTCGCGCAGGATGGAGGTGGGCGGCACGTGATCCGGGTAGATGGTGACCAGCCGATCAAGTAAGCCTAACAGACGAAACGCCGTGGTGTACGCCGGGTGCTGCTGGGGCACCTCCAGGAGGTAGCGCTCAGCGAACACCTTGAGCACGCTGAGCTCGTACACCAGGGAGGTGTCGAACACCGCGTCGGCGTGCTGCTGGTAGGGGAAGATGTGCGCGCGCTCACCGCGCCGCACGGAGGGCCAGCGCATGATGTTGTCCGCTGCGCTGTAGCCGCGGGAGTGGCGATCGCGCACGATGCGGCGGAGCAGCCGCATGTCTGAGGCGTGGATGCGGCTCAGGCGGTCAAACGGCAGCTGCGACAGCGGGCAGATGAAGACGCGGAACACGCGGGCCGGGTCGATGGTGCGCGCCAGCGCCGGGTTCAGCCCGTGGATCCCTTCAAGCAGCAGCAGATCGCGCTCCCCCACCTTGAGCACGGGGCCACCGTTCGGGTGGCTGACGCCCGTCGGGAAGTCGTAGCGCGCCGTGGCCACCTGCTCGCCGCGCAGCAGCCGCTCCAGATCCCGCTCCAAGAGGTCGACGCGCAGCGCCTCGAGCGCCTCAAAGTCGTACTCACCGTCGGCGTCGCGCGGCGTCAGCTCGCGGTCGACGTAGTAGTCGTCCAGGGACACGCCGAGCGGCCTGGCGCCGCTCACCTGGAGCTGCACGCTGAGGCGCTTGATGAAGGTGGTCTTCCCGGAGGAGGACGGCCCGGCGATGAACACCACCTTCACGCCTTCGCGCTCCAAGATGGCGTCGGCGATGCGGCTGATGCACTTCTCTTGAAAGCCCTCGCTCACGCGGATGAGCTGGGAGACGCGCCCCTCCACGCAGGCTTGGTTGAAGCTGCCGATGCCTGAGACGCCCAGCGTCTCGAGCCACAGGTCTTGGGTGCGGATGATGTCGATGGTCTGGCTCGTCGCGGCGAGCGTGCCTTCAGGCGTCGCGGCGCTCGGCTGCCTCAGGGACTCTGGCGCGCCGCTGCCCACGACCTCTTGAGGGTAGAGCAAGAGCAGCTCGTGTCCGTCGTTCAGCAGGGTCGGCGGACGCAGCTGCGACGTGTTGGGCAGTACGGGCCCGAAGGATAGTGCGTAGACCTGACCATAGCTCATCACCGGTACGGTGGCGCCGCGCCACACCTTGAGCAGCGCCACGGCGTCGCCCCAGCCGCGCTCGCTGAAGTGCTCCATGGCCTCCCCCACGCTCCAGCGCTCTTCGTGAAGCGGTGAGCCGCGCTCCGTCAGCTCACGCATCACCTGGGTGAGCGCTGGGGCGAGCTCAGCGAGGGTGCGCTCGCCGAGGTTATTCACGGCGATGTGCTGACCAATGCCCACCGAGTGCGCGACGCGGATGTCCGCCTCCGGCGCCACCTCATAGGCGGCCTCCAAGAGCAAGAGCGCCTGGCTCCTACGGTAGACACGCTGCCCCTCCCAATGATCGGTGGCGAGCGCCTCCACCTCACCGTTCGAGTAGAGCGGGGTGTTCAGCGACACCGCCTTGCGATCGAGCAGCGCCGCCACGACGCGCTGCCCGGCCAGGCGATCGGGTAACAGCGTCGAGAGCTGGGTGCCGGTGGGCGCTGCCCTCGGCTCACCGAGCACCTTGGGCGTGAGCGCCGTGCGGCGCGGCAGCGCGCGCCGCGTGAGCAAGACGCCCACGTTCTCTGTCATGCTCACGAGGCGACCGGCGAGCCCGTCGACGAAGGTCTGCAGCAGCCGCACGGTGAAGTCTGGGTGCTCCCTCGTGAGCCGCTCATAGCTCTCGATGTCGAGCCGCAGCGCTGTGAGCGCCGTGGTCGCCACGATGCTCGCCGCGCGGTCGCGCGCCGCGACCAGGCCCAGCTCACCGAAGTATTCCCCCGGCCCGAGCGGCCCGAGCTGCACGTCACCGCGCCGCAGCGCGCCCATCCCCTCCACCACGAAGTACATCGATCGCTCGCGGTCCCCTTCGCGCACGATCACCTCGCCGGGCTGATACTGATGCACCGTGAGGTAGTCAGCTAACAGTCCCAATTCGTGGAGCGTCAGGGCCGACTGGAGCGAGCTCTGGGCCAGGGCGTGGCGCAGCGCCTCGGCTTGATGCGGGGGGGGCACGTCGTGCGTCATGGAGCCCTCCGTACCAAGCTTCGGGCGGTGGCACACGTCTGTCGCGCTGTCACCGCCGCCGCTCCCTCGTCACGTGGGCTCAGCGCTCTGCGTCCTCGTCGCGCCGCTGGCGGTGGAACCTGCGGCCGCCCACCCACGCCAGGCCCCACAGCAGGGCGGCGATGCCGCCGAGCAGCAGCGCGCGGTTCCGGAAGGCTGAGCGACCCTGATCGACGCGGGCGCTCAGCTCCTCGCGGCTCCCGAACCAGGCGCGCTCCCCTTGGATGATGACGTGCTGCCCGGGGGGCAGGCTCACGAGTGACACCGTCAGCTGGTCACAGCGCCGCGTCTCCCAGCCCGGCGCTAGCACGCCGGCGGGGTGATGCTGCAGGCTCTGGTGCGCCTCATGAGTGAACCGGTAGCCGCTCCAGCGATCGCTGGAGAAGGCAGGCAGCGCGTGCTCTTGACCGCTCGCCGTGGCGATCCGTGGAGCACCGTAGCTGCGTGTGGTGAGCAGGGTGCGCACGGTGTCACGGCCGGTGCCTTCCAGGCACTCCACGCTCAGCTCAGCGTACGCAGCCTCCCCGCCGAGCGGCGGCTGAGGGACGGCGGGCGTCAGGGTGCGCCCCTCGATCACGTCTGCGCCCGGAGGTGGTGGGGGTGGCCGCGCGCCGCGCCCAAGCGCCGCCGTCCCATACACCCCCGCGGCGACGGTCAGGGCTAGCGCCGCCGGGAGCGCGAACAGCGCTGAGCAGCCGAGGGCGTCTGCACGTGCCACGGGGCGAGCCTTAGTCGCCCCAGGCCGCGAGCGCCAGCCACCGCGGCGTCATGGCGCGCCGCCGCGGCTGCGACCGGCGCCAAAATCTTGCCCAGCGCGCCTCGCGCGTGGCAGCGAGCAGGCGTGAAGGCAGCGATCGACAGGCGTGGCGTCATTTCAGGGTTCGCTTGCGCGCTCGCGCTGTGCGTCGCTGGCTGTGGTGGGAGCGCGCCCGAGCCGAGCTCGGCGGCGAGTGAGCCGAGCGTGGCCCCGGCGCCTGAGGCGCCACCACCCAAGGGCGCGCTGTGGCGCCACGGCGTGGACCAAACGGTGGACCGCGGCCTCGGCTACTTCCTCCAGCGCTTGGAGGTGGCGCCGAGTTTTGCGCCGGACGGCAGCTTCCAAGGCTTCAAGATCGTGCAGCTCTACGACGAAGGCTTTTGGCAAGGCGTGGATCTTCGCCCAGGGGACGTCGTGACGCGCGTCAATGGACAGTCGATTGAGCGCGAAGGTCAGGCTTACGAAGTGTTTCAGTCCTTGAAGCAGGCGCCGGCGCTGAGCGTCCAGTTCTTGCGGGAGGGCCAGTCGCGCACCCTCAATTACCGGATCGTGGCACCCGGAGACGCCACGTCAGGCGCGCCGGCGCCGTCAGCGCCTGCGCCAGCAGCCCCCAAGGCAGGGCCAGCGCCGAGCGGCGCGCCCCAGAGCTCGAACCCAACCCCCAAAAAAACAGCCGAGGGGAGCTTGAGCTTCGTGCGCAAGGGAGGCCCAGGTGAGCGCTCGATCAGCGGCGCCCCCTGAGTTAGTCAGCTTATCAGACGTTTGGCGTCCGCTGCGCGCCTGAACCGGCGCCCCCTGAGTTAGTCAGCTTCTCAGACGTTTGGCGTCCGCTGAGCGCCTGAACCAGCGCCCCCTGAGTTAGTCAGCTTCTCAGACGGCTGGCGTCCGCTGCACGCAGCGCTGCGCAGGCGCAGCTCACATCAGGCGCGGCTCACCGCAGCTGAACTGGCGCCGCGACCTCGAAGTCGAAGCGGATTTCTCCGAGGGTGCTCGCCTCGTCCCCGAACGTGGCCACCCGCACGCGGTGGATGGACAAGGTGGCTGACCCACTGGTGAGCCCTGAGCCCTCCACCACGCTGGCCGGCACCAAGCCCCTGCCGGCGCGGTCGTCGAAGCTGCACACCACGCGCGAGAGGCCGTCTGTCAGCTCGAACACCACCCAGTCCCCCGCTTGACCCGCGGCCCAGCTGAGCGGCACTGAAGCGCCGAGCGGCAGCTCGCTGAGCTCGCTCAGGCTGAGGTCGCTCACCTGCAGTTGAGCGAGCGCCTCCGGTGCCTCCGCCATCACGTCGAGCGGCGCGAGCACGGACGAGCCCGACGCCGACACGCGGTAAGGGGTGCCGCTTGGCAGCGGCTCCGCCGCTTGATCGCGGCTTGAATAGACCACACCACTGACTAAATCACGCACGGTGGGGAAGGCGCGCGGCGCCAGCGAGGTGATTTGAGTGGGCGTGGAGATGGTGACCTCGCCCGCCTCCAGCAGCTCCACTTGGCCGGCGCTGCTCCACGCGACGCTCGGCTCAGCCCCAGCGGCCCGCCCATCCACACAGGAGCCGATTTCCGGTAGGGCCTCACCCAGGTCGAGCAGCTCCAGCGTGCGTTTCGGGGTGGCGCTGTTCACCTGCGCAAAATGCGCCAGCGCGAAGGCGCGCGCGCCGTCAGGGGCCAGCGTCTCGATGCGCTCAATGCGAATGAGCGCGCGGGTAGCGCCCAGCTCACCAGCCTCTGGCTCGCCGCTCACCGTGGTGGAGCAGCCGAGCCCCGCCACCAGCGCGCACACCGCGGCGGCGCCGAGGCTCCGCGGGCGTGAGCCGACGTGCGAGCCCAGCGGGCAAGACGGGGACGGGCTCTTCAAGCGCACCTGGTCACCCTAGCACGACGCATGGCTTTGCACAGCTTCAGCGCCTCGTTTGGCACAGGCGCTTCACGCCGCGCTAGTACAGGCGCTTCACGCAGCGCTAGTACAGGCGCATCAGCGCCGCGTTCAGCCGGCCTTACTGAAGCGAGAGGGGTACGCCCCCTGCTCAACGCGCGCCCTGAGCTCTTCGTCCTCTGGGTGCAGCTCGACGGCGCGGCGCGCGAGATCGCTCTCGTCCTCACGACGGTTTGGATCAGGTAGGCAGCACTCCACCGGGCACACGGCCTGACACGCCTCATGGTCGTAGAAGCCGACGCACTCGGTGCAAAGCTCAGGATCGATGACGTAAATCTCGTCGCCCTCGGAGATCGCCTCGTTGGGGCACTCCGGCTCACAGGCGCCGCAATTGATACAATCTTCGGTGATGTAGGTTGACATGTCTGCCTCGTGTCGGACGGTCCGTGCAGCCTGCGCACGCGCCTTGGGGGGCTAGCGGAAATCAGCGCCCAACGTGCTGAACCGCGCGAGCGCGCATCGCGACCTAGCCGGACCTCGCCGGCTGGCCGGGAGCTTACCTCGAATTTCGCTGGCGAGCCGCTTCTTTGCGCCCGCCCCAGTACCCTGGCAGTTTTGTATGGAGACGCCCCATCACTGTCAACTCATGCTGGCGTGGCTAGCCGTCGCACGGATGCCCAAGCGAGGTTTCAAGCGCTCCTTGGGTGGCGATTCCTGATCGGGATCGGGGGGTTTGCCTAGCCGTCGCTTGGGTGCCTCGGGGCGAGGCGCTGGGCGCGTAGGCGCCGTGACCCACGGGGCTCCCCCGGCCCAAGGCTCCGCTGCGCGTGCTGGCTACGCCTTTTCGCGGCGCGCGGCGCTCCGCGAGCAAAAAAGCACGCGGCGCTGGGCTCCCCACCAAGATTTGGCTAGAGCACTGCCGCATGTCGCGCCACGCCGCCTGGCTCACGCCCCTAGTCGCTGTGCTGGGGCTCGCCTGCTCGCCCAAGATTGGCGATGAGTGCGTGGTGTCCACGGACTGCTCGGTCACCACCCAGCGCCTGTGCGACACCAGCCAGCCTGGCGGCTACTGCACCCTGTTCAACTGCGAACCAGGTAGCTGCCCTGACGACTCAGTGTGCGTCTCGTTTCACAACGCCGCCTCAGGCACCTTCTGCTCCGGGCGGGATGATCGCTTCCAGCGCCCGTTCTGCATGGCGCCGTGCAGCGGGGATGGGGACTGCCGCTCAGGCTACGCCTGCCGCGAGGTGGGGCGCCCGAATGATCCTTACGGGGCGGTGCTCTTGGAGCACGGCACGTCGACCGCCAAGGTGTGCGTGGTGAACCAATCCGTCAGTGTGCCTGACGCCGGCTCGGCGCCGGTGTGCACCGGCGAGAAGGGCGGGACACCGCCCGAGCAGCAGACGGAGGCGGGGACCCACCTGCCAGGCGTGGACGCGAGCCCCAGCGACTCGGGTGACGTGCCTGATTCGGGAGCGCCAGATTCGAGCGTGTCGGACGCTGACGTGGAGGCGGGGCCGGACGACGCCGGGGGTGACGCGAGCGGCCCATGAAGTCGCCGGGGGACGGCCCGCCCCCTGCCTCGGGAGGGGACGACACCTCAGGCGGAGGCGACAGCTCGGGTGGGGGCGACACCTCGGGTGGGGGCGACACCTCGGGTGGAGGCGACACCTCGGGTGGAGGTAATTCCGAGCGGAAATTAGTCGAGGCGCCGGGCGCGGCGAAGCGCCTGCGGGCGGGGCGCGCGCTGCTGGCGGTGGTGGCCCGCGGCCTCGGGCGCGCGGCGGGGGCGCTCTTGGTGCTCTTGGCGCTGGCGTCGCTCGTGTTCCTCGCGCTGCGGCTGCTCCCAGGGGATCCTGCGGCCCTGGTGCTCGGCGACCAAGCCTCGGAGGTGGATCGCGCGGCGCTGCGCGCGAAGCTCGGCTTGGATAAGCCGCTCGTCATTCAGTACGTGCACTTCGTGTGGGGGCTGGTGCGCTTCGACTTGGGGGAGTCTTTGAGCCGCCCCGGGGTGCCCGCTTACGCTGAGGTGAGGCGCGCGCTGGGGCCTACCGCGGCGCTCGCGGGCGTCGCCGTGGGGATCGGGACGCTCGTCGGCACCAGCGCGGCGCTGGCCTCGGTGGGGCCTTGGCTCGGGGCGGGGCGGCGCTGGGTGCACCGCCTCACGCTCTTGCTCGCGGCGACGCCGCTCTTGGCCTTCGCGCCGCTCCTCACCTTCGTGTTCGCGGTGCGGCTCGGCTGGGCGCCGCTCCCGGGGGATCCAGAGAGCGGCGTGGGGGGCCTCTTGTTCGCCTCCGGGCTGCTCTCCCTGCCGCTGGCGGCGCAGGTGGCGCGCATTGGGCGCGCGGCGCTGCTCGATCAGTCGCGCGCCAAGTACCTGGAGGTGGCGGCGGCGAAGGGCGCCTCCCCGGCGCGCGTGTGGATCGTGCACGCGCTGCCCGTCGCCTCCACGCCCATCTCGGTGGTGGTGGCGGCGCAGCTCGGCGCGCTGCTCGGCGGCGCTGTGGTGCTTGAGCGCCTGTTCGAGCGCCCCGGGCTCGGCAGCTTGATGCTCGGCGCCTACGCGTCGCGTGACATCCCGGTGCTGGAGGCCTCCGTGGTGGCGGCGGGCCTCTTGTTCGTAGTGGCGCAAGCGCTGGCGGGCATGGTGCAAGCCATCGTTGATCCGCGAGGGCGCGCGACGTGAATAGTCATGAACCGCGAGGGCGCGCGACGTGAAGCGTTATGACCCACGAGGGCGCGCGACGTGAACAGTCAGCGTAGCTACCTACTTCAGCTGCTCCCGCTCAGCCTGGTGTTCTGCGCGGTGACGGCGGTAGTGCTGTTCGCGGAGGGCGACCCTGGGCGGCTCCACCTGGCTCAGAGCTGGCAGCCCCCAGGGGGTGAGCGCTTGCTCGGCAGCGGCGACGCGGGGGTGGATTTGAGCCTGCTCGCGGCGCACGCCACCTTCCGCGCGCTCATCTTGGCGCTCTGCGTGGCCTCGTTCGGGTTCGTGGTGGGGACTAGCCTCGGCGCCAGCTGTGGGCTCGCAGGCGGCGCGCGCGAGCGCTGGGCGCTGCGGGTTTGCGATTTGGTGCAGTCGTTCCCCACCTTCTTGTTGGCGCTCGCGGTGCTGAGCGCGGTGCGGGTGCCGTCGCGGCTGCACATCGGGCTCGTGTTCTGCATCTCAGCCTGGGCGCCGTTCGCGCGCTTGGCCCTGGCGCAGACGCGGAGCCTGCGCGAGGCGCAGTTCGTGGAGGCCGCGCGGGCGCTCGGTGCCAGCCGTTTCCGCGTGGTATTTGGTCACGTGGTGCCGAACCTGCTCGGCCCGGTCGCGGTGCAAATAGGCACCGCGGCGGCGGGCGTCGTCATCGGCGAGACGGCGCTCGGCTTCGTCGGCCTGGGGCCGCCAGATGGCGTCAGCCTCGGCAGCCTGCTCGAGCAGGGCACGCTCGGCATGCTGCGCGCGCCGCACGTGCTGGTGGTGGGGGCGCTCACGGTGCTGTGCGTGAGCGGCTCGCTCCAGCTCGCGAGTGAAGGGCTCCGTCGCCACGTCACGCGCGACGCGGGGTAGTCGCCGAGCGCCCCCTGCGAGCGTCTGCGGGCGCCACGCAGCGTGAGCCAACCCCCAAAACCCGAGGCGTTGTCCGGGTCGGTGTGGCGGAGAACGGAGCGCCGCTCTAGGGTCTCGTCGTGTTCGGATACAAAAAGGCGCAGCGCTCCTTAGAGGCCGCGGTGCGAGACTCCCTGAGCGCGTCGCGCGACCTGGTGAAGATTGAGGCGGTGCGCGAGCTGGGTCGCTACGCGCAGGCGAGTGAGGCGGGCGAGGGCGAGGCGGTGCAGCGCGCGGCGGAGGCGCTCATTGAGCGGCTCACGCACCCAGTGCCTGCGGTGCGCGGTGAGGCGGCGCTGGCGTTGGCAGACGCTCAGGTTAGGTCATCTATTCCCGCGTTGAAAAAGGTACTTGGGGATGAGAACCTGCGGGTGCGCCAGATGGCGCTGGTGGCGCTCGGTGAGCTGGCATCGTTAGGTGACCGCTCGGTGACGAAGCTGCTCAAGCAGGCGGCGCGCGCTGAGGAGCCAGAGCTGCGGTTCCAGGCGCTCATCGGCCTGGCGCGGGTCGCGCCGGATGACGACGCGGCGCTGTCGCGCGGCCTCGCGGATGACGACGCGGAGGTGCGCACCATCGCGCTGCGTTTGGCGGAGGAGCGCTACGGCACCGAGGAGGCGCCCGAAGCGATGCTCGCGCGCGCTAGGCGGGCGCTGGCGGACTCGGCGCACCCGGTGAGGGTCGCGGCGGCGCACTGGCTCGCGCGGCGAGGGGAGGAGCCGGCGCGTGAGCAGCTGGTGTGGGCGCTCAATGACGCGCGCGTGAAGCTCAGCGCGGAGGACGAGATCGCGCTGGTGGAGCTCGCGGGGCAGCTCGGGGTGGAGGCGGCCACGCCGGGCCTCACGCGACGCGCGTTCGGTCTCCTGCGCACCCCAGCGACATGGCACGCGCGGGTGGCCTTGGCGCGCCTGGGAGACGCGCGCGCCGCGGAGGCGCTGACGCGCGGCCTCTCCGCGTGGACCTTCGACGCCCGCACCCAAGCCGTCGCCGCGGTGGGCCAAGCGCGGCTGAAAGCCGCGCGCCCCCGCCTTCAGGCCATGCGCAAGAGTGGCCTGGCGGATGAGGCGGCGCTGGATGAAGCGCTCGCGGCGTTAGGTGAAGGGTAGGGTGGCTGACGATAGGGGCGCTGCTCCCCTTGGCGCCGCTCTAGTCCGTCAGCGGCTCAGCGACACGTCGGCGCAGGGCTCGGCGAACGTGACGGACGAGCAGCAGCATGAGGAGAGCGAGGCCTGCGAACAGGACGGCGCCTGGCGTGGCTAGCGGCCCGGTGAGGCTCGAGCCGAGGACGCGTGGCGTGATGGCTCGGTCGAGGCCAAGGAGCCCAGCGAGGCCCGCGAGCGCGGCGGCGCTCAGGAGCAGAGGCCGCCAGGGGCTAAGCAGCGTGGGCAGCTGCATGAAGCTACCTGTCGCGAGGGTTGGGCTCAGCCGGCGAGTGCTGAACAAACCATCCCAGCCTTCAGGGTTCACGCGCGCGCAGCGATGAAGCTCCTCAGCTCCGCGTCGCGGGCCGTGAAGCTGCTCAAGCGCGTGCGCGCGTTGGATGGCGGCGACCGGTGCCCACAGGTCGTCCTGCTCGCGGAGCTGAACCAGCACGCCAGAGAAGTCGCCTAGGTAGATTGAGATGGCCGCCAAGCTCACGCGGTAGGTGAGATCCATGTAGAGCGCCTCGGACCGCGGATCGCAGTGCCGGAGCCACTGTTTGGCGGAGTCGGGGTCACCCGCACGGACCGCGAGCCGCGCGAGCGAGCACCGCAGGAGCTGGATGTTGTGCCGAGCGCGACACTGCTCAAGCGTCGTCTCCACGAGCGCGCGCGTCTTGCGGAGATCGGAGTGGACATAGTATTCGGTGAGATCGGAGGCATGGGTGACGAGCCAGGACTCCGATTTTGGCGTGTGGCTCGTTTGTAGGTTGGCGTAGTGCTTCTTCCACTCAGCCAGCTGAAGCTCAGCCTTGTTACGGGTGTGTAGCGGGTCCACCGGCGCCGGGTTCCTCAACAAGAGTAGGTGCGTCCACCCGAGGGACTGCATCTTGGTCTGCGCGCGGAGGATCTCCAGGTGATGGCGGTCGTCGTTCTCGGTTATCCCAGGTGAGGTGAGATCGATCTCGCTGCGCGGACTTGGGTTCACCTGCGCTGAGCAGTAATGACAACTGACGATACCGCCCTGGGCTGAGACCTGGATGGGCGCCCCGCACTCGCCGCACTGGAGAACGCGGATATCGTAACGGAACTCGCCGCTCATGTGCGCTTCCCGCCCAGCGCTCGCCGAGTCTCAGCGCGCCTCTGTAGGGCCTGAATGACCCGCCACGCCCTGAACACCAGCGGTACGCAAATCGGGCTCAGGAGCAGCGGTATGAGCCACATCGCGGTGGCGCTCTTGAACCAGTCTTCCTGCCACCAGAGGTAGTTCGAGATCAGCAACCCTTCGGCGACGAGGAATACGGGGAGACACCCCAGGGCTCCGATCTCGGGGTGCCGATCGAGGACGGCGAGTCGCTGCTTCGCCTCGTCAAGGCTCGCCATCACAAGCTCGACCGGCGCGCCCGCGCGGATGTCCTCGAGGAGCTGGAACGTGTATGGGTCCTCACGGCACGCTCGGCAAAGGAGGGTGGCCGCCGCGTCGACGCTCCGTACGCGCTCCAGCGCGTGGGCGCGGTACATCAGGACCACCAGATCCGACACATCCGCGAAGGGATGGTCCTTGGGCGACTCGCCGAGCTGGACCAGCACCTCCTGGTAGTCACCTTGTATCGTCGCCATGAACGCACGCGCGAATCGATACCTTGTGTCCATGTCGAGGTCGTAGGGCGTGGGGTCACAGGGCCTCAGCCAGTCCTCAGCGGCGGCGAGATCGCCGAACAGGGCGGCGCGCCCCGCGAGAAGACAGTAGCTAACCTGACGATAGCGCCGGGTGCGCATCACCTCCACCGCAGATTCCACGAGGGCGCGAAACTCGAGGTGTTCACCGCGGACCCACATGTAGTCGGCGAGATATACCGTGAGGAAATAGAGCCGCTCCTCGGGCTCGCTCGCGTAGCGCGCCCGTAGCTCGACGAGCGCTGACCGCCACGCCCTGAGCGCAGCCTCACGCTTGCGTGGAGCGATGGCGCCCGCGGCCAAGTAGGGTGCCACGCTGGGTGGCGGGATCAGTGGCCGTCCGTCTTGTGCGCGCAGCGCCACGAGGCGGTGCAGCCGATCGATCTCCTCCTCCGGGCTACGCGCGAGGGACTCCTCCTGGCGCAGCGCGACCTCCATCCCGGCCTGACAGTACCCACACGTGATCCAGCCCCCCTGCACCGGCACGGTGTTCGGCGCACCGCAGTGCCCGCAGGCGAGCACGCGGACATCGTGGCTTAGGAGGCTCCCCACTTGCTCCGGGGTGCTAGCGGCAAACCGGCTGAGCTGTCGAATGCCTACGGTTCGTCGCTCGGAGCATGAGCAAAGACCTCAGGGACGTCCGCGCCTCTGTCCGTCGAGGATCGTCTGCCTCGAACTACCTTACAGGCCGAGGATCGGGATGTCAGTCACGCTGCGGAAGTCGCGGTCGTGCGTCACTAGCGCGTAGCAACCTGCCGTTAGGGCTACGCCCAGCTGTAGGGCGTCAGGTAGCTTGAGTGCGTGACGCCTGCGTAGCCGCGCAGCGAGCATGGCGACGTCAGCATCCAGGGGGTGAAGACTCCACCCGGCGTTCTGCGTGAGCGTTCGACGGTACCTCTCTGCCAGCGCCTCCTTGCCAGCTTTCAGCGGCCCGGTGACCACCTCGGCGATGGTGATGGGGGTGACGAGCGCGTGGATGCGCCCTGCGTCGATCGCCTCAAAGAGCGAACGGAATGGGGCAGCTAACGAATTTCCCTCTAGGAAATAGATGATCGGGTTGGTGTCCAGGAGCACCATGGACCCGTCCGGCACCTGCGATGCGAGCGTCACTCCCACTCGTCCCTCAAGCGCCGGAGGGCCTTCCGTGAATCGCGACCCCACAGGCCACGCCCCGTGTTCTCCAGCGCGAGGAACGAGAGCCTGGGCTTCGAACTCGTGCCGCTCCCCACCGGAACCACCTCAGCGAAAGGCTTGCCACGCTTGGTGATGAGGCTGCGTTCTCCACGGCGGGCGCGCTCCAGCAGCTCAGGTAGGTGGGTGCGCGCTTGGTCGGCGCCATAGGTCCTCTTGGGTGTCATGTGCTCATAGTACGATTCGTACGGTTTGTGCGCAAGCCCACCGCTGCTGACTTAATCTTGCCACCGGGGGATTCACTCACGATTGCTGAGCGAATCTCCGGGTACGCCCAGTAGAGCTGGCGAAACCGGTTCGGGTTCGGCACCGGGCGACCGCGCAGCCCACGCCGCCAGGCGATCTGCCAGCTCCTTCATCACGCTGTTGCCGTACATGTCGGCGCGGCGGTCACCTCTCCTTCACCCCCCGCCTCGCCCCGTGGCTGTTTGACGCGCCGCGTGGCGCTTCGCAGCGCGCTCTAGCGCGCCGTTTCGCCGCGCCTTTTCACCCCCGCGGCGCCCTGTATCCGCGCGGGGCGGCTCGTGGTAACGCTCCCCAGATGGCAGACCTCAGCCTCGGTTTGGTCAGTGTGTTGGACGATGAAGCCAGCGCGGATGCGCCGGGGGTGCATCGCATCGCGGCGCCTGCGCTAGGCTCAGAGACGCTGCTCGCGATGTATCGGCACATGCGGCAGGTGCGCATCATGGAGGCGCGCATGGTGATGCTGCAGCGCCAGGGCCGCGTTGGCTTCTATGGCTCCTGCGCGGGGCAAGAGGCGCCGCCCATCGCCACCGGCTTTGCCGTAGAGAAAAATGACTGGGTGTTCCCGGCGCTGCGCGAGAGCGCCATCATGCTGGTGCGCGGCTTCCCGCTCATCAAGTACCTGGCGCAGGTGTACGGCAACTCGTTAGATGTGCTGAAGGGCCGGCAGATGCCGAGCCACATGAGCGGGCGCGAGGTGAACCAGGTCTCTTGGTCGAGCTGCATCGGCCCGCAGATCCCGCAGGCGGTGGGCGCCGCTTGGGCCGCCAAGCTGAAGGGGGACGCGGCGGTGACCATCGGCTTCATGGGGGACGGCGCCACCAGCCAACCTGACTTTCACAACGCCATCAACTTCGCCGGCGTGTTCAAGCTCCCGTCGGTGCTCATCTGCCAGAACAACCACTGGTCGATCAGCGTGCCCACCTCCCGGCAGACAGTGAGCCAGACCATCGCCGTCAAGGCGCGCGCCTATGGCGTGCCCGGCGTGCGCGTGGACGGCAACGACATACTCGCCTGCTACAGCGTGATCCGCCAGGCGGTGGAGCTGGCGCGCAGCGGCGGCGGCGCCACCTTCATTGAGTGCGTCACCTACCGCATGGGCGCGCACACCACGAGCGACGACCCCACGCGCTACCGCTCGGACGCCGAGGTGGAGGCTTGGGCGAAGAAAGATCCGGTGGAGCGCTTCCGCAAATACCTGAGCGCCCAGGGCTTGCTGCCGGAGGGTTATGATGAGTCGCTGGAGACGAGCTTCGGCGCCGAGCTGAGCGCCGCCATCGAGCAGGTGGAGGCAGCCGCCCCGCCCCACCCCGAGAGCATCTTTGAGGACGTGTACGCCACGCGTCCGTGGCACCTGGAGGAGCAGCTCGCGGAGCTGCGCGCCGCAGGCCCAGCGCCGAAGGCGCACTGAGCCAAGCAGGTCTCTCTGGCGGTCGCGGGGCGCCGCGTGGTGGTCAATGACTGGCCATGTGCCGCGCAGCGCGGTGCCAAACCCCCAAAACCCGAACCACGTGCTCACGAAGCTCAGCGCTTCGGTCCCCGCGTTGCGCGCGCTCACCACGCCACACCCGCGTCACACCCGCGCACCCAGCGCGCTGCCATGACGCGTCGCGACGCGCCTCCGTCGGGTGCTCCAAGAGCGCTCGCAGGCCCTGAAGATTGCGCCCTCAATGCGGGCGCTCTCGCTAGTGTTGCGTCGCCGCGTGGCTTGGCACTAACAACGCGGCATGACTGACGGCAGCGTGGAGGACTTCGATGCGGTGGTGATCGGCGGCGGCCCTGGCGGCTACCCCACGGCGATCCGGCTGGGGCAGCTGGGGCTCCGCGTGGCCTGCGTGGAGGAGGAAGAGTTTGGTGGGGTGTGTCTGAACTGGGGCTGCATCCCGAGTAAGGCGCTGATCGCCAACGCGCACCTCTATGAGAAGGCGCAGTCTGCTTCCGAGGTGGGGATCCGCATCGGTGAGCTGAGCGTGGACGTGCCCGTGATGCAGGCGTGGAAAAACGGCATCGTCAAGAAGCTGACCACCGGCGTGCGCGCGCTCTTGAAGGCGAACCAGGCGACGGCGGTCGCTGGCACGGCGCGCTTGATCGCTAAAGACACGGTGGAGGTCACCGCGAAGGATGGCAGCGTGCGGCGGCTCCGCGCGTCGCGCGGCGTGGTGATCGCCACGGGCTCGGCCACGATTGAGCTGCCGGGGCTGCCCTTCGACGGCGAGCGCGTGATCGGCGCGCGTGAGGCAGTGAGCCTGACCAAGGTGCCTGAGCGCCTGCTGGTGGTGGGCGGCGGCGTGATCGGCTGCGAGCTCGGGATGGTGTACCAGAAGTTCGGCGCTCAACTGACTATTGTGGAGCTTGGGCCGGGGCTGCTCCCGGGGCTCGACCCAGAGTGCGCGAAGGTGGTGGAGCGCGCGATCAAGAAGCACGGCGGTGAGGTGGTCACAGGCTCCAAGGTGACGAGCTGTGAGCGCCGCGGCGGCGCCTTGGTGGCGAAGCTGAGCGGCGGGGCGGGGGAGCGCGAGCTCGAGTGTGACGTGCTCCTCGTTTCCGTGGGGATGCGACCGCGCTCGCAGGGCCTAGGGCTCGAGGCGCTGGGCGTGGAGATCGACGCGCGCGGCTTCATCCGCACGAACGACGTGTGCCAGACGAGCGTGCCCGGCATCTACGCCGTGGGCGACGTGAGCGGCCCGCCCATGCTGGCGCACAAGGCCACTAAGGAGGGCGAGGTGTGCGCAGAGGTGATCGCCGGCAAGCGCGCTGGGAAAGACTGGGTGACGGTGCCGTCGATTGTGTTCACGGATCCGGAGATCGCCGCGGTGGGGCTCACGGAGGCGGAGGCGAAGGAGCAGGGCTACGAGGTGCGGGTGGGGAAGTTCCCGTTCGCGGCGCTCGGGCGCGCCATGAGCATCCGCGAGACGGACGGCTTCACCAAGGTGGTGATCGACGCGGCCACCTCCCGCGTGCTCGGCATCCACATCGTGGGTCCCAGCGCGAGCGACCTCATCAGCGAGGGCGCCCTGGCCTTGGAGATGGTCGCGACAGCTGACGACCTGGCGCTCACGGTGCACCCCCACCCCACCCTGGGGGAGGCGCTGATGGAGGCGAGCCAAGCGGCGCTCGGCCACGCCATCCACATCGTGAATCGCTGAATTTCGCGGATCTGGCTCGGTGGGTCGCGACGCACGCGTCGTGGGGGCGGCCGGTTGTCCCCGGAGACACGCCACACGTGATGCGACGGTGATCGCGCCGTGCAGCTACCGGCGGCAGCCTTGCGGATTTTTGGGGGGGGTTAGACGGCACCGCGCCGCTCGGAGCCGTGGCGGCCCACCCCTGAAGTTGACCATGGACCGGGCAATATCCCGGTGGCATGGTGTGAGCATGGGGATTTTCGACCGCATGGGCCGAGTGATATCCAGCAATTTCAACGCGCTGCTCGACAGCGCGGACGATCCCTCGAAGTCAGTTGACCTGACAATTGACGAGATGCGCCAGCAGGTGCGCGCGGCGCGTCAAGAGGTGGTGCAGAGCGTGGCGGCGGAGAAGCAGCTCCGGCGCAAGGTGGAGGAGCTCGACGCTGAGATCGCCAAGTGGGAGAAGCGCGCTGAGCTCGCGATCAAGCACGGGGACGACGCGCTCGCGCGCGAGGCCTTGGTGCAGAAGAAGCGGCTGACGGGGGAGCGGGATCGGGCGGAGGCGCTGCGCGGTGAGCAGCGGACCACGGCCATCGAGATGAAGGCGGAGCTTGAGCGCATGGAGTCCAAGCTCGGCGAGGTGAACGCGAAGAAGGGCCAGATCGTCGCGCGGGCGGAGCAGGCGCGCGCGACGCAAACCGGTAAGGGCTCCGCCCGAGGTGGCCCAGGCGGCGGCGCCTTCGAGGAGTTCCGCAGGATGGAAGATCAGCTTGAGGCGGTGGAGGCCACCGTGGCCGCGCAGCGCGAGGTGGAGGCCGCCTTGGCCCCCGATCTTGGTCCGGGTGGCATGACGCGCGACGAGGTCGAGGCGAAGTTCCGTGCGCTGGAGCACGGGGGCTCGGTCGCCGGGCGCGCGGGCGGCAGCGAGGTGGATGAGGAGCTCGCGCAGATGAAGAAGCGGATCCGTGTAGACTCCTGATGACCGAGCGCCTCGTCGTCAGCTTCTGCCACCGTAAGGTCAGCGCTCGCGCGCCGGAGCAGAGCAGCCACCTGCAGGTGGCGCGCGCCTTAGCCAAGCGGGCGTCGGCGCGCGGCGGGAGCTTGGTGTCTTGGGGGGCGCGCATGCTCTCGTTCGAGTTCGACTGCGACGCGCTGGAGGACGCCGTGGAGCTGTGCGCTGAGGAGTGCGCGCAGCAGGACGCGGGCTTCAGCGTGGGGATGGCGCAGGGCGAGCAAGAGCCGGTCAACGAGCTGGCGCCAGGCTTCAGCCTCGGCTGGGGGCCAGGCTTGGTGCGGGCTGAGGCGCTGGCGCGCATCGCGGGCGTGGGGGAGCTCTTGGCTGACCCAGGCCTCGACGCGGTGCGGTCAGGTGAACTGCTTAGCCTGGGCTCACGCATTCGGATGCTCGGGCAGGAGCGGCTCCGGGGGCAGCGCGTTGACCTCAAGTACCCCTTCCGCTCGGAGCTCGCGCGGGGGATTGGGGAGCTGCTCACGCCGCTGCTCATCGGTCGCCCAGAGCTGGCCGAGCTCCGCGCTGATAAAGGTCAGGTAGCCATCCTTTATGCCGCGCGTGGCCTCGGGGGCAGCCGCTTCCTGGGGGAGCTCGCGCGCAGCTTGGAGCCGGGGCGCGTGCTGCGGCTGATGCCGAGCCAAGTGGGGGAGCCGTTCGGCGCGCTGAGGCGCGGCTTGCTCAAGGCGCGCGCTCGTGGTCAGGCGCCCGCCGTATTAGAGGGCGTGCACGCGGAGTCGCTGGAGAGCCTGCTCGCCGGCGAGGGGCTCGATCTTGAGGCCTGCGCGGGGCTGCTCTGCACTTGGCTGCGGCCGAGCTCAAGTCAAAGGCCAAGCGGCGCGGTGATCTTGGATGACGTCGCCGGCGTCGACCACGACACGCTCGAGGTGGTGTGCGCGGCGATGGCCGAGCGGCCGTTTCGCTTGTTCGTGCGCTGCCTGCCGGGGGAGCTGCTGCCGGCGCCGCTCGCAGATTTGCCGCAGGGAAATTCGGTGAGCATCACGCCGCTCGGCGCGCGGGAGTCAGCGGAGCTGGCGCGCGCTTGGGTGGGGGGGGAGCTGGAGGCCGCGGCGGCTGAGCGCTTCGCGCGGCTCGGGCGCGGGGAGCCGCTCGCCATCGCGGAGGCCATCGCGGAGGCGATCGAGGCGGGTGAGCTGGTGTGGGAGGGCGGCCGCGCTTCGCCGCGGCGGCTGCGCACGGCGCGCGGGGCGAGCCAGCCGGCGAGCCACTGGATTGAGCGGCGCGCGCGCCACCTGGAGCCAGGGCCGCGCGCGGTGTTGTTCGCCTTGGCGGTGCTCGGCGGTGAGGCCGACGCGTCGGACGTGACCGCGCTCGTAACGCAGGCGAGCGACGTGGAGGTCGACGTGGAGCGCGTGGTGAGGGTGCTTGAGCGCATGAGGTGGCTGCGCCGCTCGTCACCGGAGCTGTGGTGTTTGCCCAGCGTCACCCACGGGGAGGTGATTTTGTCGCTGCTGAGCGGTGAGCGCCTCGCCGCGTGGCATCGGGACGCCGCGGTGGTGCTGGCGAACAGCGATCGGCCGCTCGGCGCGGCCAGCGCGGCGGCGCACGCGATGCTCGGCGGTGACTTTGAGAGCGCCGCGCTGCTGTCACGGCGCGCGGCGGCCTCAGCGCGCGCGGTGGATTTGCAGGCGACGGGCGCGGCGCTCGACGCGTTCTCTGCTGAGCGCGACCCGGCTCTGCTCAGCGGGCGCGGGCTCGCGCCCAGCGTGCTCCCAGTGGACCTGTTCGCGGAGTCGTACCGCATCCCGGAGCACGCCCTACCAGGTGACTCCCTGTTGCCTCCGTCGCCGCTCCGTCCGGGGCGGCTGGAGCTCGCGCCGCCGCGGCTCCCAGGGCCCGACGTGCTGGCCTTCGCCGCCGCGGGTGCGCTGGGGCGCGGTGAGGAGCCGCTACCGGTCAGTGGCCTTGACGAATCGCGGGAGGCGCCCGTCGCGGCGCGCGGTGAGTCGGGCGCTCAGCCACCGAGCGCGCCGGTGGGGCCGCTCAGTGAAGCGCCCGAAGAGCTGGGCGAGCTGGACGTCGAGTTCGTGGACGAACCAGGCACGAACGTCACCGCGCGCAACGAGATGGCGCGGCGCGCGACCGAGCTGCTTCGCGTGGGGGACTTCGCCGGTGTGGCGGAGCTGGCCCGCTCGCTGCGCTCGCGTGGTCGGCACCTGGCCTTGGCTGACCGGCTCGACGCCTTGGCTAAGCTGGGCCAGGGGGACGCGCTCACGGCGCTCTCGGCGCTCAGGCGCGCGCGCGATCTAGCGACGGCGTCAGACGCCATCGGCGAGGGCGCGAGGGGCGATCGGTGCCGCGCCAGCCTGGCGCACGCCATCGGGCTCAGCGCCGCGGGGCGTGGAGCGGAGGCGCTGCTCGAGGCGCTGGCGGGCCTCGCCTACGCGCGCGACGCCAGCGACCGTCGCGGCGAGCTGGCCTGCGCTCGCTTCATCGCCCAGCTGTCGGACGCCGCCTCGCACCGCGCGAGCGGGCGCGTGTGGGCCGCGGTCGCATCGCGGCTGAGTTAGCCTGACTGTCAGTCAGGCTGCTCTTCTTGCCAGACCTCCTTCAGCACCGCGGCCACGGCTTCATACAGCGCCTCCGGGATCTCTTCGCCCACCTCGAGCTCGATCAAGGCGCGGGCGAGCGGGATGTCTTGGACCACCGGCACGTTGTAAGCGCGCGCCGCCTCCACCATCAGCTGCGCGAGCTCGCCGCGCCCTGAGGCGACCACCTCCGGGGCGTCGTGCTCTTCATCCTCGTAGCGGAGCGCGACCGCCAGGTGCGTGGGGTTCACGACCACCACCGTCGCGGTGCGCACCGCGTTGACTGTTGACCCGCGCAGCGCCTCTTCATGCGCGCGCCGCCGCGCGGCCTTGATCTCAGGATCCCCCTCGGACTCTTTGTGCTCACGTTTCACCTCGTCCTTGCTCATGCGGAGCCTGCGCCGCCACATGAAGCGCGTGATGAACAAGTCGATCGCCGACAGCGCCAGCCCCACCCCGGCGGCGAGCCACGCGAGCTTGCGCGCCAGCGATGAGGCGAGCAGCGCGGCGCCATCCAAGCTCCCCACGCTGGCCGCGAAACTCGGCAGCTCCGAGCGCAGCGCGTTGAACGTCAACCAACCGAGCAGGCTCGCCGTGAACAGCGCCCGCACCAGCCCGAACAGGCGCTGGAGGCTCACCACGTTCTTGAGGCTGCTCACCGGGTTGAGCCGCGTAAAATCGGGCAGGGTGCGCTTGAACGCGAAGCTGCCCCCCGTCTGCGTGATGCCCACCACGAAGGCGGTGAGCGCCCCCACGGCGATCAGCGGCGCGCTCAAGATGAGCACCTGCCACGCGACGACCTCGGCCTCCACCGGCGCGCCTTCGAGCACCCGCGTCAGCCACCGAGCGCTCTCCAAGCTGAGCGCCGCGAGCGCTCCCGGGGCCACCGCCAACACGGTGACGAACACCAGCGACTGAGTCACCACGCTCGAGACGGGGTTGTCCCCGTCTTGCTGCGCGCGCCGCAGGCGCCTCGGCGTGGGTTCCTCTGTCTTCTCGCTCACCGCGGCTCAGCATAGCTTCACTGGCTGCGATTGAAGAGGGCGCCGTCATGGGGCACCTGGTCGGCCGGGGCGACCCACGGTTTACTGTTTATTGACCCCCATCAGCGACCTTCGCGGTGCGAGGGGGAGCAGCGTCCTCTGCTTAGAACGGGAAGCGGAAGCCGCCGCGGTAGTTGCTGGCCGTCTGTTGGATGATGGGGATGCGGAGCTGAGGCGGGGGGTGGCTGCGCTCGAAGCTGAACAGAATGTCCACCGGGCTCATGCGATCCATCCCGCCGAAGAAGTGCATGGTGAGCAGGCCGCCGCCCTCAGTCCACTGGTAGCCCGTGCGCGCCTTGCCCGCGCCGAGCACGTTCTGAGTGCCCTCCACGTCCGCGGCGATCTCGTTGGGCTGATTGAAGAGCGGCACCGCGCCGGAGAGCACGCGCCCGATGTCACCGGGGCTGAGCGGGCCATCTTGAGCCGTGCAGGGGAGGTGCCCCAGGTAGTGGTGCGCCAGCTCATGGCCGAGCACGAACGCGACCTGCTCATCAAAGACTTGATGCTGCCGCGCGACGCGGCGCCCATCCACTTGTTGGGCCGGATCAAAGAAGCCAGGCGCTGGTCGTACGATGGCCTGACCAGGGCGCTGGTGCTGCGCGAGGAAGGCGATGTACTCGTCCACCTTGCGCGTGCCGAACAGCTCGTCATTGGCGCGCGCCTGGGCGAGGTGGCTCTCGATGTCGAGCAGGCCGTCCGTGATGGCCATCATGGAGCGACCGCTGACGCAGCCGGCGAACGCGTTCACCTCGCCCGGCGTGTCGTCCACGAGCAGCGGGATCCCGCGCACCCGCGCCTGCTTGCTCGGCTCAAGCGCCGTGGTCAGCTCGGCGATGATGCTCTGCGCGCGGGAGCGGAGGAAGCCAATGTCCACGAAGTTGATCGGGTCATTCAGCACCGGCGGCAATGGGCCGGGTTGCTGACCAGGCTGACCCGGCTGCGGTTGACCCGGCTGCGGTTGCTGTGGGTAGCCTGGCTGACCTGCTTGGCCATAGCCCGGCTGCCCGGGTTGGCCGTAGCCCGGTTGGCCGTAGCCTGGCTGCCCATAACCTGGCTGGGGAGGGTACTGGGCCGGACGCTGCGGCTCGGGCTCGCACGCGAAGAGCGGGATGCACAACAGGCTGAACCAGGCGCGCTTCATCCCCCGAGTTTACTGTCGGGGAGGCCACTCTGCCCCCTAGGACTGCCGCAGGAGGCGTCGCCACGCGGATTTTTAGCGCTTCCTACGGCGTTACCAGCCAACTCAAGCGCACCGGCGCTCGGTGGAGGCGCCGGCGGAGCGCTCGCGATAGGCTCGGCGGGCCATGGACGACTCGCCCCCCGAGCTGCCCCTCCGGCGCGCGCCGCTGCCTTCGGAGCGCTTCATTGACGGCCACCACGTCAGCCTGCTCCGCAACGGGGTGGAGGCGTACCCCGCCATGCTCGAGGCGATCGAGCAGGCTGAGGAGCAGGTGCTGCTCGAGATGTATTGGTTCGGGTCCGATACGATCGGGTGGCGCTTCGCGAACGCGCTGGTGAGCGCCGCGGAGCGTGGGCTCGACGTGCGGGTGATCTACGACGCGGTCGGGTCGGTGGACGCCGATCTTGAGATGTTCGAGCACCTGCGACGTCAGGGGGTGCACGTGCTGGAGTATAACCCCATCTTCTCGTGGCGGCGCCGGCTGCGCGGCGCGCGCATCTCGCGGCGTGACCACCGCAAGATCTTGGTGGTGGACGCGCAGGTGGGGTTCACCGGCGGCATCAACATCGCGGAAGAGTGGTGCCCTACGGACCCCAGGGCGGAGCCCTGGCGCGACGACATGGTGCGGGTGATTGGCCCAGAGGCGCGCGACTTCGTGCGCGTGTTTGAGCGCACCTGGCGCCGCCACGGCGGCGACCTCAGCTCGGTTCCGGTGCGGTCCCTGCCGCGTCACACGAGTCAAGCGGTGCAGGTGCTCAGCGAGGGCAACCGCTCGCGCCGTGAGATCCACCGCGCGTACCTCGCCAACATCTGGTTTGCCAAGGAGCGCGTTTGGATCTCAAACTCTTACTTCGTGCCCAACCCCAAGGTGGTGCGCGCCTTGATCGCGGCAGCGTGCCGCGGGGTGGATGTGCGCGTGCTGTTGCCGGGTAAGATTGACGTTTGGGTGGTGCAGTACGCAAGTCAGGCCATGTGGCATAAGCTGCTCCGCGCTGGCGTGAAGATCTATCGCTTTGGCGGCAACGTGCTCCACGCCAAGACCGCGGTGGTGGACGGCCGTTGGTGCACCGTGGGCACCTACAACCTCGACCACCTGTCGTTCTCGCTCAACCTTGAGGTCAACCTCGCGGTGACCGATGAGGGCTTTGGGGAGCTGATGGATCGCAGCTTCGAGGAGGACCTCAGCCGCGCTGAGGAGGTCTTGCTTGAGCGCTTCGAGCAGCGCTCGGTGTGGGTGCGGACGCTGGAGTGGCTCTTTTATCAGTTTCGGAGCCTGATGTGAGCGGCGCCTCAGAGGCCCCTACTGTCATTTGGCCTGACGATGAGGTGGCCCTGCCCGTGCCTAGCGCTGAGGAGCTAGGGGCGCTCGCTGATAAGTACCGCCGCTTGGCGGCGCTGCGGCAGCGTACGGAGGGCGCGGCGGAGGCGCGCCAAGGGATGCGTGAGCTCTCGCAGGCGTTCCCTGGGGCGCTCCGGGAGATCGACGTGCTGGCGCTGAGCACGCTTGAGGCGCGCGCAGCGGAGCTTGAGGCGCTGTTCAAGCGCGGTGCCGTCCAACCCCCAACCGAGCCCTCTTCCTTCGATAAAGACAGTATAGCGAATCATCTGCCGGTGTCTGCTGATGAAGACAGTGTAACGAACCATATCTTAGCAGGCGCGGGGCTCCCCCTGTGGGTGCGCGCGGTGCACGGCTATCACCGCGTGATGGCGCTGTGCTTGTGGCTCAAGCCGGCGCTCCGTCGCGCCTCGGCGGACCAGCAGGCCACCTTACTTCAGGAGGGGGCCGAGCGTTTTGGGACTTTGCTGTCCCCTGCGTGGACTCAGGCGGTGAAAGCGCCGCCGCAAGGTCGCTTGAACACGGTCGTGTTCGCGCTGCTCGATGCGGCCCTGGGGCTCAGCCCAGGTGCGGCGCGCGATGTCGTGTTCCCGATGGAGGCTGGGGCGCACTGCTCGGCAGAGCACGGCGCTGAGCAGGGTGGCGCCGAGGACGCGGCGATGAGTGAGTCGCGTGGCAGCGTGGAGGCGCCTGCGCCGAAGCAGCGCGAGCTCTTGTTCACCACGCACGAGCGCCTCAGCGAGATTGGGCGGGAAGCCTGGGAGCGCCTGCGCGGCGCCGCGCCACCCATGCTCAGCTACGACTGGCTCGAGGCGCTGGAGGACACCGGCTGCGTGAGCCGAAAGGCAGGTTGGCTGCCAATGCACCTGGCGCTGCGTGACGCCATCAGCCATGAGCCGCTCGTGCTCGCGCCGGCCTACTTGAAGGCGCACAGTCAGGGGGAGTTCGTGTTCGATCAGGGCTGGGCGCAGTTCTGTGAGCAGCGCCTCAGCGCGCCCTATTACCCAAAGCTCATCATCGCGGTGCCGTTCACGCCAGCGACGGGGCCGCGGCTGCTGGTGGCGCCGGGGGAGTCGCTTGAGGCGCTCTTGCCGGTGTTCATCCACGGCGTCAGGACCTTGTGTGAGCGCCTCAAGCTGAGCGGCGCGCACCTCTTGTTCCCTTCACGTGAGCAAGCTGCCCTGCTGAGCGAAGAGCCGATGCTCATTGAGCGCCACGGGGTGCAGTTTCATTTCACCAACCCCGGTTACACAAGCTTCGAGGACTTCCTTGGGCGGTTCAGCTCCAAGCGCCGAAACCAGATCCGCCGGGAGCGGCGCGCGCTGGCTGAGCAAGGGGTGGAGCTTCAGGTGTGTGGTGGGGGTGAGCTGGACCCAGAGCGCGTGGATGAGGCGTTTGAGCTCTACCTGACGACGGTTCAAAAGTTCTATTGGGGGCGGCAGTACCTGAATCGCGCCTTCTTTGAGCAGGTGTTTGAGCGCCTGCCGAGCGCGCTGCAAGTGGTGCGCGCGGTGCCGTGTGGCTCGCCCCACGCGCGTGGGCGCGCGCTCGCCGGTGCCATCAACTTGGTGGGGGAGGAGGCGCTCTTTGGGCGCTATTGGGGCGCCTTCCGCGAGCTCCGGCACCTGCACTTCAACGTGTGTTACTACCGCGGGGTGGAGCACTGCATCGAGGCGGGGCTCAAGCGATTTGAGCCAGGCGCGGGCGGTGAGCACAAGCTCGCGCGTGGCTTCGACCCGACGCTCACGCCGAGCTTCCATTTCCTCACGGATTTAAGGCTGCGTGGCCCTGTGATGGATCACGTCGCGCGCGAGCGCGAGGCGATCCGTGAGGCGCTGGAGGAGCGGTAGCGGAGGCTCGGGCGCGGCGAGCACGCTGGCCATAGGCAAGCCAACGCCCAGCTCGAGCCTGCTGGCCATGGGCAAGCCGCCCGGCACGAGCCCTGGGTAGCCTTCGCGAAGGGCGCGTATCAGGAGGCTCATGACGCCCGGTGATGGGTGCTTGCCGCTCGTTGCGCTCCGCCAGGACCCCACTGGCACGGCAGACAATTAGACAGGTAAACGAACAAAATACCCCTTGTGAGAACCCTGGGGGCGTGGCACCAGAGGGAGTGCCCGTGGGCTCCGGTTGGAGCAGGCGTGAGCAGCGGCTTAGGAGCTTAGAGAGGCAGAATGAAGGCGAAGATTGAGCAGGTTTTGGGGTTTGCCAGCGTGGCACCGCTCGCCGCGGGCGAAGGTGACGGGCGTGGGGCACCGCGCGTCCCCGGTGCGCGTGAGCGTAATAAAATCGGCTCTGTATCCGGAAACGCCGTGCGGCCGTTCAGTCCTCGGTGCTCTGGTGCTGCTGAGCCTGGGCGCGCTCAGCGCGGGTGGCTGCAGCAAAGACAACACGGTGAACCTGGGCGCGCCCGTCTGCAAGCCTGGCACGCACTGCAACTCGAAGAACCAGGTGGAGGTGTGCTCGGAGGATGGTGACACCCTGCTGGAGACGCACAGCTGCGGAACGACAGAGGGTTGTGAGGAGGGTGAGTGCAAGCCGCGCGCCTGCCCAGCCAACGCCATCTATTGTAAGTCAGGCGTACGAACCGTGTGCTCGGCGAGCGGCACCTCAGAGCAAGCCATGCCCTGTGGGGAGCGACAGACCTGCGTGGATGAAGGCCGGTGTGAAGCTTGGGTGTGCGAGCCGGGCGCTGACTACTGTGAGGGCGCGGAGCCGCGGCGTTGCGCGCCGGACGGCCTGAGCTTCACGTCGCTCGGCGCTGCTTGCAGCGGTGACAGCACGTGCAGCGCTGGCGTGTGTGAGCCTTGGGTGTGTGAGCCAGCTGCTGAGTACTGCGAGGGCACGGAGCCGCGGCGCTGCGCGGCGAATGGGTTGAGCTTCACGTCGCTTGGTGCTGCTTGTAGCGGTGCCAGCACGTGCAGCGCCGGCGTGTGTGAGCCCTGGGTGTGCGACCAGCCCAGCGCCGACTACTGCGCGGGTATGGAGGCGCGAAGCTGCGCGGCCGATGGCTTGAGCTCCTCGAGCTTGGAGGTCTGCCTGGGCGTGCAGGCTTGCATCACGGGGGCTTGTGCAGACTATGAGGGTTACGCGCGCGGCCTGCTGCCAGGCACGCCGGGCCACCCACACAGCTACACTGTGGACGCGGCTGCGAAGACGGTGCTGGACAACGTGACGGGCCTGCTGTGGCAACGTGAGCCTGCGCCCAACCTCCTCGGCCGGTCGGAGGCGGTGAGCTACTGCGACACGCTCACGTGGGGGGGCCGCAGCGACTGGCGCCTGCCCACGCGGATGGAGCTGTTCTCCCTAGTGGACTACGGGCAGAGCGACCCAGCGATAGACAGCGCCGCGTTCCCCAGCTCCCCAAGTGATGAGTTTTGGGCAGCCTCCGCACGACCCGATGACAACACCTGGTTCGTGTCGTTCCGCGACGGCACCGCCTTTGTCTTTGGCGCGGGCGCCTCCTATGTACGCTGTGTGGCGGAGGGCACCCCTCAGAGGGCGATCCCCGCGAGTGGTCACTTCTTCGAGACCACGGATGACACGGTGATGGACCACGCGACAGGCTTGGAGTGGCAGCGCGGCAGCTCACCAAGCGCGCAGAGTCAGGTGGACTCCATCAGCTACTGTGACAGCCTCTCGCTCAGCGGGAAGACGGACTGGCGCCTGCCCACCGTCGTCGAGCTGAGCAGCCTAATGCCTGCTCGCAAAGATGAACAACCGCTCATTGACCTGACGGTATTCCCAGACACCCAGACGTCTGCGTACTGGAGCGCCTCTCCGGTCGCCGCTTCGTCCCTGGGGTGGTACGTGAGCTTTGACGCAGGCTACACCAACACTGTCCCCGTGGGTGATTCGGGCTGGGCGCGCTGTGTCCGGTGAAGAGTTAGTCAGCTGAGCTGCTTGTCATCAGCGTCTAGGTAGGGGGCGTGCGCCCCGCTCCGGGGCGTGGCGCGACGTGTAGTCGCTGCATGGGTGGCGGAGGACACATTCAGGTGCGGGGTGCACCCTGGTGTCGCTGATCGGTCACCGTGAAGCGCACCCGCGCGGTGGTGTGATGATGCTTGCGGTGCGGTGCCAAACCCCCAAAACCCCTTGAGCTAGAGCCAGGGACTGGTCAGGGTGGTGTGCCAACCCAGGGTGATGAGCAGCTGGTTCTCGTTGTGGGTGAAGCGGCGGGTGCCGCGGGCGCGGAGCCAGAGGCCGGAGGCCTCCCCCATGAGTGGGATGCCGAGGCTGACTGAGGCGAGCCAGCCGCGCTTGTCACCGAAGCTGCCGCCTTGGGGCGCGGCGAAGTAGCCGCCGCCGGCGACGCTGAGTGAGTCGATCATCAGGTCGAGCCAGGCGGGGCCTTGCTCGAGATCGTAGGCCCAGCGCGGGAGGAACAGCGGGCGAAGATCGAGCTCGAAGCTGGCGGCGCCGGATTCGTCAGTGTCCGTGCCTAAATCGGAGGTGAGGGTGACGACGACGCCGAGCGTCCAGAAGTCATGAAGTGCGAGCTGGAGCGCGCCGGCGCGGGCGTCGCCCAGGCGTGCCCCGAGCGCTACGGCGAGGTCGAGATCGCCATCGAAGCGGCCGTAGGCGCCGTCCGTCTCCCCCAAGAGGCGGGGGGTGACGAGGGGGCTGAGGGGGTACTCAGCGCCTGGCTGGCTGGCGGTGCCGGGCTCAGGATGTTGCCGCGCGGAACCGTTGGACGGGGCGTCGTCCGCTTCGCCGTCCATGAGGGGCTCCGCGTACTGGATGTGGGTGTTCGGGATCTCTGCCTGCGCGGTGCTCACAAGGGAGAGCGCTGCGCTCACTAGGCAGCGCGTGGCGATGACTCTGGACCTCACAGCCCGAGCGCCTCCCGCGCGGCTTCACGCAGCTCGGGCGCTACGATCAGGCGCACCTGCTCTAGGGATTCTCCCGCCAGGCGGCGGAGCAAGAAGGAGACCTGCGCCGGGCTCTCGCTCTTGCCGCCCGGGAGCGCCACGCGAAGCGAGGTGTCCTGGCCATCGAAGGCCGCGAGCCGAGTGACATCCAGCCCCACGTAGAGCTCTGGGGCGAGGCCGCGCTCGCGCGCGATGCCTTCCACTTGCTCTCGCGCTCGCTCGCGCGCCTCTTTCCCACTGTGTGGACCATAGAGCTCGATGGTCTTGAACAGCCGCCGCTGGCACAGGCGCTGGCAGAGGTCGCGGAGCGGCTCGTCAGTCACCTCACACAGGCTGGCGAGCGCGGTCCACATCCGCGCGTCGTCAAGCTTCAGGTACTCCCCGAGGCTGGTGTCGCCGCGGCGCGCCAAGTCCTCGATGCCGCGCGGTAACGCGGGGAGCCGCGCGCCGTCGATTAAGAGCTGCCGTACGCGGGTCATGATGGAGCGCAGCATCCACTCGCTGGCGCGACTTGCCTTGTGGAAATATACCTGCTGGAACATGAAGAAGCGCGCCAAGATGAAGCTCTCAATAGCCGGCATGCCGCGGGTGCCGTCGACGCAGAGGGGAGGCGCGGCCTCTTCGCTGCTGACGCCGAGGCGCAGGCTGCGGATGAGCCAGTCGAGGTCGAAGCGCCCGTAGCTGACGCCGGTGAAGTGCGCGTCGCGCAGCAGGTAGTCGCAGCGATCGACGTCGAAGGTGCCGCTCACGGTGCGCGCGAGGTAGGTGAGGCGGTGGCGGCCGTGGACCAGCTCGCTCACCCGGTTGGGCAGCGTGGGGTCCACGCGGCAGAGGATTTGGTTCACCTCCGTGGCGGGGTCGAGCAGGATGCGCTCGGTCCAGGCCTCGTGGCGGGGGCCGTCGGGGAAGGCCTCCTCGAACAGGTGCGAGAAGGGGCCGTGGCCGATGTCGTGGAGCAGCGCCGCGGCCACGCCCTCACGGGCGTGCTCACTGGTGAGCCGCTGCCAAAACGGCAGCGCGCCGTGCTCTTGCCGGAGCCGCGCGGCGAAGCGCGTCATCACGAAGGCGGCACCCACCGCATGCGCGAAGCGCGTGTGATCGGCGCCGGGGTAGACGAGGGAGGTGAGCCCCAGCTGACGGATGTGGCGCAGCCGCTGCAGCTCACGAGCGCCGAGCAGCGCCTCCACGATGGCGTCCTCGTCGCTCTCGAAGGACACGAGGCCATGCACCGGATCGCGCAGGATCATGGGGGGCGATCTAGCATGGCCGCAGGTGTTTGAGGTGGCGGGCGCGCTTGCGGGACCTCAGCGGATGTCGCAGGCGGTGGGGTGGCCGGCTTCGCAGAGATTTTTCAGCCGTGAGATGAGGTTCTCGGTGTTGTGCTCGTCAGAGACGCCCTGAGCCAGGCGGAGGCCCTGCGTGTAGGTCTGGATGGCCTTGTCGTAGTCCTTGAAGGCGTCGTGCGCGTCGCCCATGTAGGTGTAGATGGTGGAGAGGAGCTTATCGTCAGGCTTCGGTACGTTCTGCTCGATGCGGAGCGCGCGATGGTAGAGTTCGAGCGCCTCAGCGGTGCGCCCCAGGTGGGCGTGCTCGATGCCCATGTCGAGGTAGGCGACGGCGACGTCGGTGGAATCGGGGCCGAAGAACTTCAGGCTCACCTCGAGCGCTCCCTCGTGGAGCTTCAGCGCTGCCTCGTGGTTACCGAGCGCGCGCTGCGCCCGGCCGCCGTAGGTGTAGCTGAGGGAGATGGCGGCCTGTATCGCCTCTGACTGAGGCGACGCTAGCAAGATCTTGAGGGCCCTCTCATGGTACTTGGCCGCCTCGCTGTAGTTCTCGAGCCAGCTGTAGGTCTCACCGATCATGCTGTAGAGCCCGCCGATACGTTGGTGCTCGGATCCGAAGACGCTCAGGTTGCTCTTGAGGGCCTTGTCATAGACTTGAAGCGCCTTGTCGTGGTGGCCTCGCGAGCTGTGCACGGCGCCGAGGTAAATGTAATTGACGAAGGTGTTGGGGTGGTCCGGCCCGAGCGCGGACTCAAGGATCTGGATCGCCTTTTGTTGCAGATCGATCGCCTTGTCGAAGTTTCCAAGGCGCGTGTGCATGATGCCGGTGGCGGCGTGGCTGTCCGCGATGAGCGGGTGCGCGGCGCCTAGCGCGGACACGCGCAGCGCGGTCGCCTGTTCATGGCGGACGAGCGCCGGGCGGTACCTCTGGTGGGCCATCTCGAGGTGGCCCAGGGCATGGACCGCGTCGGCGATGAAGAGGCTCTCTTTGCCCAAGAGGCCTTCGAGCGTTTTGATGGAGCCTTGGTAGAGCGCCTCGGCCTCCGTGTAGCGCTCCTCGCTCATCGCGATGCGCGCCAGCATTTGTTGTGCCAGCGCGCGCGGGAACTGCTGGCCCTCTCCATCGGCTAGCGTGAACGCCTGGGAGGCCAGCGCCTTGGCGCGCTGATAGTCCATCCGTTGCTCTGTGGCGAAGAGGGCCGCGCTGAGCAACGCAGCGCCCTTCATGCTCTTCGAATGAGTCAGCTCCGCTGCCGCTGACGCCAGCGCGGACGCCTCCTCCGCGCGCTCGTCATCCAGCGTGCGGGCCACCTCAGCGACGGCGCCGAGCTCCTGAGCCTTGAACAGCCGCTCATCCGTCAGCTCCCCGTCATAACTCTTCCACACCCCGTCCTTTTGACAGGCTTGGGTACCGTCAGTGATCATGGCGAGCGTGACATAGACGTTGACGAGCCGCGACGCCGGGGGCCGCTTCAGCGCCTGGTACAGGGCCGCCTGCTGCAGTACGGAGCCGCGGAGGCAGAGGCTCACCTTCTGAGTCACCTCGGGCGGCGCCTTCTGAGCTGCCATGGCCTGGCAGATCCCTGCTTGCGTTGCGGTGATCTGGTCCATCTCCGTGGTGACGTATTTAGACGTCTGAGCTGACCAGCTGGTGCCCAGGCTGCGGATGCCCGCCTCCACCTCCGCGCGGCGCTCCGCGGTCCAGAAGGGCTGGGAGCTGCAGGGGCTGCCGGAGAGGCCCGGCGCCGCCGCGGGGCTACGAGCGCCGCCGCAGCCAATAGTCAGTGTTACGAACAATGAAGCCGCGATGAGCGCGCATGCGGGGCGGACGGCTCGGGTGAGGTGGCGCACGGTGGACCTTTCAGTGGACACTAGAGGGAGGAGTGGGGCGCGCGGCTTGGCGCTGGCGATCAGCGGACATGGCAGGCGGGGGCGTGGCCTGCGTCGCACAGCTGCTGGATGTGTTGGAGGAAGAAGCCGTGGCTATCTTGGTCGTCGGGTAGGATCCTTCGCAACGTGTCGAGGACGTGGCGATAGTGCTCGAGCGCTAGTGCGAGCTCCCCCTGCGCCTGGTAGACGCTCGCCAAGGAGGCGTGGTTGCCCGCTGTGTCTGGGTGCTCGGTGCCGAGCGTTTGAGTTCGGATGGCCAGGGCCTCCTTCAAGAACTCGACCGCCTCCGCGCGGTGCCCAGTGTGAAACAGCGCGACACCAACACCGGCACGGCTCTCAGCAGTACTTGGATGATTTGGCCCTAGCGAGTTTAAGTTGATCGCTAGCGAACGCTGGTGGTGCTTGAGCGCCGCGTCGTACTCCCCAACGTCGGCGAGCGTCTTCCCAATCTGGGAGTGGATGGAGGCGATGTCATGGTGCTCCGGCCCGAGCGCCTTCGTCGCGATCTTGTAGGCCTTTACCTGATGTTCAATCGCGCTCTTGTGGTCCCCTAGCGCGAGGTGCGCCCTGGCGACGCGGAGCAGAGGGTGAGCGACGTCTAGGTGGTCTGGCCCAAGCGACTTAATCGTCGCGCTCAGCATGCTCTGATAATGCTCTAGCGATTTACGGTATTCTTTGGTGCTGTAACGCAGGTCGCCGAGGCGGGCGTGGGCGAAGGCGATGCGGCGCTCGAGCCCCGGCACATCCGCGACGAGCGCGAGCGCCTTGTTATAACGGCTCAGCGCCTGATCGAGATCTCCGCGTGTATGGTAGATGGCCCCAATGAGGTTGTGGAGGGCTGCGGTGTCGGGGTGCGTCGGCCCCAGCCGAGCCTCCACCTGCTTCAGGAGTCTGTTGTAGTGCGTGAGCGCTGCCTCGTACTGGCCTTGTTCCGTGAGGGTGGTCGCCAGGCCAGCGACAATGGTAGCGCAGTGATGTTCGGAGGTCGTCGCCTGGAGGCACCTCTTGAGCGCGAGCCCATAGAGCTGGGCTGCCTTCGAGGTGTTCCCGCTGTTCTTATGCACATCGCCCAAGGCGTCCAGCGACCACGCGGATTCCATGCTCTCATGGCTGTAGATACGCTCTATGGTTCGAAGGGAGCTCTGGTAGAGCGTCTCCGCCTCCGCGTATCGGCCTTGATGAAGGGCTACGTTCGCGAGCCCCTCCTGAGCTCTGGCCCGAGCGAGTGTCCAGCCTTCGGCCTCCGCCAGAGCGAGCGCCTGGGACGCGAGCGCGTTAGCGCGGGGGTAGTCAGACTGCTCTCCGGCAGCGTAGCGGGCGGTGCCAAGGAGGGCTCCGATCTTCATGGCCTTCGAGCCGCTCGCCTCTGCGGCGGCGAGAGCGAGCGCCGTGGCCTCCTCGGCGCGCTCGTCATCCAGCGTTCGGTAGACTACGGCGATGGCGGACAACTCCTGCGCCTTGAAGAGCCCCTGATCTGTCAGCTGCCCGTCGTACTCAAGCCAGACCTCATCCTTCCGGCAGCTCTGCGTACTAGCGACGGCGGTCCCGAGGATGTGATCCAACTCAACCAGCTGATCCACGCGTGGGGCTTTGAGCGCCTCGTAGAGCGCCCACTGTCGCAGCAGGCCGGCGCGAAGGCAGAGCCCCACCTTCTCCTGTGCCTCCTCCGGCGCCTTCTGGGCCACCATGGCCCCACAGATCCCGGCTCGCTCGGCGGCGATTCGGTCCATCTCCGCTCCTGCGATCTCCGCGGTGCGGTCAGTCCAGCTGAGCTTTGTGCCCCGGATGCTCGCCGTGAGCTCCGCGCGGCGCTCAGCGGTCCAGAACGGCTCCGGGCCACATGGGTCCATGAGCGCCGCCGTCGGTGTCGCCGCGCTAGGGTCAGCCGCGCCCGCGCGCGCGCCAGCGCAGCTGATAGTCAGTGCGGCGAGCGATATGGCGGCCAGCGCGAGCAGGTGGGAGCGCCTGTGGTGAGGTGAGAGGTGCATGATGTGACTCGTGCTGTCAGTGGAGGTTACAAGCTGGACGGTGCCCAGCGGTGCAGAGAGGGTGAAGACAAACTCGGCGCGCGTGTGCAGCCCCCACCTGTGACGGCAAGGCCTCACAGGTGGTCATTTCACGTCACACGCTGGAGCGTGCCCGTCCTCGCAGAGGGCCATCAGGTGCAGCTTCCCCATCGTGCGGTACACGTGCTGTTCGGGGAGCGCCTGCTTGTAGATCTCGAAGGCGCGCTGGTAGTGGTAGAATGCCTTGGCGAGCTCCCCGCGCCGCTTGTAGAGAGTCCCCACGTTGCTGTGACTGAGCCCGGTTTCGGGGTGCTCTGGTCCCAGCGCTTCGCGCTTGATGGTCAGCGCCTGCTCGTGGAGCTCTAAGGCTCGCTCGTGGTGTCCTAGGGTGCTTTGCAGATTGCCCATGTTGGCGTAGCGGTCTGCGGTTTTGCTGTGCTTGGGACCGAAGGCTCTCAGCGCGACCTCCAGGGACTTCTCGTGATACTCCAGGGCCTTACCGTACTCTTTCTGGCGTTCGAGCATGTTCGCGACGTTGGTGAAGGCGGCCGCGGTCGCGGGGTGCGATGGCCCAAGCGCTGTCAGGTTGATGTTTAGCGCCCCTTCATAGAACTCGAGCGCCTTCTCGCTGTCACCCTTCACGCGGTAGGCGTTGCCGAGGTTGAGGTACGTGCGGGCGATGCTGGGGTGGGTTGGTCCAAGCGCCTCGACCTCGATGCTGAGCGCCTTTTCGTGGAGCTCTAGGGCCTTGGGGTGCTGCCCCAGAGCGCTGTGTACCAGCCCCATGTTGTTGTAGATGGCGGCGGTGTGGGGGTGCTCTGGGCCCAAGGTGGCGAGCCTGATGCTCAACGCCTTCTCATAGTTCTTGAGCGCCTCGGCGTAGCCTGCCTGCTGGTAGTGGCTGTCCCCGAGGTTGGCGTAGCTGGTGGCGGTGTCTGGGTGCTCAGGTCCGCGTGCTCTCAGGTTAATCTCTAAGGCCTTCTTGAACTGGGCGAGCGCCTTGAGGTGCTCACCTTGCGCGGCGTGGGTGAGCCCAAGGTTGTCTAAGACGGCGGCCGTGTCTCGGTGCTCAGGCCCAAGGGAGCTCGTGCAGAGGTCCAATGCGCGCTCGTAGTAGCCGCGGGCCTTTGCGTACTCCCCTTGATAAAAGGCGACGTTGCCGAGCCCATTGAGGCTGCGCGCCACAGCCCTGCTCTCACTGCCCAGCAGGGCTTCAGCCGCTTTGAGCGACTGCTCGTACAGCTGCTTGGCCTCAGTGTACTGGCCCTGATGCACGGAGATCTCCGCGAGCGTCTGTCGTGCACCAGTCGCGAGCACTGCCTGACCCTCCGCCTCAGCCCGCTTGAGCGCCTCTGAAGCCAGCTCTCGGGCGCGCTTGTAGTCAGCGCGCATCTCGGAGGCGTGGTCAGCTGCGCCGATCAGCGCTTCGATCTGCGCGTGCTTCGAGCTGCTCGCGTTGGCTGCAGCGAGCGCCGAGGCCGAAGCCTCTGCAGCGCGGTCGTCCTTCAGCGCGCGGTACACCTCAGCTGCGCCGAGGTGCTCCTGAGCCTCGCGCAGCTTGCTGTCAGCCAGGGCGCCATCGTAGCTGCTCCACACGGCCTCCTTCTGGCAGGCGTGGCTGGTGTCCGCGATCTTCGCGAGGGCGCTGTCCACCTTCACCAGGTGCTCCACCTTGGGCTGCTTCAGGGTCTCGAACAGCGCGCGCTGCTGGATGAGGGAGCCACGGAGGCACAGGCTCACTTTGTTGTAGGTCTCCTGAGGCATCACCTTACGAACCAAGGTGTCCTTACAAATCCCCTCCTGCATCATCACCCAGTCTCGGGTGAGTTGATCCATCTGTGTCACTACCCGCTCATGCACCTGCGCGGCGAAGCTCGCGTCCACGTTTAAGATCCCTGCTTTGAGCTCGGCGCGCGTGTTCGTCGACCAGAAGCGTTCGACATCTAGCTCGAAGTCTCCGCAGGGGCCGCGATCAATAGGGGCCTGGACGGCTTGGGTGGGGCCACCTCCCGCGCCGCAGCCAACGGCCACTGAAATGATTGGTGTCGCGACCAGCAGCGTGAGCAGGCGAGGTAGGAGTGCGCCGCCTCTTGGAGCGTTGTGACGACGGACCGCGCCTTCAGTCATGAGCGCGCTCGTGGGAGGGCGCCCGTTGAGCCAGTGTGGTGGGGAGATCATGATCGAGTCTGCCATGGGGCTCGGTTGGCTGCGCTGCTTGAGGCGCGATGGGTGGTCCGCTCAGCGGGGGCTCGAGTCAGCGACAGTTGCTCAGCGCGTCGCTCAAGCCTCGCATCTGCTCCTGGGTGGTCTCAGTGCCGGCGCTCAGCGCGGTCACCAGGGTGCGCTGGCGACTCAAGAGCTCGTCCAGGCAGTCCGCTCGGCGCTGGTACTCTGCCTTCGTCAGGGTGCCGCGCTTGAAGTGGTCTAGACAGACAGCCTGACGCATTCGCGCCCAATCGTCCGAGAGACTGTCCATTGAGCTGATCACCTGCTCGACGTCCGTGGTCTCCACCTCGCCCCCGAGTTCACCGCCCATCCCTTGCCACTTGGCGCGCACGTCGACGCGCACTTGCTCGTTCCAGACTCGAGTGACAGATAGGCTCGCGTCGGCGCAGGGGTCGGCGGCTGGAGGTGGGTTACTCGCTGCGCCGCAGGCGAGCGGACAGACGCTGGCCAACAGCGGAAGGAGGCTTCGTCTCACGCTTCGGTCCCTTCAGGCAGTGCGAGGGACGGAACGCCCTCGCAGCTTGATGAGACCAGGGCCTGACAAGGCACGCAAGTGGCTTCATAAAAGATAAGTCAATTCAATGGGTTAGCTCCGGCGCCCTGCTCGCGCTGGACGCAGCGCGGTGCCGTCCAACCCCCAACCCCAAATCCTTCGTTGAGGAGGGAGCGTCGTTGAGGTGTCATGAAATGGCACGCTCTGTGCTCTTCGACCCTGGCGCGTTACTTGGGGCTGGGGCTGGCATTTCAGGCCGAAGGGCCACATGAGGGCGTGCTTTGAAGGACCTTGGCGCAGCGCGCGGGCGACATTTCAATCCCACGGGATTTGAAGGAGCCGCTCAGGCGCTGCCGGCCAAGGGGCCAGCTGAAATGCCGTGCTAAGCGCCTACAAAACTGCGAAGCTCCCGGATCTCCCCCCTGCGGTCTCCCCACTTGGCCTAGCTCTGTGGGTGCCTGCGCCGAGCCGCTTAGAGCTCAAGGGCGCGGGGGAGCGGCGCGGTGAGCCTCAGGCTCCGCATCGTCGGGAATGCCTCGGCATGGGTGCGTGTATGAGCCAGCTCAGCCATCCTCAGGCTAACGGAACGGGAGCCCAATCTGCATGAAACGACAGAACACGACGGCGCGGCGCGGGCGGGGCAGGCCGAGCAAGCTCACCGAGGTGCTCCGGGCGATCCCGGAGAAGGAGCTCCAGGGGCTCATCCGCAGGCTGCGCATCAGCGTGGACGAGGCGAAGCGCATCGACGCCCCCTCGCAGGTCGCGCGCGCGCTGGTGAGCCTGTCGGAGCTGAAAGATCCTAGCCTCCTGCCGGGGCCCACGCGGGAGCTGCTCTACCGCATCGCGGAGGAGGGCGGCCTGCTCCGGGCTTCGTCGTTGCCGGCGGCGCTTGAGCCGCTCGCGGCGCGCGGCCTCGTGTTCGCGCGCGGTGGTGAGGCGGGCATTGAGCTGATCTTGCCGAGCGCCTTCTTGCTTGAGCTCAGCACCTGGGAGGGTGAGCACCCGCGGGGCCTCCGGGCGCTGATCGCGCAGGCGAGCCCCGAGGTGAAGGCGGGCATCGCCTCGCACTACCTGGGGCGCGCCGTGGCGCCGCCCTACTCCATCGCCTTAGAGGAGGCTTGGGATCAGCTCAGCTGCCCTGACCAACTGGCGGCGGGGGTGGATTCACTGGCGCCGATGGAGCGAAACCTGCTGCAAGCCATCGAGCAGGTGGGCGGCGAGGTGGACACGGAGGAGCTGCTTGAGCTCGAGCGTGAGCCGCTCAGGCTGCGCGGCGCGAGCGGCGCCACACCATCGCGGCGGGGCGTGGGTTTCGCGCTTGAGCGGCGCGGCTACTTGATCCCGGTGCACCCGAACCGTCACCTCATCCCGACGGAGGTGGCGCGCCTCGTCGGCGCCAAGCGCGAGCGTGAGCACGCGAAGATGCGCACCGAGATCCGCTCCTCCGTGCTGGAGGAAGATCACGCGCCGCGCCGCGCGCGCTTCAGTGAGGATCCTTCCCCCCTCGTCATGGCGATGGCGCTCAGCGTGCGGGACCCCTCCGTGGAGGTGAAGCCCACCGTCGGCACACCGCGCTCGCTGCTGAACCGCTTCTCCACCCGCTTTGGGCGCGACTTCGAGTGTGTGTCCCTGCTCGCGGCGCTGAGCCGGGCCACGGGCGTGTGGGACCCCGCGGTGGTGAACGTCAGTGGCCCGCCCGGTTCGCTCACCTTCGCCGAGCTAGGGCTGATGCTGTTCGAGGCCTGGAAGCGCGGCGGCGCTTGGGATGAGGCGCGCCCAGACGCCGAGGTGCTGCGCGCCCCGCGCGAGTCGCGTGAGGCGAGCTCAGTCGGCGTCATCCAGGAGATCGTGCTGGACGCGCTGAGTGAGCTCGGTGAGGGCAGCTGGGTGCCGTGGGACGCGTTGGCGGGCTATGTCCGCTCAGACGCGCGGAGCCCTGGTGTGGCGCGGTTGCTTGAGCGTTGGGCGGTGAGGCAGGGCGCGCCCACGCCCACGCCGATCAGCGTCGCGCGGCGCATCGTGTTCGAGAGCCTGTTTTACCTCGGCGTGGTGGATTTGGGTGACGTGGAGGAGGCCGAGGGTGGCGGCGCCACCGTGCGGCTCACGGCGCGCGGCCGCGCCTACATTCAGGGGGAGGTGCCCGCCACGCGCGTGGTGCCGTCGAGCTTCCTCGACAACCACGCGCTGCGCTTCGGCAACGAGACGCAGGTGGGGCACGTGGTCTCGGTGGCGCCGTTCGTGGAGATCGGGCGTGCTCAGGGCCACCTCGACGTGGTGCTCACGCAGCAGTCGCTGTCGCGCGCGCTCTCCGCGGGGTTCGGGATGGATGTCATCACGGAGCGGCTGCGCACCATCACCACCTTGCCAGATCCTATTGAGCGCTTGCTGCTGCAGGCGAGCGCCGTGCTTGGCCGCGCGGAGTTCGTGGCCTGCCAGGGGTTCTTGTGGGTGGATGACGCCGAGCTGTGCGAGCTGCTCAGGACCCGCCGTCAGACGATGGATCTCTTCGTGGAGCCGTCACCTCCTGGTGGGCTCCTGATCGCGCCTGGTGTTGAGCTTGAGAAGCTCGCGGGGCGGTGTCGTTCCCTGGGGATCGAAGTGGTGGTGCAGGGTAACGTGTACCGCACGCGAAGCACCGCGCCCCCGCGCCGCTCTAGCGCCACCCTGCGCGCCGCCACGGAGCCCAAGTCGCGTCGCTCAACCGCCACCATGAAGGCGGTGAAGAAGCGCGCGAGCACCGCGCCGCCCAGCTCGGACGTGCATGGCCGTGAGAGCGGCGTCCGGCGCGCCGAGCGCGAGCCGGAGTCAGAACGTCAGGGGCTCGGACTACGTCGCCAGGGTCGCGAGCGCAGCTAGGCGGCCCGGCGCGACGCACCGGTTAGGCTCCAAGTCAGCTGCACTGACTTGGAGGCGCCTCAGGCCTCGAGCCGCCGCCGAACCCAAGCGGCGACGCCGGGGCTCGGCGTGGCCTTCACCACGCGCCCCGCGCGGACGCTGATCTCCCCTGGGAGCGCGCGCCCGTTGTACTCGCTCGCCATCGTGAAGCCGTAGGCCCCCGCGTCGCGCACCACGAAGAGGCCGCTCGGCGCGTCACCCAGCGGGTGCTCCCCGAAATCATCTGAGCTCTCACACACCGGCCCCACCACGCGCCACGGCAGCGCGCCGGGCGGGGCATCGCACGGCTCCACGCGGTGCTTCGCCGCGTACAGCGCCGGGCGAATGAGGTCATTCATCCCCGCGTCGATCATCAAGGTGTGGCGCCCACCGCTTCGCTTCGTCTGGATGGCGCGAGTGAGCAGCACCCCGTACGGCCCCACCAGCGCGCGCCCGGGCTCCACCACCAGCCGCAGATCCGCGAGGCCCCACTCGGCGAGCAAGCCGAGCGCCGCCCGCGCGAACACCTCCGGCGCGTCCGCCGGCTCACCGCCGTAGTCGATGCCGAAGCCGCCGCCGAAGTCGACGAACTCAAGCGCGTGCCCGGAGGCCCGGCAATGCAGCGCCACCTGACACACCACCCGCGCCGACTCCAAGTAAGGCTCCGGCTCACGCAGCATGGAGCCCACGTGGGTGGACACCCCCACCAGCGAGAGCGACGCCTCACGCCGCAAGATCTCGAGCGCCGCTGGCAAGTCTTGCTCCAAGATGCCGAACTTCGCCTCGTCGTGCCCAGTGGCGATGTGCGCGTGCGAGTCGATCTCCACGCCGGGATTAATCCGCAGGGAAACGCGCCCCTGCGCGCCCAGCGCCGCCGCTCGCGCGCTCACGCGCGGCAGCTCCTCCACGCTCTCCACTTGAATGGCGCACAGGCCGAGCGAGATGGCACGGTCTAGCTCAGCGTCCGATTTGGCGACGCCGCTCATCACGATGCGCTCCGGCGTCATGCCGCAAGCGAGCGCCACTTGCAGCTCCCCGCCGCTCACCAAATCTGCCCCGGCGCCCGCCTCGGCCACGGCGCGCACCACGCTGCCCGCGCTGTTCGCCTTCACCGCGTAGGCCACCAAGTTGCCTGGACCGAGCGCGCTCACGAGCCTTGAGGTGGCATCCTCGATCGCGCCAAGGTCATACACATAGGTCGGCGTCTCGAGGCCGCTCGCCGCGAGCAGCTCACTGAGCGGCGCCCCACCCAAGCAAGCGCGACCCAGCGCGTCACGGTAAAAGCCTAAGGGAGTTGCGGGGTCAGCCATGGGATGAGGGAGGGGGGGAGGGGGTTGGACGGCACCGCTCTAGAGCACGCTGCCCGGCCGGCTACATGACAGATGCGTCACAACGGAGCAACGCCCGACGTGAGGAGCTTCGAGCGGACAGTGCCTAGCCGACAGTGCCTAGCCGACAGTTCCTAGCTGAGGAGGCGCGCTGCGCTCGCCGCGCGCTGATCCTCCGATGGCTGGCACGGATTGCTCCGGCCCATCTAGCCGAGGAGGCGCGTTGCGCTCGCCGCGCGCTGGGTGCAAGGTCGCGCGCATGGAAGTGCGTCGCGCGAAGATTGTGTGCACGATGGGCCCCGCGGTGGATTCCTTTGACGCGCTCTGTTCGCTGGTTGAAGCGGGCATGGACGTCGCGCGCCTCAACTTCTCTCATGGCACCGCGGAGGAGCACCGCCGCCGCGCCGAGCAGATCCGCGAGGTGAGCCTCAAGCTCGGTAAGCCCATCGCTATCTTACAAGATCTGTGCGGCCCCAAGATCCGCACCGGGTTCGAGGGGCCGAGCGCGGTGGAGGCGGGCGCCACCGTCTCTTTGGTGGAGGGGTCGAGCGGCAGCGCGGACACCATCGCCATCGACTACCAGGGGCTGACGGAGGACGTGCGCCCGGGGGATCGCATCCTCCTGGGGGACGGCCAGGTGGAGCTCGAGGTGACGCTCATCCGCGAATTCCGCGTAGAAACTCGGGTGCTGCACGGCGGCGCGGTGCGCTCGCGCATGGGCGTGAACCTGCCCTCGAAGCGGGTGCGGCTGAGCGCGCTCACCGACAAAGATAGGCGCGATCTGGCGGTGGGGCTCGACATCGGCGTCGATCTGGTGGCGCTGTCTTTTGTTCGTCACGCTGACGATATCCGAGAGCTGCGTCAGCTGATGGAGGTGCACGGGCGGGTGACGCCCATCGTCGCCAAGATCGAGACGCCGAGCGCGGTCGAGCAGATCGACCCTATCGTGCGCGCGGCGGACGCCGTGATGGTGGCGCGCGGCGACTTGGGGGTGGAGCTGCCGCCGGAGATGGTGCCGGTGATGCAAAAGGAGATCATCGGCACCTGCCGGCGGCACCAGCGGCCCGTCATCGTCGCGACCGAGATGCTGCAGTCCATGGTGGACGCCCCGCGCCCCACCCGCGCTGAGGCGAGCGACGTGGCGGGCGCGGTCTTCGACGGCGCCGACGCGGTGATGCTGAGCGCGGAGACCGCCACCGGGAGCTACCCGCTGCGCGCCTGCGCGATGATGGACCGCATCATCCGTCAGGCGGAGTCGAGCCGCTTCTACAACCCGCTGCCCTCTGAGCCGGGCGACAGCACCCCAGAGGCGATCGCGAACGCCGCGTGCGACGTCGCCAAGACCATCCACGCCAGCATCTTGGTGGCGCTCACCGAGAGCGGCGGCACGGCCCGCTTGATCTCGAAGGCGCGCCCCCCAGCGCCGATCCTCGCGCTCAGCCCAGATGAGAAGACGCTACGGCGGCTCGCGCTCTACTGGGGCGTGATCCCGCGCTACCTCGACATGTCAGGGGGCGACGTCGATCAGGTGGTGCGCCGCGCGAGCGGCGTGCTGAAGGAGCTGGGGTTGGCGCAAGCTGGGCAACGCTTCGTGATGACCTACGGTGCGCCGTTTGGGCAGCGCGGCTCCACCAGCGCGATCCGGGTGGAGATGGTGCCCTGAGGCGTGAGGTGCGGTGCCGGCTCTTCAATTCTGTGAAGTGCGGTGCCAAACCCCCAAAAAAACTTGGGGCGGTGGCGGTAGCTCACGGGCATGAGGAGCTGAGCAGCCCTGTTCGGGTTGCCTCCACCAGACTAGGCGGCTGCTCGGCCTGTGGGCCGGTTACCCCGATCGAGTGAGTTAGCGGGGCTCGTTTGGCGCTCTGGCTCGTATCAGCTCGCGTTTGCCCGTGACTGCCCATGGCGCTTCCCGGAGGGGTGCCATCGGGTATGCTAGTTGCTTGCGGAGGTGGTTCAAGGCCCCCCGCCCTTGAGGACCTGAGTGGAGAGCCGCCGTTCGAACCCGCTGCAGCCGCCGCACCTCGATCAGTATGAGCTGCTCGAGGAGGTGGGCCACGGTGGCATGGCCACGGTGTACCGCGCGAGGGATCCTCGGCTCGAGCGCGAGGTGGCCGTCAAGATCATCCACCGCCACCTCCGGGAGAACCCAGAGGTAGCGGCGCGCTTCACCAGTGAGGCGCGGGCGGTCGCGAAGCTGCGTCACCCGAACATCGTGGAGGTGTTCGACGTCTCGCGCGAGGATGACAGCGAGCGCTTCCTGGTCGTGGAGCTGATCTGTGGCACCACGCTGCGCGCCCTGTTCGCGGAGCATCGCGAGCTACCTCCAGAGATAGCAGTGCTCTTGGTGCTGGAGGTGGTCAAGGCGCTTGAGCACGCGCACGGCCACGGCGTGGTGCACCGTGACATCAAGCCAGAGAATGTGCTCGTGGAGCTGCCGGGGGCGCGGCCCTCAGCGCGCCTCGTGAGCTCGTCTTCCAACCCGCGCCCTTCAGAGCCCGAGAGCGGCCCGCTGCGCGCGCCGCCTATAGTCAAGCTGACTGACTTCGGCATCGCCAAGCTGCTCGACGCGCAAGGCGTCACCTCGACCGGTCAGGTGCTGGGCTCGCCGGCTCACATGGCGCCCGAGCAGATCGAGTGTGGGGACGTGGATGAGCGCGCCGATGTGTTCGGCATCGGCGTGCTCTTGTACGAGGCCTTGGTGGGGCGCCTACCGTTCGCGGGGCGGAACCCAGCCCAGGTGCTGCGGCGCGTGCTCGATGGCCTGTATGAGCCGGCGGTGAAGGAGCGCCCCCAGGTGGGCGCGCAGCTGAGCGCGGTGGTGGACGGCGCGCTGGCCAAGGCGCCAGAAGACCGCACCCCCTCGGCGCAGCAGGTGCGTGAGGAGCTCACGAGCATCCTCGAGGAGCTGGGCTTCGCTGACTCGGAGCGCGAGCTGGGCGATTACTTCGCGGAGCCATCGGTTTACCGTGAGGAATATACTGAGCGCATCGCGGCGCGGCTCAGCGCCTTGGCCACCGCCGCTCACGAGCGCGGCGACGTGGTGAAGGCAAGTCAGCTGTGGAACCGCGCGCTCGCCTTCAAGCCAGGGGACGCCGCGCTCTTGAAGCAGGTGACGGGGCTCACGCGCCGCGCCTCGCGGCGGCGTGTGCTGGGGCGCGCGCTCGGGATCGCGGCCGGCTGCTTGGGGCTCGGGGCCTTGGCGTTCGGGGTGAGCCGAGGGCTCGAGCTGAGCGCCACCGGCGAGGCGCCCTTGGCGGCGCCCTCAGCGCGCGCGCCGGAGCCAGCGCCGGTGCGGGCCAGCGTGGTAACGGCGGAGCCGCTCCCCACGGCTCCTGTCGCGGAGGGCCCAGCGCAGGCGCCGCGCACGCAACCGAAGCGCGTGGTGGTGCGCCCGGAGCAGCCCGCGCCGTCTGGCGCGACCCGGCTTGTGCAGGTGGTGATTCAAGGGCCCGCGTCGGGGACCGCGTCGGTTGATGGCGCGCCGGCGCCGTTCGGCAAGCAGTTCCCGCTCAGCGTGGGGACGCACCGCTTCAGTTTTGCGCCCACGGATGAGAAGTGCTGCGCCGCCGATCCGCCCGTCAGGGTGGTGAACATTGAGGCGGGGGAGGGCGTGCAGGTGGTCTACGGTCGCATCAAGGCGCGGGAGGCCACGCTCAGCGTGAGCGGAGGCGAGCCGGGCGCCACCCTGAGCTGCCCAGCGCTGTTTCCAGGCGCCGCGACGCTGCCGCTCACGCGCTTGATCCCCATGAGCCAGATGCGTTCGCGCGGCGCCTGCACCTTGACGCCCAAGGAGGGCTCGGACAGCCCCTCACAGACGCGCTCCGTGCAGATCAACGCAGGCCAGGTGACGGCGCTCCAGTTTTGAGCCGATTCGTGGCGGTGCCTCAGGATGGGCGGCCCAGCGTGCCCAGCGGCTGCCGGAGCCGCGCGGTGCGGGTTGGCGCCAGCGCCGGGCGTGAGCGCGGCCCGCGCCAAGGCGGGGCAGCTATGCTGCGCCTCGAGCCCTCGCAGCACGCCCCTGTTCGGAATCGCCCAGTTCGCCCCGGATTGCGGTAGCGTGCGGCCCGCCGGTGATTTCACTCCGTTCGCTCCGTGTCTCTTGCGCGTCGCTCGGCGCCCTCGTCTTGTTGGCGGGGCCGGTGCGCGCTGATGACGATCCGAGCGGGACCGGGGAGCTGGTGGAGCTTGAGCGCGGGCGACTCGCGTACCAAGCGGGGCGCTACGATGAGTGCGCTCGGCTGCTCGGCGAGGCGCTCGGTGAGAGCGGCGTGCGGCGCCTGAAGGACGCTGAAGTGATCCGTGAAGCGCGGCTCTACCGCGCGGCTTGCCTCATCGGCAGCGGTCAAGACGAGGACGCCGACGCCGAGCTCACGCTGGCGATCCAAGAGGGCCCCACGCTGGACCCGCCCGACCAGCGCGTGTTCCCGCCTGAGCTGGTGCAGCGCTACATCCAGCTGCGCGTCGGCATGCAAGAGGAGCTGCGCGCGCAGGAAGATCGCCGCCGCGCGCGTGAGCTCGCCGCGCAACGCGAGGAGGAGGCACGCCGCTTGCGCGAGGCGCAGCGCGTGAAGGCCTTGGAGAAGTACGCGGAGGTGCAGAGCTACACCACCGTGAGCAGTCGCTGGCTCGCGATGGTGCCGTTTGGGGTGGGGCAGTTTCAGAACCGCGACTACGCCCTCGGCTACACGCTGCTCATCGCTGAGGGGCTGCTCGCGGGCGTCACCCTGACGGCGGTGGTGCTGGAGCTCTCGCTCCACCGTGACGCGGTGGCGGCGGGCGCGCGCGGCGAGACGATCGATGACGTCGCGCTCAGCGAAGACGTGCGCACCCTCTCGAACGTCGCCACCGCGGCTGGTTGGGGCTTCGTCGGGGTGAGCCTGCTCGGCGTGTTGCAGGCGCAGCTCGGCTTCGTCCCGAGCCACACGGACGTGCGCTACACGCCGCTGCCGCGCGGCCTCACGCGAGCGCGCGCGGCCCCTCTCAGCGTGGTGCCCACGGCGCAGGTCGGCGTGGGGGGCGGGAGCATCGGGCTCAGCGGGCGGTTTTAGCTGCTCACTTCGGAGCGCTTGGAGTAAACAGTCAGTTTAACTAACCACAGGGGGCGCTGGCAGGGCTCAGCTTGGCTTCAGGACCACCAGGCGCCAGTCCTCGCGGTCAGCGATGCGGAGCGGCCGCGCGCCGAGGCCTTCGTAGCTGCGCAGCAGCTCCCCCAGCTGGTCTGACAGTATACCTGTCAAAATCAGGGCGCGCGCCTGCCGCGCGGCGCGCATCAGCGCCGGAGCGAGCTCAAGCAGCACGGGCGCCTCGATGTTCGCCACCACCACGTCCCAGGGCTCCTCTTCTAGCTCAGCCAGCGGCGTGCCGCTGAACTCCACCGGCGAGGTGCGCGGGTTGAGCAGCGCGTTCTTCCGCGCGGAGCGCAGCGCGCGAGGCTCGACCTCAAGGCCCAGCACGCGCTCCGCGCCCTGGAGGCGGGCGAGGAACGAGAGCACCCCGGTGCCTGCTCCTACGTCGAGCACCCGCTGGGCGCCGCGGGCGTGGACGAGCAGCGCCTCCGCCGCGAGCTGAGTGGTGGGGTGATTGCCGATGCCGAAGGCCAAGTCGGGCTCGATGGCGATGGTATGGACCCCTGCCGGGGCGTGGGCGTGGGTGGTGGTCGGCTTCACCCAGTAGCCGCGGCAGAGCTCGATCGGCTCGAGCCGATCGCCCCACGCTGTCTCCCAGCCGTCGGGCTCGATGGCGACGCGGACTCCCCGGAGGTGCTCGGGGTCGAGCTGGCTCGAGAGCGCCGAGAGCTCAGCCTCCGTCTCGGCGTACAGCACGAGCTCGGCCCCGGCGGGATGATCGCGCTCCTCAATGCCCTGCGCGCCCAGCTCAAACAGCTGAAGGCTCGTGAGCTCTGGCTCCGAGGTGATGATGCGGAGGCTAAACAGCGCCATGGTGTTTGCGCGCTCGCGTCAGGCGCGCTTGGCGAAGGCCGCGATGTAGAAGCCGCCGAAGCGCTTCAGCGGGGAGTCGCACAGCGCTAGCTCAGCGGTGCGCAGCAGCCCGCGCAGCAGCGGCACCCGCATCGCGACCGCGGCGGGGGTGACGATGCGCACCCCGCGGCTGTCCACCAGCTCACAGCCAGGCGGCGTGAGCGCCGCGATCTGCTCCGGCGTGTGGTACGCCGTGTACACGTGACTCTCGTCAGCTTGGCTGGCGATGGGCTGGGAAGGGCCCAGGCGCTTGACCAGCCCGCGGAAGCTCTGCGGGTTGTACAGCTCGGCGATCACCACGCCGCCGGGGCGCGTGACCCGCGCCATCTCCGAGAGCGCGCGCTCTAGATCGGGGATGTGCGCCAGCACTTTGAAGGAGCAGGTGACGTCGAACTGCGCGTCCTCGAACGGCAGCTCCGTGGCCGAGCCGAGCACCACGTCGAGCCCGCGCGCCTCGGCCTTCGCCAGCATCCCGGGGCTCAGGTCGATGCCCTTCGCGCTGCGGGTGAAGCGCGCCAGCCGCTCCAGCACGAGCCCGGTGCCGCAGCCCACCTCAAGCAGGTCGCGCCCCGTCGCGTAGCGGCGCACGAAGCCGGACTCCAGCTCGTCGAGTAGCTCGTGGTAGCCGCCTGGATCGTTCTGGCCACGGTGCGCCTCATAGCGTTGGCTGAAGGCGTCGTAATAAGCGCGGTTGGCTTCGTGGCTTCCTGAGGCGTCCATCGGGGCGGCAGGGTACGCGCTCGGCACCCAGGTGCAAGGGTGGAAGCGCTCTAGACAGAAGTGAGGCCGCGCGCAGATTGCGGGAGTCCTCTCGCGCTCACGCGCGTAGAACGGGGCTTGATGCGAGGTGAAGAGCTGGGGGAGACGCTGCGGGAGCGGCTCGATCAAGGCGCGCTGACGTGGCAAGCGGCGCTGCCCATCGTGCTTGAGCTCACCCAGGCGCTCGCGGAGGCGCACCAAGGAGAGCCGCCCCGGTTTCATGGAGACCTCCGCCCCGAGCACATCCGCGTGTCCTCGGAGGGTCGGATCAGGATCGGGGGGTTTGGCGTGGCTGTGGCGCCGGACTCCTCGCGCGCCAGCGCGCTAGCATACCTGAGCCCTGAGCGCATCGAGGGCAGCGCTGCGGACGCCCCGTCGGATTTGTACAGCCTCGGCTTGGTGCTGTACGAGCTGCTCTCGGGGGCCCCGCCGTTTCAATCCAGCTCCATCCGGGAGCTCGCCCGCTTGCAGTGTGAGGCGCCGCCCCCACCGCTGCCCGAGTCGCTGCGCGACGAATTACCACATGGTATTGAGGCGCTCTTGCTCGAGCTCTTGGAGAAGCGCCCCGAAGACCGGCCGCCCGCCGCCGTGGACGTGCTGCACGACCTCAAGCACCTGCTCCGCGAAGCGCTCCCAGCGTCTTCGTCCACCGAACCGGCGTCCGACGAAGCGGCTCCAGGTGCGTCCGACGAAGGGGCTCCAGGCGCGCTCACCGAAGCGATAGGCGCACCCACTGAAGCTATCGGCGCACCCGAAGCGCCTCCAAGCGTCGCGCCCACCGTCGAGATGCCTGCTGTTGAGGCTCCCGGCGCCGCGCCCACCGCGTCCAGCGCCGAGCCGCTCAGCGACTCGCAGCGCGGTGCCGTCCAACCCCAAAACCCTGAGCCCGATGCGAACGCACCGGAGGCGACTGAACAGCCTGAAGCCGCCTCTCCCACGAAACAGGCGCCTGCGAACGCTCCACGGCAGATCCCGGGGGCGCTGGCATGGACCTTGTTATTGCTGCTGTGCTTGCTCGCTGGCGGCGTGACGTATTGGCTCAAGACGGCGAGCTTGAGCGGCGCGGGAGCAGAAGAGCCACCTGCCTCAGATCCCTTCGGCGATCTTCGCGTAGACTGAAAGCCGGAGTTGGGGGCCGGCGTTACCGGGGCTTCGGCTCCTCACTGAGCCAAGGAAACCACATGCTGGTGCGTACTTTCGGGATCCTCGCAGCGCTTGGGATGGGCGCTACCTCCCTCGGGGTCTGGTCCTCCACCCCCGCCCCTCAAGCGGAGCCCATCGCTCAGCAAACCGGCGGTGACCTGCTCATCGCCGAGCCCGACCCGAGCCGCCCACCGCGCGCAGACTTCACGCGCGAGGGTACGCTCGAGGTCTCCGCGCGCTTGGGGCACCCGGTGATGGCCGCGGAGCGCATGGGGGAGACGTACCTGATGGTGCGGATGGAAGCCGCGCCTGACTTTGGCAACGGCGTGCGCCCAGCGCTGAACCTCGCCATCGTGATCGATCGCTCAGGGTCGATGCGGGGCAAGCGCCTGACTAACGCCTTGGCCGCCGCGCGCACCGCGATCGAGGGGCTCCGAACAGGCGACGTGGTGAGCGTGATCACCTATGACGTCGACGCGAAGACGCTGGTCGCTCCGGTGGCGATCGACGAAGCCTCCCGCTCGCGCGCGCTCGCGGCGCTCCGTCAGGTGGCGCCGGGCGGCAACACGTGCATCTCGTGCGCCTTGGACGCCGCGGAGCAGGCGCTCACGAGCGGCAGCGCGATGACGGCGCGCGAAGGCAGGGTGAGTCGCGTGCTCTTGCTCACGGACGGTGAGCCGACGCGCGGCGTGCTCGACGTGGCCGGCTTCGAGCGGCAGAGCGAGCGGCTCCGAGACCGTGGCATCCCCATCAGCACCATCGGCGTCGACGTCGAGTACAACGAGCGCATCCTGGCGGCCATCGCGCGCGCCTCGAATGGCCGCCACTACTTCGTGGAGGACGCCGCGTCCCTCCCGCGGATCTTCGAGGCCGAGCGTCAAGCCTTGGCGGCCACCGTCGCGAAGGACACGCAGATCATCGTGTCGCTCGCGCCGGGCGTCCTCGTCAGTCAGGTGTATGACCGCCACTACCAACAAACGGGCAGTGAGCTGACCATCCCGATCGGCGCGCTCTCCGCCGGTGAGGAGCGCACCGTGCTGATCCGGGTGGAGACGCCGAGCGCGTCCGCCGGTGAGCAGCGGGTGGCGGGCGTATTTGTCAGTTATAATGACTTAGTGCGCGGGGGGCGCGGCGTGGCCGACGGTGAGTTGAACCGCGCGCTCAGCTTCAACGAGGCCGAGTGGAGCCCGCTCGACTCCATCGTGGCGGCGCGCGTCTCACGCAGCGAGACTGCTCAGGTGCTGATTGAGGCCAACCAGCTGGTCGCCTCGGGGCGCATGGGCGCCGCGCGAGCGCGGCTCGGCTCACAGCTCGCAGCCTTGGAGGCCAAGCGCCGCGATTTGCCCAAGGGGGAGGCGGTGGAGAAGGACTTGGAGCGCCAGGCGAGCGCCCTGGCAGCGGCGAGCGAGGGCTTCGCGGACGCGCCCACCGCGGCGCCCGCGGCGGCGCCACCCGGGGCCGCGGCCGCGCCGGCGCCTGCGGGGCCAGCCAAGAAGTCTCGCGCGCAGACGCGCGCCAACGCGGAGCGCGCGGTGGGGCTTAGCTACTAGCGTGAG
>CAYQAC010000005.1:0-9090 GCA_964415255.1 uncultured Polyangiaceae bacterium | reverse complement strand
CGCGCCGCGGGCGCGGCGCCACCGGGGGCGCGTCGTGAGCGCGTCGCGGCGCCACCGGGGGCGCGTCGTGAGCGCGCCGCGGGCGCGGCGTCTCAGCGCGTCATCAGGGTTCAGTGCACGAGCGGCGCGCGTGATGAGCGTCGGCCATTGGGAGAGTGCGACATGAGTACCAAGGGTAGTAAGGTTAAGAGTTGGCTCATCCGGTTGGGGCTGGTGTCGGCGGTGCTGGTGGGCTCAGCCGCCGTCGTCTACGTGGTGCGGCGCCCGCCGCCGCCGAGCTCAGCGCCCGCGATCCAGGCGCGGCTCGAGCTGTCGAGCGGCGACGTGCGGGTGGACCGCGGGCGCGGTGAGGAGCGGGGCACCAACGGCATGGCGCTGCTCTCCGATGCCTCGCTCACGACCGGCGCGGGCGCGCGCGCACTCGTGAGGCTACCTGACGGTGCCACTGTGTTCCTACGTGGAGACAGCCAGGTCAAGCTGGGCGATGGTCAGGTGGACCTCACGCGCGGCGAGTACTGGCTCAGCGCGCCGCCGAGCGATCGCCGCGCGCTGACGCATCAGCTGGGTGAGGTGAGCGTCTCCGCGGCGGAGGCGGGCGTCAGCCTGCGGCGCGATGGGGAGCTCGTGGTGGTCTACGTCGCCGCGGGGATGGCGACGGTGACGGCGCCGGGGGGGCGCGTGGAGGTGAACGCCGGCGAGCAAGCGACGGTGAAGGGCGCGGGCGCGCCTGAGGTGGCGCCGCTCGGCTTCTGGGACGACTGGACCGGCGGGATGGCGGACTACGCCGGGAAGGGGCGCGCCGGCGTGGGCGGGGGGACGATCTACGGGGTGGACGTGGGCGCGTCGCTCGGCAGCCAAGCGAAGAAGCTTGAGATCTCAAAGCAGGTCGTGCGCGCCGTGGTGCGCGGCGGGCTAGCGGAGACCGAGGTGGACCAGACGTTCTTCAACCCGGGCGGGCGCGACGTGGAGGGCTGGTATTGGTTCACCCTCCCCGCGTCAGCCAGCGTCACGGGCTTCGCGGTGGAGACGGATGGCCGCTTGGTGGAAGGTGAGTTCCAAGAGCGCCGTGAAGCGCAAGCGGGCTACAGCGCCGCGCGCTCGAGCGGTCACGCGCCGGCGCTGCTCGAGTGGGTGAACCAGAGCACCTACCGCGCGCGCATTTTCCCCGTGAAGAGCGGCCAAACGCGCCGCGTGGTGCTGCGCTACCTTGAGCTTCGGCCGGTGGTGGGTGATCTGCTTGAGTACCTCTACCCGATGGGGCGCGGTGAGCCGGTGCGCATCGGTGAGTTCTCGCTCACGGTGGATCTTGGTGAGGCGGGGGAGAAGATGAAGATAGCGACGCTCGCCGACGCCCGCTTGGAGGAGAAGGGCCGCCGAGTGACGATGCGCCGCTCCGGGTTCACGCCGCGCGCCGACTTCCAGCTGGAGGCGAGCCTCAAGGAGGACCGCCCGCCGCTGCGCATCGCGCGCTACAAGGCGCGCGGCGAGACGGCAGATTACCTGCTCGCGCGCTACACGCCGGACATCGACTGGAGCGTCGCGGAGGCGCCCCCCGCCGAGGTGGTGGTGGTGGTGGACACCTCCGCGGCGGGTGACGAAGCCAGCCGGCAGCTGAAGGCGCAGACGGCGGAGGCCGTGCTGCGCGCGATGAGCGATAAAGATCGCTTCGCGCTGGTGAGCGTTGACGTGCGCACCACGGTGCTGCACCCGAAGGAGGGCCTCGCGTCAGCGACGGAGGCAGAAATAGCGGCGGCGCTCGCCGCGCTCGCCGAGCATTCGAGCGGTGGCGCGACGGATCTCGCGTCATCGTTCGATGTGTCGCTGAAGCGCCTGCACGGCGCGGCGCAGCCCGCGGTGGTGTACCTGGGGGATGGCGTCGCCACCAGCGGCGAGCTCACCGGGGAGCAGCTGATCGAGCGCCTGCGGCGCGCGCTCAGCACCAGCCGCGCGCGGCTGTTCACGGTGGCTGTCGGCCCCGAGTCGGATCAGGCGCTGCTCGGGGAGCTCGCGCGCGCGGGCGGTGGGGAGCGCTTCACGGTGGAGGAGACGGACCACACCACCACCGAGGCGCTGGCCCTGCTCTCGAGCGTGAAGCGCCCGACGCTCACGGACTTCGAGATGGACCTGGGCGCGGGCCTGGATGAGCCCTTCGTCAGCAACAGCGGCAAGGTGAGCCAAGGTCAGGAGGTCGTCCTTTTGGCGCGCACCCACCACGAGCTGCCCTCAGAGGTGAAGGTGCGGGGGCAGCTCGCGGGGAAGCCGTTCGAGAAGAGCTACCCAGTGAAGGTCGACGACTCGGTGATTCAAGCCTTCGTGCCGCGGCTCTGGGCTGCGGAGTACGTGCGGCGCCTGCTCGGCTCGGCCCAAGGCGCGGAGGCGGAGCGCGGCCGCATCTCCTCATTGGGCCTTGAGTATGGCCTGATGACGCCGTTCACCAGCATCTTGGCGCTGGAGAGCGAGGCGGCGTACAGCCGCATGGGGATCCAGCGGCGCAGTTCGCCGCTGCGCGGTGTGCGGCTCGGCGCGCTGAGCCGTGAAGCGGAGTGGCGCCTGACGAAGACGCTCGGCGCGCCCACGGTGCCTGAGGTAGCGCTCGGGTGCAGCAAGCTTGAGCGCACCCTGAGCGAGGACGAGCCCCCTCCGAGGGCGGCTGCGGCGCCGCCAGCCGAGGAGTACGACAAGGGCGGTGAGCAGCAGAGCGGCGTGGTGAGCATGGCTGACCAAGAAGGTGAGTCAGGCGACCAGCCCGCGCCCGCCGCCGCGGCCTACGCGGAGCCCGCCCCAGAGCCGGAGTCCAAGCCTGGCGACCGGGGCGCTGGGTTCGGCAGCGGCAACATCGGCAACACCGGGCGCGGCTACGGCAACGCCCCGAGCGGAGGCAGAGCGCGCCCCGCCCCTCAGCGCGCCTACGCCGCCGAGAAGAACCGCAAGGAGTCCGGCGCGCTCGCGGCGCCCAGCGCTGCACCTAACCTGGACCCGTTCGCCCCCGTGGCGCCATCAATCAGGCAACCTGACGTCTACCTGGTGCGCACCTGCAGCGACGCCGCGGAGCGCCCGTTGGCCGAGCGCATGCTGCTGTGGCGTCGCCGCCTCGCCACGGTGAGCAACGCGAGCGACCTCATCGAGCGCTACCGCTCGGCGTACGAAGGCTGTGAGCTGAAGGACTGGCGCAGCGAGCGCGCCTTCCTCGAGCTGATGCAGGCGCGGGTGAGCACCCCCGAAGCGGCGGTGAGCATGCTGCGGCTGTTCACCGGGCGGCCCGATGTGCAGAAGTTCGTCGCTAAGCTCTTGCTCCGCCGCAGCGTGGACAGCGCGCTGCGCCTCGCCGTGGAGCGCGAGCTGTTCGGCTCGAAGGTCACCTGGGCTGACGTGGATCGCGAGCTCAGCGAGATCAAGGATCTGGACAAGCGCATCGCGCGGCTGCGCGCCTTCATGGCTCAGGCGCCAGAGGATCCGAACGGTGACATCCGGCTGGTGAAGCTGCTGAGCGAGGGCGGTAAGAAGGACGAGGCGCTGGCGCATGGTCGCCGGCTGCGCGACCGCGGCTTCATGACGCCCGACATCGCGCGTCGTCTGGGCGACGTACTGGCGCGGGCCAAGCTCGACGCGGAGGCGGTGCGCACCTACTCGGAGATCGTCGAGTTCGATCCCGTGAACCCCGCGTCGCGCGGGCTGCTCGGCGACATCTACTTGGCGCGCGGCTGGTATGAGCCGGCTTACCGTCAGTACCGCACCCTAGGGGAGCTGCAGCCGAACAGCCCCATCGCCGATCTGCGGCTCGCGGCGGCCGCGGCGGGCAGCGGGCGCACCGATGAGGCGCTGCGCATCCAGCGTCAGGTGGCGAGCGCGGAGGGCACGCCGGGCCCGAAGGATCCACGGCAGTGGGCCAAGCTCTTGTCCGCGGCGGGCTTCGCGCGGCTCTTGGCGGAGCCTCCCGCGGACCCACCGGGGCAGCCACCCACCGACCCAGAGCGTCGCAAGGCGAACCTCGAGCGCAAGCTGAAGGAGCTGCAGCTGTTCAGCGGCGAGGGCACCTTGGTCATCCTCACGTGGGAAGATCTCTCCGCGCGGGTGAACCTGCTCACCTTCGAGGGCGACGTGCTGGCGCACGTGGGCGACGTGAACCACGCGGTGGAGGTCGGGCTCAGCGCGGCGCTGGTGCCGAACAGCGACTACGAGCGGCTGCGCTACACCGCGCAGCTGATGAGTGACCTCTCGGACGATCCCATCGCCTTGGTCCGCAGCGACATCCGCTGGGATGGTCAGCGCTTCACGGTGAAGGTGACCCGCGGCGCGATCGCAGGGGGTGAGCAGCGCCACGCGTGGTAGGCGTTTGCGATCAGGCGGCGAGCGTGATCGCAGCGGATGAAGCGCGCCGCGCGTGGTAGCATCGGGCCCATGTACATGCGCTTGGCCGGCGCCGCGTCGGCCCTCTTCTTACTGAGTGGGATCGCCTCCGGGTGCTCCTCGGACTCTGATTCGCCCGGCGGCGCCGCTGGCTCCTCTGGAGCTGCGGGCAGCGCCGGCGCGGCGGGCACCGGCGGCGGCGCCCCGGACTGTGACGTGCACGCCAGCGAGGCGCCGCGCTTCGAGCGCGCCACCAGCGCCTGGGGGCTCACCGGCGTGCTCGGTGGCCGCGTGGCGGCGGTGGACCTAGACGGTGACGACTACCCCGATCTCATCGTGCACGGCGGGGCGCCCAACGCGCGCGCCCCGAACAGCGCGCCCGCCACGCGCATCCTGATGAACCGCCCCAAGGCAGGCGGCGGTCGTGAGTTCGTCGATCGTTCGCTCCCGAGCGGCTACGGCGCGCCCCTCGACGGCGACGCTGAGAACCAGCGCTCGGCGCAGTTCGCGATCGCGGCGGACATCGACAACGACGGCGACTTGGATCTGTTCAGCGGCACCTTCACGGACAAAACCAAGGTGGCGCTGATCCCGACGCCCGGCGATCTGGACCGCAGCCAAATCCTGCTGAACGACGGCGCAGGCAACTTCAGCGTCGCGCCCGCGCTCACCCCTCACGGCTCCGCCGCCCACGCCACCTCCGGGGCCAGCTTCGTGGACGTCAACCAGGATGGCCTCATCGATCTGTTCGTGGTGGGTTGGTACGACCGCTATGGGCAGTCGAACGCGGGCACCCAGGCGCGGCTCTACCTGGGCGCGGGCGACGGCAGCTTCACTGACGTAACCGGCGGCAGCGGGCTCCGCACGGAGCTCGCCAGCTACGCTGACGGTCGCAATCATCGCCCCGCGTACGGCGCCACGGCGTGCGACGTGGACGACGACGGCGACGTGGATCTCCTCGTCAGCGCCTACGGGCGGCAGTTCAATCAGCTGTACCTGAACGACGGCGCTGGGGGCTTCACCGAGGTGGGGCGCGCGAGCGGCTTCTCCGGTGATGAGGACCTCAGCTACCAAGACAACCAGTTCTTCCGCTGCTGGTGCACCGTGCAGAGCGATCCGATGTGCCCCGCGTCCTCCCCCAACATCGTGTGTCCGGACCCCGCGGACAGCTACTGGTCGTCCTCGGACGCTGAGGCTTGGCGCAACAACGGCAACACCTTCACCACGGCGTGCGGCGACGTGGACGGCGACGGCCTCGCCGATCTGTACAACGCGGAGATCCGCCATTGGTGGGCCGGCGAGGGGAGCGACGCCTCACGGCTTTTGGTCGCTGACCTGACGAGCGGTGAGCTCCGCTACCACCGGCCTGGGCTCACGGAGAGCGGCCTCGCCTTGCCGCACCCAGATCCTTCCTGGAATGAGGGCGGCATCAACGCGGCGATCGTGGATTTGGATCTCGATGGCAGGAGCGACGTGGTGCTGACCACCAGCGACTACCCGGATCAAGCGCTGCGCGTGTTCCACCAGCAGGCAGACGGCAGCTTCCAGGAGGTGGCCGGCGCTTGGGGCCTGATGCACTCCTGCTCGGTGGGCCTCGCCATCGCCGACTTCGATCGCGACGGTGACTTGGACATCGTGGTGGGTTCGAGCCGGGCGCGTGACTGCGCCCAGCAGTGGGACGCGCCTGAGGTGCACCTCTACCAGAGCGACGCCTCGACGCGCGCCAAGTCGGTGAGCGTGCGGCTTGAGGGCGCGCAGGGGACCAACCGCGCGGCCATCGGGGCGAAGGTGCGCCTCAGCGCGGGTGGGGTCGTGCAGGTGAAGGAGGTGGGCGGCGGCTACGGTCACTTCGGGATGCAGCACGAGCTGCCGCTCACGTTTGGGGTCGGCGCCTGCACCGAGGCCACGGCGGAGGTGCTGTGGCCGAACGGCGCGCGCTCGCGCGGAGAGGTCCCGGTGACGGCTGGCGCACTCACCCGGATCACGCAAGAGTGAGCCGAGCGAGTGAGCGAGGCCCAGCATGAAGCCAGGCGACCACCCTGAGTTCTTCCGCTTCCCCGCGCCGGAGGGGCGCTCGCGGGAGAGCAGCATCGTGCTCGATGCCGCGGGGCGGTTTTGGCACGACGGTGAGCGGATTGAGCACGCCGGGATGGCCAAGGCGTTCGCGCGCTGGATGGCACGGCACCCTGACGATGGCCGCTACATCCTGACGAATGACTATGACTGGACCTACCTCACCGTGGAGGACACGCCCTATTTCGTCAGTCAGGTGAACCTTGAGGGGGAGGCCAGGCTGCTCCTCAGCGACGGCACGGAGGAGCCGCTCCGGCTAGGGTCGCTTCGCGAGGGGCCGGACGGCTCGCTCTACAGCTGGGTGAAGGAGGGCGCCTTCGAGGCGCGCTTCACCCCCGCCGCGCAGCTCGATTTGGCGCCGCTCGTGGTGGAAGAGGGGGCAACGGTGCTGCTCGCGCTCGGCAGCGAGCGGGTCCTCCCCCCGCCGCGCTGACACCGAGCGGGTCGCCGCTCGCTGGGGAGCGCTGTTTCTCCTACGCCCAGGGTGGCCCAATAGGTCGTCAACCTGACGGGGCGTCAGGGGGATTGCCAGGGGTGAGGCGGCAAAGTAGATCGCGCCGGATGCGTGTCCTGGTGGCTGATCGCTTGCCTGAGGCGAGCTTGGTTGAGATCCGTTCGCTGGGGGTCGAGGTCGACTACCAGCCGGAGCTCACCGCGGACGGCCTGCGTGAGGCCTTGGCTGGGGTGGGCGCGCTGGTGGTGCGCGGCACGGAGGTGAGCGCTGAGGCGATTGAGGCGAACCCATCGCTCAGCTTGATCGTGCGCGCTGGCGCGGGGACGGGTCGCATCGACGTCGCCACCGCGAACGCGCGCGGCGTGTACGTGGCCAACACCCCAGGCAAGAACGCCTGCGCCGTGGCGGAGCTCACCTTCACCTTGATGGGCGCGCTCGATCGGCGAGTCTTGGGCGCCACGCTGAGTCTGCGTGAGGGTCGTTGGGAGAAGGGCGACTACGCGCGCGCCGTGGGCCTGGCAGGGCGCCGCCTCGGGGTGGTGGGCCTAGGTCACGTGGGGCGTCGGGTGGCGGATCTTGGCCGCGCCTATGGGATGTCGGTGCGCGCCTGGAGTCGCTCGTTGACGCGCGCCAAGGCGCAGCAGCTGGAGGTCGGCTACGCCGCGAACATCCGCGAGTTGGCGGCGGAGAGCGACGTCTTGAGCCTGCACCTCTCGCTGAACGAGCGCACGCGAGGCATCGTGGGGGCGGCGGAGCTGGCGGCGCTTCCGCACGGAGCCATCCTGATCAACACCGCGCAGAGCGAGCTCATCGACGTGGCGGCGCTGCTCGCCGAGATGACGAAGCGCGAGCTCCGGGTGGGGCTAGACGTCCTGCCAGATGAGCCCACCGCGCGCACCGCGGAGTACAGTCACGCGCTCTTGTCACACCCGCTCTGCTACGCGACGCCGCACATCGGCGCTTCGACAGATCAGGCGCAGCGCGGCCTCGCCGATGAGTGCGTGCGGGTGCTCCGCGCGTTCTTGGTGGAGGGCCAGGTGCCGAACGTGGTCAACGTGAGCGTCACCTCGGCGGCGCGTTATCAGCTGGTGGTCAGGCACCTAGACAAAGTGGGCGTGCTCGCGAACACGCTGTCCGTGCTCAAGCGCCACGGCCTCAACGTGGAGGAGTTGGACAACGCCGTGTTCGACGGCGCGCGCGCTGGCTGTGCGCGCATCCGCCTGAGCTCTCGCCCCTCGGACGCCTGCATCCAGGAGATCCGCGCGTTCAGCCCAGACGTGCTCCACGTCGCCGTCCTGACGCTCCCGAACCTGGCTTAGCGCCGGTGAGCGAGTTCACGCGCCCCAGGGCCACCGAGCGCCTGGGGTGCTGGCTCTGGGCGCAGGCTCGCGGCGACGCTCGCTAGGGTGCCGTCCAACCCCCTGTTCTGCGAGCCCTACGTGCGGATTGTCCCGTCGATGCCCGAGCTCCAAGCAGCTGCTCCCGAGCGCGGGTAGATGTTGTAACTTATTGATATTATTGAATTATTCTGTTCGTTCGGGCTCGTGGGGGTTGGTGTGCGCCGCGGTGGCCTGGGCCGTGGCGGTGCTCACTAGCCCGGGGTGGCTTGCAGAGCCCACCCGAGTCCAGTAGGCTGCGCGCCGGTGGATCCCAGCGGGCCCCTTCGGGTCCGCTTTTTTTTGGTCTCTGGCCTGGGCAACTTGGCCTTGGTTCTGGCTCCGCGGCCAGACGTGCACCCACCAGAGCGGTTGGCTCGCGCCGCTCGCTCCCCTGCCGGGTGCATGCCCAGCGCGGGCGGCCAAGCCAGAGGATCGCCCGCGGCGACATCACCTCGCTCCATGCAAATCCCACACGAAAAGCTCACAGGTATCGATCGAGACGCGCTCCTAGCGCTGATCGAGCCGGTGCTGCGCGCCCACGGGGTGCAGCCGGTGGAGCTGGTGTGGGCAGGGCGCGGCGGTGACTCGGTGCTCTCCATCACCTTGGAGCGGCCGGAGTCGCGCCTCTCAGGCGAGGGGATCACGCTGGATCTTTGTGGTGAGGTGTCGCGCGATTTATCCGCCGCCCTCGACGTCACGGACGTCATCCCGGGTCGCTACCGCCTGGAGGTGGGGTCGCCTGGGGTGGAGCGGCGGCTGTACCAACCCGCGGACTACACGCGCTTCGCGGGGCAGCAGGCCAAGCTCAAGCTGCAGGAGCCGATCGAGGGTCAGTAC
>CAYQAC010000004.1:43722-95630 GCA_964415255.1 uncultured Polyangiaceae bacterium | reverse complement strand
GCCCTTGCCGCTCGCGGCGGCCCGCTTGGCAGCGCCCACGCCACGCGCGCCGCCCTCGCTCGCGCCGCCCTCGCTCGCGCTGCCTGCCACGCCGCTCGCGCCGCCCTGCTGGGAGGCGCGCTCTTGATCCAGCAGCCAAGCCTCCAGCCGCCGGCGCCGCGACGCCGCTCCATCGCTCAACCCCGCCGCTGCGAGCTCGGTGCCGAAGCGGTACTCCTCCTCCGTCGCGGCGCGCAAGTCTCCCAAGAGCCGCTCACGCAGCGCGCGGATGGTCACGGCCAGGGCGCGCCCCGCGCCCGGTGTCATGTGCGCGTCAGTCAAAGTACGTTACCCTGTCTATATGGCGCCGCGCGGCTCGCGCTTGTGGTGGATAAAACAGCAAACCTGTCCAACCCCCAAAAAACGAGCGCGCGGGGCGCTCAGGGGCTGAACCGCGCCGCAGCGACGCGACGCGACGCGACTAGTCTGCCGGCTTACCTGGGGGGGCTAGCAAGGCGTCGATGGCCTCCTTCACCTCCACGTGGGTGAAGGGATCTTGCGCGGCTTGGCGCAAGAGGGCCTGCCCCTCGGTGCCGCCGATGCGGGCGATGGCGCGCGCCACGGAGACGGTCGCCTGCACGACGGGCGCCTCCGCTGCCGTCGCGCGGTACAGCGCGAAGAAGGTCTGGAGCTCTGACAACTCACTCGCGGTGGCTAGCTGCTCCAGCGCGCGCGCCGCGCGCATGATGTCGTCCGCGGTGTTGGCCGGGTCGTTCAGGTGCCTGGCCAGGGCGGGCGCCGCCTGCGTCTCCTTCATGGCGAGCAGGGCGTCCGCTAGCGGACCCACCGGCGGCGGCAAGAGCACGTCGTCCAAGAAGTCGTACTCGCGCTCGAGCGCCGCGAGCATCGCCGGTGCCCCGCTCCGGCGCCCAGCCAGCGCCTCACGCGCGTCCTTGACGAGCAGCGGCGCCGCCTCCGGGCGCATCGCCAAGTCGATCAGCGCCTGGGTCACGGAATCATCAGGTAAATTGACCAGCTCCTGCATCAAGAAGCGCTGCATGGGCACCATCTGCGCGTCGCGCGAGGACACCACCTCCGCGATTTGCTCGGCCAGGGTGCGCTCAGCGGGCTTGCTCGCCACCTGATAGGAGCCGCCGTGCGCCTCACAGCTCTCAAGCGGGCCGCCCAAGGACAAAGAGGCGCTCTCCGCGCCGGTTTGGCCGTCTATCACCGACACGGTGCCGTCTTCCATGCACAGCACGAAGCCGCCCGACACCGCCGCGCCGCCCAGCACGTCCTTCGAGGTCGCGCGCGCCCAGCGCACCGCGCCGTCCTTCGCGCTCGCACCGATAGCCACGCGGAAATATGTCGCCACGAAGCGGTCCCCGTCGAAGCCCGCGCCGCTCCCGCTCTGGCCCTTTGGCAGCGCCAGGCGCCGCACCCGATCGGTCGCGTTTGCCTTGGGTGACAGCACCTCCGCGCCGGGCGTGAACCAGCGCGGCTTACCGGGGAACTCGCGGCGCGGCAGCACCGCCACCGTGCCGCCGCCGCTCGCCGCCTGGCCCACCTGCTCGTCGAAGCGCAAGAGCTCTTGCTCACCGAAGTAAAGATCCCCACCCAAGGTGAGCGCACGGCTCAGCTGCCGGCGCGCCAACAGGCGGCCGCGCTCAGCGCCCGTTTGCGCGTCGATGGCGGACACGTACTGATTCGACCAAGGCACGAACACCACGCCGCCCCGCACCGCCGGCGCGCCAATCTCCACCTCCGGCTCTGCCGAGAGGCGCACCGCGCCTGAGCGCTCCACCACCACCAGGCGGCTCTTGCCGCCGTTGAGCGCCCCCAGGCTCGCGGCGGTGAACTGACCATCATCCCCCGCGCCGCGCAGCGCGCGTGAGCCGGTTTCTATCGACCACAGCTCAGCGCCGGTGGCCGCCGCCAGCGCGGTGAGCCGCCCACCGCCGCTCAAGAGCACGACGTCACCCGCGATGACGGGCCGTGCGTCGAGCCGCCCAGCGCGCTCCCAACGCTGCCCCGTCAAGGTGATCGCGACCACCCCCGCGCTGTTCACCCCCACCACCACGCCCGCGCCCGCGGGCGCTGAGGGCGCTGAGAGCTCACGCTGCAGCGCGGCGATGGAGCGCCCGCCGTCGTTCTGCCACTCCGTGCTGAACGCCGACCCGAGCTGACCGCCCGCGCCGCAGGCCACGCTGAGCGCCGCCGCGCCGATGGGGCTCGCCCAAGACGTCAGCCGACCGTACCGACCCGTAACCAAGCTGCTCACTCGTCGTCCTCCTCGTCCTCGTCCTCATCCTCGGCCGCTGCGGCGCCCTTGCTCGTCGCCTTCGCCGCCTCTTCGAGCGCCGCCTTCACCCGCGCGCTGTAGTCCTTGGGCCAGCGCCCCGCGACGTCCGTCAGGTAGCGGCTCGCCTCCGCGGTGCCGAGCGCCCGGAGCTTACTCACCACGCTCAGCTTGGCTTCGTCCTTCATGCTGCTCGCGGGGCGAAACAGCATCTGATCGAGGCCGGCTGTCATCACGTCGAAGCGCACCTTGCCGAGGCGCTTCAAGAACTCATCGCAGCTCGTGGCGTCGCACAGCTGCCCGATGGACACCGCGGCCTCCAGCACCTTGTGATCGAAGGCGCGCTGTAAATCAGGCAGGGCGGACTTGGCGCCCAAGTCGCCCAGCGCGCTGGCGGACACGCCACGCACGACGGGGTCTTGGCTGCGCAGGCCGCGCGTCAGCGCCTTGATGGCCTCAGGCCCCTTGGTGCGCGCCAGCGCCTTCACCGCCGCTTGGCGCACCGCGGGGGTGCGATGGCGGAGGTAAGGCGCGAGCGGCGCGCTGGAGGAGGTGTCCTCCACCTTGCCCGTCGCCTCGATCAGCGCGGCGAGCAGATCCGCCCGGGTGCCGCGGGTGAGCAGCGCGTTCAAGGTGGGCGCGAGGGGCTTGGCGGCGGTGCCCGCCTGGGTGACTTGCGAAAGGGCGTCTTGGATCTCCGCGGGGTCTTGACCCTCCAGCTGCTTCTTCAGCTTGGCGAGGTCCAGCTTGGCCTGCGCCGCGGCGGCGCTGACTGTCAGTGTGCCTGACTCATAGCTGCCGACCAGGCACGCAGCGCCCAGCGCCAGCGCCAGCGCCCCAGCCTCCACGCGGCGCTGGCCGCGCCGCCTGCCACCCGATGCCCCTGCTCGATTGACCATGCCTCAGCCTTCGCGCAGATCCGCCGGGGCATCAAGGGCGGGGTCGCGCAAAGTTCGCGCAAAGTCTACCCTACGGCGCCATGCCACCCGCCGACCCGCGCGCTGAGAGTGAGCTCACCCCGCCGCCGGACATCCGCTTGACGGTGGAGCACGCCGAGCGGCTCGCCCCTGGCTTCCTCACCCTGGTGCGGCGCCGGCTGCGCGCGCGCTACCCGAACGGCGCCGAGAGCCAGCCCTTCCTCTACGATGAGGTGGATCGCGCGGCGATCGACGCGGTGGTCATTGTCCCTCACTATGAGGCAGGCGGGGAGCGCTTCGTGTACCTGCGCAGCGCCGTGCGGCCTCCGGTGTCGCTGCGCGACGCCGCCCGCTCGCCCATCGCCGAGCCCGATGCGCGCGGCCTGTGGGAGCTGGTCGCCGGCCTGGTGGAGGTGAGCGAGCAGCACCCCGCCGGGCCCGCTCTGGCCGCGGCGCGCGAGCTGGAGGAGGAGCTCGGCTTCAGGCTCCCCGCGGCGCGCTTCGCCCCGCTGGGGCCACCCACTTATCCTGCGCCCGGGGTGATCGCGGAGCGCCATTTCTTTTTCCATGTGGAAGTAGAGCCCGGCGAGCGGGGCGAGCCCAGCCTGGACGGCTCCGCGCTGGAGGCGGAGGCGAGCGTCGCCTGTGTGCCGCTGTCCCAAGCGCTCGCGGCGTGCCGCGCCGGGCGCATTGAAGACGCCAAGACAGAGCTTGGACTGCGGCGGCTGGCGGAGCACCTAGGGGAGCGAGGGTGACGGCGCGTGAAGGTGCGCGCCGCGTGACGGCGCCTGGAGGCGCGGTGTCGAGCGCGCCCGGGGCGCTCATGAAGCCGCGCGTCATCGTGGTGGCCAAGCGCTCCACCTACGCGCACTACGTGGAGGAGCAGCGGGACCGCCGCGCGACGGAGCTGCTCGATCGTCAAGACGCCAGCGTGCGGCGCTGGCGCGCGGCGCATGAGGCGCACCAGCGCACGCTCGAGGTGGTGGAGCAGGAGCTTGAGCGGCTCGGCGCGCGCACCCTGGTGCTGCGGCGCTCCCAGGCGGTGTTCGACGCGAGCAGCGCGGATCTGGTGGTGACGGTGGGTGGGGACGGCACCTTGCTGGCCGCGTCACATCACGTCGCGCGCGGCCCGATGCTGGCGATCAACAGCTCACCCAAGGACAGCGTCGGCTTCTTCTGCGCGGTGAGCCGCTCCGGGGTGAAGCGGGCGCTCGCCGCAGCGCTCGCAGGAGAGCTGAGCGAGCTTCGGCTCACGCGCATGGAGGTGGAGGTGAATGGCCGCGTGCGCTCACGCCGCGTGCTGAACGAGGCGCTGTGTTGTCACACCTCGCCGGCGCACACCTCACGCTACATCATCAAGCGCGGCCGCCTCACGGAGCAGCAGCGCTCGAGCGGCTTCTGGATTGGCCCCGCGGCTGGCTCCACCGCCGCGCAGCGCTCCGCGGGTGGGCAGGTGCTGCCGCTCAGCTCAGGCGAGCTCCAGTTCGTGGCGCGCGAGCCCTACGTGCGCGAGGAGGGCGCCTACCGCCTGAGTCGTTTCCTCGTGGCACCGGGCAAGCGCGTGCAGGTGCAGATCAAGATGCATGACGCGGCGCTCTACCTCGACGGCCCTCACGAGGAGATCCGCCTGCGCCTCGGCGACCAGGTGAGCTTCCGTCAGAGCAGCGAACCTTTGACGCTGCTCGGGCTGGAGGACAAAGCACGCAGCAGGCGCCATTCCGTCAGAGCAGCGCGGTGAGGCGCGGGGCACTGGAATAACCGTTCCAGTTTGGGCCAGCGCAGCGCTCGGGCTCGCCCTGGCGGCCCGCTGGGCAGAAATACGCCGGGACACAGCGCCCCCGCCGAAGCCAGCCGCTAGGAGCTTTCCTCGGGGGTTTGGGGGTTGGTAGCTCCTGCGCGGCGCCTCAGCCCGCTACAGGCCCTGGGGCCGGTCTTGCGCTCCGGGTCGCGCCGAATATGTTGTGCGCCCCTCATGGCAAAGTCACGCTCCCTCGTCATCGTCGAGTCTCCCGCAAAGGCGCGAACTATCGCGGGATTCTTGGGGGATGCGTTCATGGTGGAGTCTTCCATCGGCCACATCCGCGATCTACCGAAGCGCGCCGGCGACATCCCGGCGCAATATAAAGGCCAGCCCTGGGCGCGGCTGGGGGTCAACGTGGAGCAGGATTTTCAGCCGCTCTACGTGGTGGACGCCGACAAGAAGAGCCACATCCAGAAGCTGAAAGAGCTGCTGAAGCACGCCGACACCCTCTACCTCGCTACCGATGAAGATCGCGAGGGGGAGAGCATCGCCTGGCACCTGCTGGAGGTGTTGAAGCCCAAGGTGCCGGTGAAGCGCATGGTGTTCCACGAGATCACCCAGCGCGCGATCCAAGCGGCGATTGAGGCGCCACGGCAGATTGACCGCGCCCTGGTGGACGCTCAAGAGGCGCGGCGCATCTTGGACCGGCTCTACGGCTACGAGGTCTCCCCCGTGCTGTGGAAGAAGATCATGCCGAAGCTCTCCGCCGGGCGGGTGCAGAGCGTGGCCACGCGCATCATCGTGGCGCGGGAGCAGGAGCGGATGCGGTTCTGCGCCGCTTCGTACTGGGGCATCGAGGGGCAGTTTCAGGTGGCCTCGCAGTCGCCGTTCGAGGCGAGCCTGCTTACGGTGGGCGAGCAGCGCGTCGCCGTGGGGAAAGATTTCAACGACCAAGGCGCGCTGAAGAAGCCGGAGCTGCTCCTGCTCACGGAGCCGCGCGCGCGGGGGCTCGCGGAGGCGCTCACGGGGCAGCCGGCGGTGGTCGAGAGCGTGGAGCGCAAGCCGAACCGGCGCAGCCCCGCGGCGCCGTTCATGACGAGCACGCTGCAGCAGGAGGCGGGGCGCAAGCTGCGCTTCACCTCGGCGCGGGCGATGCGCGCGGCGCAGCGCCTGTATGAGAACGGCTACATCACCTACATGCGTACGGACAGCACCACGCTGTCCGCCTCCGCGGTGCAGTCCGCTCGCGCGCAGATTGAGCAGATGTACGGCAAGGACTACCTGCCGAAGGCGCCGCGCAGCTACAAGAGCAAGGTGAAGAACGCGCAGGAGGCGCACGAGGCGATCCGCCCGGCGGGCGATGTGTTCCGCCTGCCAGAGCACGTGGCGCGCGAGGTGGAGCCAGACGAGGCCAAGCTCTATGAGCTGATCTGGAAGCGCACCGTCGCCTCGCAGATGGCAGACTCGCAGGGCGAAACAATTTCCGTGCGGATTGGCGTCAAGGCGAAGAGCGGCGAGCGCGCGGAGTTCGGCACGAGCGGCAACACCATCACCTTCCCCGGCTTCTTGCGCGCCTACGTGGAGGGCAGCGACGACCCCGCGGCGGAGCTCGGCGACAAGGAGAAGCACCTGCCGGTGATGAAGGAGGGGGACCGCCTGGCGAGCCTGGCGTTCAAGCCCGAGGGCCACGAGACGCAGGCGCCGGCGCGCTACACGGAGGCCTCCTTGGTGCGGAAGTTGGAGGAGCTCGGCGTGGGGCGCCCCTCCACCTACGCCTCCATCATCAGCACCATCCAAGCGCGCGGCTACGTGTGGAAGAAGGGCACGGCGCTGGTGCCCTCGTTCACCGCCTTCGCCGTGATCGCGCTGCTTGAGCAGCACTTCGGCGACCTGGTGGATTACGCCTTCACGGCGCGCATGGAAGACGAGCTCGATGCCATCGCGGGCGGCGCGGAGCAGGCGGTGCCGTGGCTCAAGCGCTTCTATTTCGGCACGGGCGAGGCCACAAACGACATAAGCGGCTCGAGCCTCACGCGCGGCCTGCACGCGCTGGTGGCTGACCGCCTGGGGGAGATCGACGCGCGCGCCATCAACTCGCTGCCGCTCGGCAAGGACGAAGAGGGCCGGGAGGTCGTGGTGCGCGTGGGGCGCTTCGGCGCCTACCTCCAGCGCGATGAAGATCGCGCGAGCCTGCCCGAAGAGCTAGCGCCAGACGAGCTGACCTTGAGCCGCGCGGGGGAGCTGCTCGCGGCGCCTTCGGGCGATCGGCGCTTGGGGGATGATCCGGAGACGGGGCTGCCGGTGTTCGTGCGCGCAGGGCGCTTCGGCACCTACGTGCAGCTCGGCGAGGCGGGGGACGGCAAGGAGAAGCCAAAGACAGGGAGCCTGCTTAAGAGCATGGACCCTGCGGAGCTGAGCTTGAGCGACGCGCTCAAGCTGCTGAGCCTGCCGCGCGAGGTGGGTCAGGGGCCGAGCGGGGAGACCATCACCGCCCAGCTCGGTAAATTCGGACCTTACCTGCGGATGGGCACGGACAGCCGCAGCCTGACGGCGGAAGATGAGGTCTTCAGCTGCACGCTGGAGCAGGCGCTGGCGCTGTTCGCCACGCCGCGCACCCGCGGTCAGCGCGCCGCGGCGGCGCCGCTGAAGGAGCTGGGCGCAGACCCAGTGAGCGGCGGCACCATCACGCTGCGCGCGGGGCGCTTCGGGCCCTACGTGACCGACGGCGAGACCAACGCCAGCCTGCGTAAAGACGACGACGCCGAGACGCTGAGCCACGAGCGCGCGGTGGAGCTGATCGCCGAGCGGCGCGCACGCGGCCCGTCGAAGAAGAAGAAGGTCACCAAGAAGGCAGCGGCGAAGAAGGCGCCAGCTAAGAAGGTGGCGAAGAAGGTAGCGACGAAGGCGACCACCAAGAAGGCGACGGTGAAGAAGGTCGCGAAGAAGGCGCCTGCCAAGAAGACGGCGAAGAAGGCCAGCTCCAAGAAGGCGCCTGCCAAGAAGGCGACCGGAGCGCTGGAAGAGGCGTCGCTGTAGGGGGCGCTCGGTGGTGCTGTGAGGCGCTGAAGGGCGCCGAGCGGTGGCGTCAGGTTAGCTGACTTTGTACGCTGAGGGGCGCTGTGAGGCGCTGAACGGTGGCGTCAGGTTAGCTGACCTTACGGCACTTGCCCCAGGTGAGCTGCACCAGGCGCTCGGGCGGCAGCGGCTCGGGCAGCGGGGCGCCTACTGGCTCGACCACGAGCTCGAAACGCCCGTTGTCGAACGGCTGGCCCGAGGCGGGCATGACTGGCACCAAGCGTTCGCGAACCCCCTGCCGAGCGTGCACCCGCGCGCGATAGTGACAATACGGGTTGTTCCCGGGGCGCCCCAACAGCGCGTGCGCCGTGAAGCTGCAGCCCCCGAGGCAAACCTCCGCGAACTCACAGCCGCTACAGAAGCCCCACAGGGAGTCCACGGTGCGCTCGCGCATCATGCCAAGCTCCGGCGCCTCCTCCCAGATCTCGCGCAGCGAGCGCTGACGCAGGTTGCCCCCCACATAGTGCTTCGTTTGAAGTGAGGGGCAGCCCTTCACGGCGCCGTCCGACTCCAGCCCCAGCACGTAGCGCCCCGCCTGGCAGCCAGAGAAATGATCGCGCCCGCTCGGCTTCGTGGAGCGAAGGAGCGCCTCCTCTTCCCCGAAGTAGCCCAAGTTGTTTCCAGGCAATAACAGGATGCCCTGGGCGTAGGCGCGGCGCTTGAGGGCGGCGATGCGCGGCAGTAAATCAAGCAGCTCCCACGGCTGCAAGATGAGCTCCGTGCGATCCGCGGCGCGACCGAGGGGCGCGGTGAGCTGCACCTGCCAGGCCGTGATGCCGCAGGCCTGAAGGTGCTCAAACAGCGGCTCCAGGTCGCCTTGGTTCAGGCGATTGACGTTGGTGTTCGCGGTGATGCGGATCCCCGCGTCACGGCAATGCTCGAGCGCCGCCGTGGCGTAACCAAAGCTCCCCGTGAGGCGCCGCATCCGATCGTGCGTCGCCTCACGGCCGTCCACGCTCACGGAGATCTGAAGTAAGCCCGCCTCGCGCATCGCGCGCGCCAGCTCCTGAGTGACGCCGCGGCCCCCCGTGGTGAGCGTCGGGTGGATGCCCGCCTCCGCCAGCGCGCGCACCACCTCAAGGAAGCCTGCGTGAAGGTAAGCCTCCCCGCCTATCAGCACCACCTCGCGCGCCTGAAGCTCGGCCAGCTGCGAGACCACCTGGAGCGCCTCCTCCGTGCTCAGCTCATCGGGGCGCGCCTGACTCGCGCGCGAGCCGCAGTGCGCGCACGCGTGATCGCAGCGGAGCGTGAGCTCCCACACCACGTACGCCGGGAAGAAGTCGCCCGAGAGTACGTTCAGGCGCCGGCGGCTCATGGCACGGCGATGGGCGCGTCCGAGACGGCGTCGGTTCCCTCAAAGTGACACCGCGCGCTGCAGCCATCCCCGTCCTCACGGCCGCCGTCATCGCACTGCTCGTAGCCTTGCACCACACCGTCGCCGCAGCTCGGCGTGAACTCGATGCGCAACGCGGTGCCTGAGGCGGCGCCGGGCGGCGCGGCGACCAAGAGGTTACTGTAACCCATGGTGTGGAAGGTCAGCTCGCCGCTCTGGCTGGCGGGCGCGCAGCTCACCTCCGTGCTCACCCCGCAGCCGCGCTCAGAGACGGTGATAGGCTGCTCACCTGACCATAGCACGCGCACCTCGCCCGGCTCGGGCTGCGACACGGTGAAGCCGAACAGCTCGCCGCTGCCGCACGAGAGCGTGACGTCCGAGCTCGACACGGGGCGCCCCACGTCGAGCCGCGTGGCCTCTTCAGTGAGGTGTGGGTAGTGGTCGCACACCTCCCCCATCGGCGCGCCGTAGCAAGCCATCAGGGTGACGCTGGAGACGGCGCTGAGCGCCGCCACCTTCAGCGCGCCTAGCCGCGGCGAGCGCGCCCCGCAGTTCGGACAAGGCGCGCCCGGCGCCGGCAAGAACCCCTCACACGCCCCACAGCTGCTCAGCATACCGGGAGCATAGCGAGCGCCGTGCCAAGCCGCAGCAAGCGCATAGGGGCGCAGCATGCTGCGCCGCTACCAGGCGCTTCGCGGCACCGGTGTGACATGCTTGTCGCCCCTCGCCCCGCCGAGTTCACGATCGGCTTCCCCACGGATCAAGATGGACCTCTACGCCACGCCGCGGCTCTACGCTCAGCTGTTCGGTGCGCGCGCGCACGACGTCGCGCTCTACCGCTGGCTCGCCCAGGGCCTGCCCCAAGGGGAGCCGGTGCTCGAGCTGGGCGTCGGCAGCGGGCGGGTGGCGCTCGCCTTGGCGGCGGACGGCGTGCCGGTCATCGGGGTCGATCGCGCCGCGTCGATGCTTGAGGCGCTAGCTTCCGAGGCGCGGGTTTTGGGGGTTGGGGACCGCCTGCAGACGCTGCACACCGACATCCAGGCGCTTCAGCTGCCACGGCGGTTCAGTTTGATCTCCTTCCCGTTCAACGGCCTGGCCCACGCTGATGACGCGGCGGCGCTCCACGCGGTGCTGAGCGTCGTCGCCCGTCACCTCGCCGAAGAGGGCGTGTTTGCCTTTGACGTGCTGCGCCTCGCGCCGCACCACCTGGACAGTGAGCACCACACGCCGTACTTCGAGCACCCAGAGACGGGCGTCCCCTGCCGCGTCATTGAGCGCGCGCGCTACCACGCGGCGACGCAGCGCCTTGAAGTGAGCCTTGAGCTGCGCCCCATGCGCGGCAGTCAGCCGAACGAACAGTGGACGCTGTCACTGCGCCTGTTCGAGCCTTCAGAGCTGACGCGCGCGCTCAGCGCCGCGGGGCTCCGCGTGACCAACCAGGTGGACCTGGGGGACTGCGATGCCTTAATTTGTAAGGCAAAATGACCATCGGGCAGGGGGCGACCGGCCGGTCGCCCCCACCGCGCGACATGGCCCAACGCATCAACCGTCAGGGCCACGTACCGTCAGCGGCCGTAGGGCTCACCGCCGGCGTACACGGCGCCTTCATCCAGCTCGCTGGCGATGCGCAGCAGCTGGTTGTACTTCGCCACGCGATCCGAACGGCACAGGCTGCCGGTCTTGATTTGGCCGGCGTTGGTGGCCACCGCCAGGTCGGCGATGAAGGTGTCCTCCGTCTCCCCGGAGCGGTGAGAGATGACGGCCTTGTAGCCCGCGCGGTTCGCGAGGCGGATGGTGTCCAGCGTCTCCGTCAGGGTGCCGATCTGGTTTAGCTTGATCAAGATCGAGTTGGCGACACCCTGGCGGATCCCCTCGGCGAGGCGCTTGGGGTTGGTGACGAAGAGGTCATCCCCCACCAGCTGCACCCGCTTGCCGAGCTTCTCCGTGAGCAGCTTCCAGCCGTCCCAGTCGTTCTGATCGAGGCCATCTTCAATGCTGAAGATGGGGTACTTCGCCACCAGCTCCTCATACAGCTGCACCATCTCCGCGGCGCTCTTGGGGCGCTCGTCGTAGCGGTACTGGCCGTCCTTGAAGAACTCGCTGGCAGCGACGTCGAGCGCGATGCCAACCTGGCTGCCCGGCTTGTACCCAGCCGCCTCGATCGCCGCGAGGACGCGGTCGAGCGCCTCCGTGTTGGAGCCGAGCCGCGGCGCGAAGCCGCCCTCATCGCCAACGGCGGTGGTGAGGCCGTCCTTCGACAGGCTGCTCTTTAGCGCGTGGAAAATCTCGGTGCCGGCGCGGAGCGCCTTGGTGTACGAGCCGAACCCGAAGGGCACGATCATGAACTCTTGGATCGAGAGCCCGTTGTCGGCGTGCGCGCCGCCGTTGATGATGTTCATCATCGGCGTGGGCAAGACGCGCGCTTGCAGCCCGCCTAGGTAGTGCCAGAGCGGCAAGTCGAGCACATCTGCCCCGGCGCGCGCCGTGGCGAGCGACACCGCGAGCAGCGCGTTGGCGCCGAGCTTGCCCTTGTTGGCGGTTCCATCAAGATCGCAGAGCGCCTGATCCACCCCCACCTGATCGAGCACGCTGTAGCCCTCCAGCGCCGGCCGGAGCACCTTGTTGATGTGCTTGACGGCCTGCTTCACGCCCTTACCAAAATAGCGATCGGCGTCGCCGTCGCGCAGCTCCACCGCCTCATGCTCACCGGTGGACGCGCCGCTCGGCACCGCCGCGCGGCCGAAGCCGCTCTGGCTCTGCACCTCCGCCTCCACCGTGGGGTTGCCTCGTGAATCGAGGATTTCGCGCGCGCTGACGTCGATGATCTCCGGCATGGCGCGCGGATTATCACAGTTTGAGGCGCGCCGGGGCCGCTGGCGCCCCCTCACACCGCATGCTGCGCAAGTGTCCAGCGCGAGCCGTTGAGGGCGCTCAGGTGCGGTGCCGACCCAACCCCCAAACCCCCACCCAGCTGCTGAGGACTCCGCGGAAATTGTTGCAAGGGCCGCAATCATTGCAGACGCACGGTGGCGCGTTTCACGGCATCATTCAGGATTCGCGGTGGACCACGATGGGCAGCCTGGGCATGAGACGTGCAACAGGTGTTCGCCCGGTGGAGTCCGTGCGTACCTAGCCATGCGTCTTCGTCTAGCCTCCGTTCACCGCTCGCTCCCACAGCTCGTGCTGGTCACCTTGGCGCTCGCGTCAGCCGCCTGCTCGGGGGAAGAGGAGCGCCCCAAGGCGAACCTGAGCGGTGGAGCGGGGGGTCAAGGGGGCAGCGGGGCGAGCGGCGGTGATGGGGGGAGCGCTGGGAGCGGCAACGCTGGGAGCGGCGGGGACGGCGGCAGCGCGGGGAGCAGCGGCGGTGCAGCGGGGAGTGGGGGCGTTGGAGGCGCAGCGGGCTCGGGCGGGGGAGGCGCCGGCGGCGCAGCGGGCGCAGGCGGGACGGTGGACATCCCCCCTGTCGATGAGGTGTGCCCCGGTCCGACAGGTTTCCTGACGGATAGCATCGCCTTCGTCCCAGGCACCCCAGCGGCGCTCGCGCAGACGCTGAACCACCTCACCTACAGCGCGCCCGGCGCGCTCGCGATCGTCGCCATGGTGAAGCCGTCGATCGGCGCGGGGACGGGGTACATCGGCGGCGTGGAGCTAGTCAGCACAGCTTACGCCTTCGCGGAGGGCCTCAAGCCCACCCCGAACCCACTCTCGCTCCAGGTGGGCGGCTTCGCCACCACGGAGCCCAGCACGGGTTGGCTCTCGCTCACGGACGGCAGCCAGAAGCACATCCGGCTAGAGAACATCAGCTTCACCGGCACCACCTCAGAGCATTGCAGCCGCCTGATGGGCGTCCTCACCGCGACCATCGCTGAGTCAGCGGGCAACATCAGCCTAACGGGCCCGAGCGGCGCACGCACCGTCTCACAGCTCGCGGGCGCGCCGCCTTGGGATGTTCGCGCCCTCATCCAAGCCTCGAGCGTCAGCTTCGACTTCTCCAGCCTGCCCTCAGATTGAGCGCCGCCATGAGTCTCTTCTCCCAAATTCGACTGTTCACCCTCCTCACTGGCGCAGGGCTGGCAGCATCGCTGCCGATGGCTTGCGGCGACGAAGCGCTGCCAAGCGGCGCCACGAACCCCGACGGCGGCTACGCCTGTGTGGACGAGGACGGCGACGGCTTTGGGGTGAACTGCCCGGCGGGGCCAGACTGCGACGACACGGACCCCAGCGTGGGCCCCTGCGTTCAAGACCGCTGCGCCACACCGAAGGAGGGCTGCCCCTGCGACGACCCAGGGGCACGCATCCCCTGCGGGGAGACCGTCAGTCAGGTGAACGGTCAGGAGGTGTGCGGCGAGGGCGAGCGCAGCTGCAACCCGAACGGCAGCTGGGGCGAGTGCGTGATCAACCACTCGGTCACCTTGCTCGGCGCGCCAGAGGGCGGGCAGCGCGTGCTGGCCCTGGGGGATCCTGTGCCTTGCGCGGATCCTTGCGACCCTTACTGCCAAACCTTCCCAGATGATCCGGGCGGCTTAGGCAATGAGGACGCTGGCATCGCCATCACGGATGGCGGCATCACCTTGATCGGCGCCGACGGCGCGATCGTCACGCCGGGCGCGGTGTGCACGGGGGGGTCGCTCGGCGCTTGCGCGCATCACGCTTGTGAGGTGGGTGGGCCCTTGGGCGGCGGCTGTGATGAGGTGGGGCTGCCGCCAGCGTGTATCCCGCGCGACAGCGCCTGCGGGGGCAGCACGCCGTGCTGCTACGGGCTGAGCTGCGTCTCGGGGGTGTGCCGCGAGGGGGCTGGGCCCATGTACACCTTCTACTCGGAGGACTTCTCCTCGGGCGCGGCTTGGACGAGGAATGGCAACTGGCAGATTAATGCTGCCAGCTCCAACTCCGCCGGTGACCCCAGCACTGACACCTCCCCCAGCACTGATAACCGTTTGGCAGGCACCATCGTCAATGGGAGCTACGGCAATAACCGGGATGATTCCCTAGTAAGCCCTATCATCGACACCACGGTCGGCACCGGACCGGTTACCCTGATCTACCGCAGTTGGGTCCACATTGAGGCGGTCTATGACCATGCCTATGTGGAGGTGTCCACCAACGGTGGCACCACGTGGACCAACATCCACGAGAACTTCACCACAACCCAAACTTGGACCACCGTCAACCTGGATATCAGCGCCTATCGCAGCACCCAGTTCCGCGTACGATTCCGTCTGAGAACTGACGGTTCTGTGGTGGGCGGCGGCTGGAGCGTCGACGACATCGCGCTCCGCACTCAAGGGTTCACCACCAACTGCTCAGCAGAGGGCGGCTCCTGCGCGAGCGGCGGTTCGTGCTGCAACTCGCCCTCCTGCGACTCTGGCGTCTGCACCACCCCTGACCGCGGCTGCGTCCAGCAGGTCTGCGACGCGCGCCCCTCCTGCTGCACCACGGCGTGGGACCCCATGTGCGTCAGCATGGTGGAGACGGTGTGTGGCAATGAGTGCGCGACCAACGCCGCCGGCACCTGCGAGCTGTGCTGGCAGGATAACATCGATCACGATGGTGACGGCTTCTCTTGGGCCCAGGGGGACTGCCGTGACTGCGACCCCCAGGTGAACCCTGGCGCCTTCGACATCCCCGGCAACGGCATTGATGAAGACTGCAGCGGTGTCGCCGACGATGAGCCCGTGAGCTGCGACAACGGGCTGCCGTTCGCCTCCACCAACCCGGCTGACTACGCGCGCGCCATCGACTTGTGCCGCACCACCAACGCGGCGAGCTCGAACTGGGGCGTGATCAGCTCCCGGCTGATCCGCGCGAATGGCAGCGACTGCACCAACACGCTCCAGCGCGCCATCACGAACCGCTTCGGCTCGGTGGGATCCCCCAATACCCCACGCCACGGCGCCAACCTAGCGGCGTTCAGCTCCGGCACGGCGCGGGACACGGATGACCCTGGCTACTACAACCCGAACAGCGGCTACGCAGCGAACGGTTATGTCCCGCCGCCGCCGGGTTTCCCGGTCAACGGCCCTGGCTGTCCCGCTGGCACCGCGGCTTACGACTCCTGCGGGCTGGAGGTGGTGATCCGCGCGCCCACCAACGCGCAGTCGCTCGCCTACGACTTCCGCTTCTTCAGCTCGGAGTACCCGGAGTGGGTGTGCACTCAGTACAACGACACCTACATCGCGCTCTACGACAGCGCGGCGCCGGGTATCCCCGCCAACCGCAACATCTCCTTCGACTCCGCGGGCAACCCCGTCTCGGTGAACATCGGCTTCTTCGATGTGCCGGGCGCGCCCAACATCTACACCCACCCCGCGCTCGCCGGTACGGGCCTCGATGGCAACGATGGCGCTAACCGGGTGCGCGGCGGCGCCACCAGCTTCCTCACCACCACCGCGCCTGTCATCCCCGGTGAGACCATCACCCTGCGCTTCCTGATCTGGGACACGGGCGATCAGATCTACGACTCCACGGTGCTGCTCGACAACTTCCGTTGGTCCACCCAGCCCGCGTCGGTGGAGACGCAGCCGGTGCCCGTCCCGGTGGATCCTGTCATCTTGTTCGACCCAGGTGACTTCATCCGCACCTACGACACCACGAACGTGTGCCCGCACGGCTCGAAGGTGCGCTGGGGCCACTGGTCGTGGAGCACCACGACCCCTGACGATTCGCAGGTGGAGTTCTACATCCGCACCGCCACCACGGCGGCGGGCCTCGACAGCGCGACGGAGATCCCGCTGCGCTTCACGAACCCTCCGGGGCCCAGCGCGCTGAACGGTCAGCACGCGATCGCCCGCGCGAACTACTCAGGCCTCAACACCCAGGGCGGCTCCCTGGTGGTGGACAGCGTGCTGGCCAGCGCCGGCGTGCCCCGTCAGCTGCCCTTCGTGCGCGTCCGCAGCCGCCTCACCCCCACGACCGATCGCCTGAACGCACCCACGCTCGCCGCGTGGAACCTGGCCATCTCCTGCCAGCCCGAGGAGTGAGCCGTACGTCCCCCTGACCTTCATCGCCCAAGAGCGCCCCGTACGTCCCCCTGACCTCAGCTAGGGAGGGGGGATCGGGGGGTTGGGTTCGGCAGGCGCTGAGCGGGGCTGCGCCGGAATGGCGCTGGGGGGCAGCGTTAGGGGGCAGCCACGGGGGGCTGCCCCTACGAGAGAGGCTTGCTGCAGCCTTCGTGCGAGCGGCCCGCTGGAATGGCGCTGGGGCAGTGCGGCGTTCAGGTGCTTTGCTGTGCTATTTGGAACACCGATGACGAAGACAGCTCCGCTCGCCCTCATGGCCCTGACTGGGCTCCTCACCTTGACGGCGTGCGGCGGAGGCGCGCCAGGGCCTAGCAAGCCGCTCAGCGAGCCGCGTGAGGACCCCGCGGCGGCGACGGGGCCTGAGGCGTCGGAGCGAGCGGCGACCCCGGTAGCCACCGGCAGCGCTGCCCCGCCGCTGCCCTCCACGTTGCCCGGCGCGCCCAGGCAGTTCGGCTGGCTGACTGAACGCCTCGCCGCCACGCCGCTCTCGGAGGTGGTGACGCCCCAGCGGGTGGTCGCCCCAACGGAGGACTACGCCAAGTGGCGGGCGCGTCGCCAGATCCGCGTGGGGGTGAGCCACCTGAGCTTCGCCGAGCGCTTCCCAGACGATCGCCACGCGGCCGTGATGGGCTTTGACCAAAAGGTCAGGATTTATGACCTCTTGAACGGTAAGCTGCTCTCCAGTGTCCAGCTGGCGGACGCCACGAACCCGCTGGCGCTGTGGCCCGAGGCCGGCGCCCCGCACGGCGCCTGGCTCGCGGTTGAGCGCAACCAGAGCGCGCTGCTCTTGGACGCCACCACCGGCGAGGCCGCGGGCGGGCTGAGCATGAAGTCGAACCTCGGCTCCCTGCGCTGGACGCGCGACGGGAAGGTCGCTGGGCTGACCGCCGCGCGCATCCCCCAGCAGACCGGCGGGCTGCTCTTCATGGACCAGACGGGGCGCGCCCTGCTCCACCTGGAGTCGCAAGAGCGCATTGAGGATTGGGTGCTCAGCGAAGACGGTAAGCGGCTGTGCATCGCCTACTTCCCCTCGAACACCTTGGAGGTGGTCGACCTGGAGGCAGGGCGGGTGCTGCTCACCCACGGCACACCTGAGTACACCAACTCGGTCGATCTCTCCCCTGACGGGCGCCTGCTCGTCGTCGCCGGCGCCGAGGTGTGGCTGATCCCGCTCGATGCGCCGACCAACATGCAGACCTACAAGGGCCTCAAGAACAACGCCCACCGCGCCCGCTTCTCACCGAGCGGCGACGCCGTGGTGGTGGCAAGCTACGACGGGCACGCGCGGGTGTTGAAGCCAGGGAGCGGCAGCGAGCTGGTGCTCGTGAAGGCCCTGCGCCACGCCGGTACGGCCAACGTGTACGCGGCAGAGTTCAGCCGGGACGGCACCACCCTGCTCACCAGCTCCGGAGATCAGACGCTGATCTTGTGGGGGAGGTAGCGGGGGCCGTCGTGCGGAGCCTGCCGCTCGCGCTGCTCGTGCTGGTTGGCTGCGGCGCGCGAGCGGAGCAGCCGATGGGCGCAGCGCCGCTCCCCACAGCGTTGGCGAGCGCGTGGGCGCCGCCCTCGAATCCGGCGCGCGGCGAGGCCGCGCTCGCCCTGAACGCCGCCTGCGAGAGGTGCCACCAGGACGTCGCCCAACAGTGGCGCGGCTCCCTGCACCAGCAGGCGTACCTCTCGCCCAGCTACCAACGGGCGCTCGAGCGTGAGCCGCTGCCCTGGTGCCGTAGCTGCCACGCGCCGGAGGCCGACGTGCGAAGTGAGCCTCCCCAGGCGCTGGCCGAGCTAGGCGTTGGCTGCGTGACGTGCCACGTCGTCAACGGACAAATCCTCGCAGGCTCAGCGAGGCAGCAAGCTGAAGCGCCGCACAGCGGGGCGCTCCGCGGTGAGGCGCATGGTGAAGCGCCGCACCCGGTGGTGAGGCTGCTCGATGCAGCGCCTGCCCTCGCCTGCGCGAGCTGCCATGAGTTCCCCTTCCCCGACGCCCCGCTGCGCGGCGCGCCGCTCTTGATGCAGAGCACCGTCAGCGAGCACCGCGCCTCCCCCCACGCCAGCGCCACCTGCGCACAGTGTCATATGCCGCGCGGAAAAGACGGCCGCGCGAGCCACGCCTTCGCTGGAGCGCGCTCCCCTGAGCTACTGGCGCGGAGCGTGCGCGTGGCGCTGCGGCGCGACGCGCCGCTCCGGCTAGAGCTCACGCTCAGCCAGGTGGGCGTGGGGCACGCGCTCCCCACCGGGGATCTATTCCGGCGCATCGAGGTGGGCGTGGAGCTGGTGGGCCAGGACTACCAGGTGCTGGCGCGCGAGGCTCGCCACCTCGGCAGACATTTCCGCACGGCGATTATTGGCGGCGTGGGGCGCCGCGAGCTGCTGCGGGATGATCGGCTGCCGGCGGACGGCGGCGCGCGCCAGGTGACGCTCGAGCTGAGCCCCAGCGCGCCGCTCGCAGGTGACGAGCGCCTCGCTTGGTGGGTCAGCTACCAGCGGGTGGCGACGCCGGACTCAGAGACTCAAGCCGCCACGGTCGAGGCCGAGGTGATGCTCGCGAGCGGCATCTTGAGCCTGACGACGCCGAGTGATTCGTCACACTGACTATCAACCTCACCGCGTGTACTGATGAGCCCCACTGACACTAAGCCTGACGGAGCGAACTGATGAGCACCCTGGATCTTGAATCAAACCGCGGCGGGCGGCGCTCCGTCACGCGCGCGACATGGACTGCCTGGGGCGCGCTCGCGGCGCTCAGCGCCGGCTGCGCCGGCGCGCCAGCGCCTCTCGTCCAACCCCCAAAAAACCAACCCGCTGAAGCGGCTCAGCCAGCGCCGAGCGGCCCGGTGGCCATGGCCGAGCCCGCGCCCTCCCTGGTGAGTGATACGGACGAGCCCAGTTTGTTCCACGAGTGGGCGCGCTTCGGCGCCAACGTGCAGCTGTTCCCCGTAGGAGACCATGCGATAGTCAGTGGACCTGCTATCAACAGCCCGCTGGGGGTCGCCTTCTTGCTGCTCACTTCGAGCGGTGAGCTGAAGGATGAAGAGCGCCTGAACCGCGGCATTGAGGGCATCGCGGTGGTGACTGGTGTGGTGGGTGAGTGGCCGAAGCCCATCTACGCGAGCTACGTCGCCTCCGACGGGCGCGTGGGGTGGAGCGAGACCTCGCGGCTCGACGCCAAAGGTTGGACGCGGGTGCTACCCGAGGCCAAGCGCTGGCTCCACGTGGGGATGAGCCAATGGTCCAATGGACGTATCATTTCGCTCGCGTTCGACACTTGGCGCATCGACGACAGGCCTCCTACCTTTCGGGTGCTGCCGGTGGGTGCGGCGCCCGCGGTGCCCAAGCTGACGCCCTACCCGAACCCCAAGGAGCCCGCGCCTCCGCGCTGCCGCACGAACCTCGCGCCCACGGAGATGCTCGCGCTGGAGACAGGGCATGTGTTCGTGTTCGGCGTGCCCTGTGGGCCGAGCAGCACGCCGGGTAACCTCGAGTGGTTCGCGCCGGGCGATACGCAGCCTCGCGTGGCACTGGTGGCGGGGCTGCGCCCCGATGAGCAGGAGTTCGCGCGCACCACCTCGGTGGTGCGCTCAGCGGAGGACATCTACATCAGCCACCGCGGCAGCTTGCTCCACTTCAACGGCAGTGAGGTGCGGCTGATGCCGGAGATCGCCGCGCGGCGCGTCACCGCTAGCGCGGAGGGGACTGTGTGGATCGCGGCGGGTGACGCGGTGTGGCGGCTTCCGGGTGATGGCAAGTGGGAGCGCCTGAGACTACCTGAGGGCGCGCAGGCCGAGGAGATCTTCGCGCCGCACGACGCGCGGGTGTTCGTCGCCGGCGGAGGCAAGCTGCACGCGCTCGGCGCGCCTCCAGAGGGCGGGCCAACGGAGCACAGCTTGAAGTGGGGTCAGCGCGCGCGAGCGAGCCTGCGGCTGCCGGTGCCCGCTCAGAGCGACTGTGAGCAGCCTTTCGTGCTCATGTACGCGTTCACGAAAGTCACTCCAGCTGACTATGACTTCCCGCTCACGCGCAAGGCGATCCGCGGCCAAACCTGGCTTCGTGGCGCCCGCTTCGTGGTGACGGAGGACAACGGAAAGCGCTACTTTGGCGCCTTCACTGAGGACTATGAGCAGGGCAAGCGGCTAGCTTCACACATCCAAAAGCACGTCAAAGGGTCTATCCCTGCGCTGCTCTGCGCTTCGCCCCAAGTGCTGCGTGAGCTGCCGATTGACCTTCGCACCGGTGAGGTGGTGAAGGGGGGCTCGTGAGTGGGCTTCAGTCCGGTGCTGGATGTGCTAAGCTAGCGCCCGCGCGATGAACCACTTCACCGACAAGGCAGGCTACACGGCGATCTCTAGCCAAGCGGACTGGTGCTTCAAGGCTTCCCAGCCTCCCTGCTCCAACCCACGCGGTGCGTACTTCACGACACTGCCACCCGAGACACCCAACCTCGCCAACCGACTCCGGATCCCGCGCGCGAAGCTCGCGTTCAGGTTTCAGTTCACGGACGCAGGCGACTTGACTCCACTTCGGGGCGGGCGGGGCGCCTACATCCGGCACTCCCCAGGCGACTACGTGGTGAGTGCGGTGAGGCAAGAGTACCATGGGGAGACCAGCCTGTGATCAGTGGTCATGACCTCGTATTAGCGGGTAGGACCCGAGGCTATGAAGCCGGGCTCATCTTGCGCCACTTCCGAACGAAGTGGCCGCGCGCCTACGTACAGGACGCTGACCAAACGGAGGCGACCCCCTTCAGCGAGGTCCGCTTCCCTAAGGTGACCCGCGATGCAGAGTTCTTCATCTACCGCGACTTCCAGAGCGTCGAATCGTGGCGGGCCTCCGGCGCTACCGATGAGAACCAATCCACGATGGCCCACGTCATCATCACCGATGAGAGCGTGACCATCGTCACAGACCTCCCCGGCTCTCCCCTGTCCGATTTCGTGGAGGAGACACTTCACTCCATCGCTCACAACCGAGTGGTCTCGAGCGCCGCGTGAACGCATGAAGCGCGCTCCTGACATGAAAGCGATCGAGCAGCTCCTAGAGCAGTGCGGGCTCGGTGAGCTCCTCGCAGAGGACCGAGAGCTGCGCCTTCAGAGGATCGCCCAGGAGGTCGCCGGGACAGCGAGAGAGGTCGCGAGGCGCCTCCCACCAGGTTCGTTTGACCTCGTCGATGAGATGCGGGCGGACCCTGAAGCACTGAGGCCCCTCATTGAGCTGTTCCCCCTGGCGGTCTCCAACGAGATGCGCGCCATGGTGTACTTTGTCCTGCGCGGCATGGATCTCAAGGAGATCGACTTCTCCTACCGGCTCATGGACTCCGTGTCCTTGCGGGTGGTGCTCTTGAACGACGCATCAGGACAGGAGCTCGTCTTTTCGTCCGAGGTCGTCTGGGATGCTGTCATCCTGAGGCGCATCTTCATCATGACCCAAGGGGACAAGCCCATCTACTCCCTGGCGTGAGCTCGCGAGGGACCTCAGCGCTCCCAGGCTTCGGGGCAGCGCCAGGTGGCGGGGCGCCAGCGGTAGTCCGTGCCGGTGAAGGCCCAGCCGGCGGGGACTTGGACGGCGCCAGCGCAGGCGGGGGGTGGTTCGGGGACCTGCTGCTCGGCGGGGGGTGCGCCCTCGAGCACCGTCTGCCCGCTACCGGGCGCGGGATCGGGGGGAGCGTCCACGCTCTCCGTGCGTCGGGGGTGCTGCTGCGTGCCCAGCAGGCACCCTGGGAATGAGAGGCACACCGCAAGCGTGAGCAGCGCTCCCCACGGGCGCGCGCGAAGCGGGGTGCGGCGCTGAGACGCGGGTGCGGACATTCCGTGAGTATTTCTCGGTAGACCGCGCGGCAGCAAGCGGGGGCTCAGCAGGATCAGGTACTCTGACTTCTTGGTGAGCGGAGGCGACGGGCGCTGCCTGTTCGAGGGCACGGTTGCTGCAGTGTGAGCCGCGCCATGACGCCGCGCTGCAGCACACCGAACGCGAGCGGCGAGCGCGCCTCGCGAGGTGTGCGCGGGTCTGGATATTTCCCGTACGGCGCGGGCCACCCGCACTACGCTCGTCGCATGGCAGACGAGGGAATGGAGCGCGATTTCGCGGGGCTGCTGCGCGCGGAGCTGGCGAGCGCGGCAGGAGCAGTGGCTGAGCTGAGCGCTCACGGCTTCTCGCCGGAGGCGTTCATCGCGCGCGCGGCGGCGCACCTCTCGGGGCGAACCACGAGTCAGGTCACGGGGCAGGTCGCCCCGCCGCTCGCCGAAGACATCGCGGAGCTGCCGCAGGGGGAAGCGGAGCGACGCGCGCTGATCGAGCTGGGGCAGCGCGTGCTTGAGGACGGCGCCTGCGCGCTCGTGGTGCTGGCCGGCGGCATGGCGACGCGCATGGGCGGCGTGGTGAAGGCGCTGGTCCAGGCGGTGGATGAGCAGCGCTTCCTCGATCTTCGGCTGCGCGAGATCGCGGCGCTCGGCCCGCGCTGCCCGCTGTGGCTGATGACGAGCGAGGCCACGGAGGAGCCGCTCCATCGCGCACTCCAGGAGGAGCCCGCGCGCACTTTGTCAGCGAAGCTGTCTGTCTCTAGCTTTCGTCAGGATCTCTCGCTGCGCTTCAGCTCAAGCGGCGCGCTGCTGCGGGACGCAGCGGGCCAGCTGATGAGCCATGCGCCGGGGCACGGTGACCTCCCCGACGCGCTCGCGCGGAGCGGGCTCCTGACGCGCTTCATGGCGCGCGGCGGGCGGCTGGTGCTGATCACCAACGTGGACAACCTGGGCGCCTGCCTCGATCCGCTGCTGATTGGCTGGCACCTGAGCCACGGGGCGGCGGTGAGCTGTGAGGTGGTGGACAAACAGGGCACCGATCGCGGTGGGGTGCCGGTGCGGTTAGATGGCCGCCCGGTGATCTTGGAGGAGCTCCGGCTGCCGGCGAGCTTTGACCCGAGCCAGGTGTCGGTGTTCAACACCAACACCTTCTGGGTGAACGCTGAGGCGCTGGCGGCGCTGCCGCAGAGCGAGCATCGCTTCAGCTATTTTGCCGTGGAGAAGCGTGATGGGGAGCGGCGCTTCCTCCAGCTTGAGCGGCTGCTCGGTGAGATCACCAGCTTCCTGCCCACGCGCTTCGTGCGGGTGCCGCGCGTAGGCGACGCCGCGCGCTTCCTCCCGGTGAAAGATCATGACGAGCTGATGGCGCGGCGAGCCGCTATTCGTCAGGTGCTCGCCGCAAGAAGGATTTTTGGGGGATGAAGCCGCGCGCCGCATTCCATGGTTGGATGCGGCGCGCCGCGCGTACTGGTTTGCGGCGCTGGGGAGCGCTCGCGGTGCTCTTCATGGGGCTCATGTGGGGCGGTGGGGCACGGGCGGACGCCGCGGCGACCGCCTCTGGGCGGGTACCCCCATGGGGGCGCAGCCTGGCTGGCACGGATGACAGCACGGCGATGGCGCACAACCCCGCGAACCTCGCCTTCATGCCGGGGCCTGAGCTCCGGTGGTCGAGCATCTTGGTGAAGGGGATCCCGCGGGGGAACGCCCTCGCGTTCGCCACGCCCCTCTTGTGGGGGCTAGCCAGCGGGTTGCGCGCGGATCTGTTCGCCTCTGATGCGTGGAGCCTGACCTGGGCGCTCGCGCTCGACACCGATCATGGGTCCCTTGGGTTGTCGATCGCGCGCTCGTTCCAGCCGCGAGATGACGGGTTCAACCTCTACGGGTTGGCGTTCACAACACGCCCAAGCCAAGCCCTGTCCTTCTCAGTGGCAGCCCACAGCACCACCGACCCCACCACTGATCTCGGCTTCGGCTCCCACCCCCACCTCAACACCGGCGTCGCCTGGCTGCCCACCGCCTCACGCGAGCTTGAGTTTGGCGCAGAGGTGCTGCTCCTCCTGAATCCGAAGCGCTCGAGTAACGACCTAGAGGCGCACATCGTCCCGCGCCTCACGGCGGGGGTCGGGCTCGGCAAGGGGTTCAAGCTGCTCGGCTCATTCACGATCAGCGCGGGGTTCGGGGGGATCCTCGGCGCCTCCTACTCCCCCTCATTCCGAAAGGGCAGCGCGGAGGTGGCCCTGGGCAGCCTCACCGTTGGGCCCATCCCCTATCCACTCATCAGCTTCAGTGAGGTCGCGCTGCGCGGCTTCCAGGAGGGTCCCACTTCAGAGACCTCCGAGCCGCACCACAGCGTCGCCGTACGGGTGCGCCTGCGCGCTACCAGCGACGCGCGCGGGCACGCGCGCCGCCTCAGGCAGCTTTGGCTCCTCGCCGAGGCGCCTGGGGTGGATGCGGTGGTGCTTGAGCTCGGCCCAGGCGCCGTCCGCAGCGTCGCGGAGGCGCAGGAGCTCCGAGATGGCTTAGTCCACCTCCGTAGCCGAGGTCAGCGCGCGCTCTGCCACCTTGAGAGCGGGAGCCAGCTTGAGGTCTACGTCTGCGCAGCCGCCGACCGGGTCCTCTTTCAGCCGGCAGCGCGCCTGCGCTTCAGCGCGTGGCGAGATCACGCGGCTCACCTCCCAGGCCTGCTCGTCCAACATAATATCCCTGCGGATTTTATCCGAATCGGCTTTCATCAGGGCCCAGAGCGTGAAGCCCTGCGGGAGGCTGCTCGGGTGGATCTGCTGAGTCAGCTGGAGCTCCAGGTGGCGCAGGGCGTGGCCTCGGGGCGAGGCATGGGGTCTGACGCTGTGCACGAGGCGCTCGCCCCAGGCTCCAGCGCTCCGACCGACGTGGCCACGGCGGCGCTCATCGACGCCGTCGCGTCCCACGACGACGCCGCCCGCTACGTCAGCGAGCTGACGGGGAAGGAATCCCTGCTAACGGATGAGCCGCCCCCAGCGCCCAAGCCGCGCGGCTTCAACGCCAGGCGCTCCACCACCGCCGTCGCCATCGTCCACCTCAGCGGCGAGCTGGTGCTGGGTGACTCGGCCAGCGTCCCCCAGCTCGGCGCCCTGGTCGGCTCACGCACCCTCACCGAGGCGCTCCAGCGCGCTCGCGAGGACAGCCGCATCGCCGCGGTCGTCTTGCGCATCGACTCACCTGGCGGCTCGGCCCGAGCCGCCGAGACGCTCTGGCATGAAGTCAGTATGACTGCTAAAAAGAAGCCGCTCGTGGTCAGCATGGGTGACTATGCTGCCGGCGCTGGCTACTACCTCGCCACCGCGGCGGAGCGTGTCTTCGCCTCCCCAGGCAGCATCACCGGGGGCATCAACGTGCACTACGCCAAGGCCGACATTGCCGCCCTAACGAGCCTCCTCGGACTCACCGCGGAGCCACCTAGCCGCTTCCTCCCCTACGGCCCTGAAGAGCGCCGTGTGCGCAATCGGGATGTAGTACGTCTCTATGACGCATTCCTCTTGCGCGTCGCCGCGGCGCGCCAGCTCACCAAACGTCAAGCGCACGAACTAGCCCAAGGCCGCGTGTGGACCGGCGAGCAGGCGCTCGAGCGGCGCTTGGTGGATGAGCTAGGCGGCCTGCGTCAGGCGATTGGCTACGTCGCGAGGCGCGCCCGCTTGGCCGAAGGGGCGCCGCTGGTGGAGCTCCCGGCTCCTGCGCCGACCAGCCAAGCGCACCTGAAGAGCGGGGTCCGCGCCAGCGCGAAGCTGCCACGCCAGCACCGCTCCGTGGCGCGCGCCTTGAGCCCCTTCTTCATTCACGAGGGGGGCGAGCCCCTGATGCGCCTGGAGCAAGCGCCGATCCGACTGTGACCACCATCCATTGAGCTTCGAGAGTGACCATGCCGCGTGCTTCATCTTACATTTCCGCGAAGATTTTTAAGCCTTGCGTGACACTGCGACGCATGGAGCGCGCCAGCGCCACGGCGCTGAGGGCGCGCGCCCTGAGCCTCGCGGCGCCAGTCGCTGCCTTGCTCGGGGTGCTCACGTTGAGCGGTACGGCACGCGCGGACCTCGCGGAGGTCTACACGGCGCGGATCCCCGCTTGGGGGCGCAGCCTGGCCGGCACCGATGACACCACAGCGCTGGCCCACAACCCCGCGAACATTGGGTTCATGCCGGGGCCGGAGTTCAGGTGGACCCACGCCTCCGATGGGTTACTCGAAGGGAACGCCCTCTCCTTTGCGACACCGCTCGGCTACGGCCTGACTAGCGGACTTCGAATGGACTTACTGGACCGGCTGAGCAGCGTTCGAATGCTGACCTGGGGACTCGCCGTCACGCCGAGCGACTCCTTCTCGTTCGGCATCTCACTCCAGAACATCCATTGGGATCACGACCTAACCGACGACATCAACTACTTGTCTATCGCGCTCACCGCTCGGTCTCGATCTTTCTCCTTCTCCTTGGTTGGTCAGAACCTGGCTTTACCAACCGACGACCGGCGCTGGGAGGGCGCGGCGGTCAATGCGGGCTTCACCATCCTGCCACTAGGTACCCGGCTCATCGATGTGGGGCTTGAGTCGCTCGTCATCTACGAGCCGGGCCGAAGCGAGAGCCCGGACTACTACCGCGATCCCAAAGTCACCATCTCACCACGATTCACTCTGGGCTTCGGGATGGGCGGTGTGGCCAGGATCTTCACTTCAGTTAACGTGTTGGAGCTTGAGATCAAAGAGACGCCGCACGAGATCTACGGAATCTTGGGCTTCTCACTTTTCCCCGCTGTCCCGGGTGGGAGCACTGAGCTCACCTTCGGCACAGCGGCCAACGATCGCACTAGCGGCCAGCGTCTCTTCACCGAGCTCGCCGTGCGCGGCTTCCGCGAGCGCCCAGGAGCCGAGGTGGGTACCTCCTCTGTCCGGCTCCGACTGAACCGTGCGAGCGACGCGCGCGGCCACCTGCGCTCCTTGCGGCGGCTCTGGCGCCTGGCAGATGAGCCGCGCATCGACACCGTACTGCTCGAGCTGCCGGCCGGCGCCGTCACCGGCATCGCGAGCGCCCAAGAGCTCCGCGATGCCCTAGTGCACCTCCGGAGCCGCGGCGCGCGCGTGGTGTGCCGCCTGGAAGGAGGCGACCGGCTCGCCGTCTACGCCTGCGCCGCCGCTGACAAAGCGCTCATTCAGCCACAGGGTCGCCTTCACTTCGCGAGCCCGAGCCGCCCCGAGGGTCACCTGTCTGACCTGCTCGATCGGCACAATATCCGCGCGGATTTTGCTCGGATCGGCTTCCACAAGAGCCCAGCGGAGCGCGCCGCTTGGAACCAGACCACGCGGAGCGAGCTGGTGGAGCGGCTGGAGCACCAGGTGACCCTCGGTGTGGCCGCTGGGCGTCGCCTCGCGCCTGACGCCGCGCGCCAGGCTATCACCCCGGGAGAGCGCACCGCAGCCGAAGCTCGAACCGCCAACCTGGTCGACGTGTTGGTGGAGGAAGATCAGCTCGGGAACTACGTCTACAATCTCGCTGGGAAGAAGGCCGAGCCGCGCTTCATCAAGGAAGATGCGTTCAGTAAGACGAAGGCCCGCGGCTTCCACACCGGGCGCTCCATCGCCATCGTGTACATCGACGGAGAGCTGGTGGAGGGGGACTCCGCCAGCGTGCCCCTGCTCGGCGCGCGCCTGGCTGGCGCGCGCACGGTGACGAAGGCGCTTGAGCAGGCGCGAGAGGACAGCAGCGTGGGCGCCGTGATCGTGCGCGTGGAGACGCCTGGTGGCTCAGCCAAAGCCGCGGAGGCCATCCGGCGTGCGGTCAGGCACACTGCCAAAACCAAGCCGCTGGTGGTGAGCATGGGGAGCTACGCGAGCGGCGCGGGCTACTACCTCTCCACCGCCGCGGGGCGCGTCAGGCCATCGCCTACGTGACGAAGCGCGCGCGCCTCGCGGAGGACGCCCCGCTGCTCGAGCTGCCCGCCCAAGCGCCCCTGCCCCTCGCCACCCTGCGGAGCGGCGTCAACGCCAGCGCCTCGGCGCCCGCAGGGCGGCGCGCCACGGCCCGCGCCCTCGCCCCCTTCTTCATCCACGCAGCGGACGAGCCCCTGATGCGCCTGGAGCAGCCACTCATCAGCCCCTGAGGTGCCACGCCCTGAGCGCCTCACTTCAGGCCATTCGTCTCTTGTGCTGACTAAACTCACTCCCAGTCTCCTCCACGCCATGCACCAACGCACCAGCGCACCCCAACGCCTCAGCGCCCTACGCGTCGCCCAGCGGCTCACACCCCTCGCGGCGCTGCTCGCCGCGCTCGCCTCGAGCAGCCCGGCTCAAGGCCAAGTCGCTGAGACGTCCACCTACCGGCTACCCTCCCACAGCGGCAGCCTAGCGGGCACGGACGACAGCTCCACCCTCGCGAAGAACCCCGCGAACCTCGGCTTCATGTCGGGCGCGGAGCTGCGCTACAGCGGCGCGCTCCTGCCAGGGGGCGAGGAGGCGTCTCGCTTCCTCTCGGGGCACGCGCTCGCCTTCGCCACCCAGCTCCCGCTAGGCCTAGCCAGCGGCGCTCGAGTGGATCTCGTGGACGACGAGCCGACCGTGACCTGGGGGCTCGCCATGGCGCCGCTTGAGTCCCTCTCCTTCGGGCTCTCGCTCCAGTACATCGACCCTTCGGGCAAGGTGCTGCGCTCGAGTGATGTGATGAGGGGGGAAGCCACGGAGAGCAGCACCTCAGATCCAGGCGGCATCGCCACCCTCACCCTGGGCGCCACGGCGCGGCCCTCCAAGTTCGTCTCGCTCGCCTTGGTGCTGCACGGGCTTACCCTAAGCGAGCGGAACCATGACACGGGCTACATCAACCTCGGCGTCACCACCTTCCCCCTGGGGCACCGCGGGGTTGAGCTGGGAGCCGAGCTGCTGTGGGTGAATGGGCCCATGGGCCACTACAGCAAGCGCCCTGAGTCTAGGCCCGTGCCCCGCGTCAACCTGGGCGTCGCGCTGAGCGACATGGTCAAGCTGTTTGGCTCGATGAGCTACTTCTGGGGAGATGAAGCCATCCTGGCCGTGGGCCTGTCCTTCACCCCGCCCATCCCTCCCATCCCCCAGGGGAGCGCTGAGCTAGCCGGCGGCGCCATGCTCCCGGGACCGATCTACTTCACCGATGTCGCCGTGCGCGGCTTCGGCGCGCCCCCGAAGGCCGAGGAGCAGGCGAAGCCAGCTGGCACGCCTGACACCGATGAGGCGCCCCAGCCTGAAGCGGAACTCTAGAGCGCCGGCCCGTTTGCCGCCACCCGAGCCCGGAAAAGCGCTCCCATGCAGGGCGAGGACGCGCCGCGCCGGAATCCGCGCAGCCCGGCCGTTCTTCGTCTATGAAGGCGGTGAGCGTTGATGCGCTCAGCAGACGCTCAGCTGCCCTGATGCGCCCAGCGATCAGGGTCACCGCTTTTAGAACGAACACCTGACTATCACCATGCCCCAGTCAGCTATTAACAAATCCGCGCGGATTTTCACCCAGCGCACTCGTCAGGCAACCTCACCAAGCGCCGCCCGGCAGGCCCAGCGCACACCCAGTGCCGCGCAGCGCACTCGTCAGGCAACCTCACCAAGCGCCGCCCGGCAGGCCCAGCGCACACCCAGTGCCGCGCAGCGCACTCGTCAGTCAATCTCACCAAGCGCCGCCCGGCAGGCCCAGCGCACACCCAGCGCCACCCAGCGCAGCCTCCGCCTCGCTGCGCCACTGGCCGCGCTGCTCACCGCCCTCACCGTGAGCGGCGTCGCCCAGGGCCAAACCTCCGAGCTCTCCACCGGGCGGCTGCCCGCTTACGGCCGCAGCGTCTCCAGCACGGATGACAGCAGCGCGCTGGTGCTGAACCCAGCCAACATCGGCTTCATGCCGGGCAGCGAGCTCAGGTGGAGCGGCCTGTTCACCCCGGAAGATCCTTACCTGCCCCCCGGGCACGCCTTCTCCTTCGCCACCCCGCTGTTCCTCGGGCTGTCGAGCGGCCTGCGCGTGGATCTGGTCGGCGACGACCGCGACACTCAGGCCCTCACCTGGGCGCTCGCCGCCACGCCGAGCGACGCCCTGTCCTTGGGGTACTCGCTGCAGCGCATCTCGCTGCCAGGGAGCAGCTTCACCTCCCACACCCTCGCGCTCACCTCGCGCCCCGCGGAGTCACTCTCCCTGTCCATCGTCGGGCAGAACCTAGGCAGTGAGCTGCCCAACACCTTAAACACCGGCTTCACCGTGCTCCCCTTCGGCTCGCGCGCGGTGGAGCTAGGCTTCGAGGCTTTGTTCGCCTGGGTGCCACAGCGCACAGGCGACAGTGAGGTGGACATCACCCCCCGCTTCACCTTGGGCATCGGGCTCGGCAGCGTCGGCAAGGTGTTCGGTGCGCTGTCCGTGCTGGACGACCAGGCCGCTTACGGCACGGTGGGGCTCTCGCTCTACCCCTCCACCCCGGTCGGCAGCACCGAGTTCACCGTCGGCAGCGTCGGTGAGCAGGCGCCTGATCCTAAGGTCCTGTTCGGTGAGGTCGCGGTGCGCGGCTTCCGTGAGCGCCCTGGCGCGGAGGTGAGCCGCACCGCGGTGCGGCTCCGCCTGGAGAGCACCGCGGACGCGCGCGGCCACGTGCGCCTGCTGCGTAAGCTGTGGGCCATCGCGGAGGAGCCCCGCGTGGACGCCGTGCTGCTCGAGCTGCGCACCAGCCCCGCCGCGAGCTTCGCGCACGCTCAGGAGCTGCGCGACGCGCTGTATCACCTCCGCGGCAGCGGCAAGCGCGTGCTCTGTCACCTGGAGGATGGCGGCGGGGTGGCGCTCTACGTGTGCAGCGCCGCCAACCAAGTGCTCATCAACCCAGCGGGCGGCCTGCGCTTCGCGGGGCTCAAGGCGCAGAACACCTACCTGGCGGGGATGCTCAGCAAGCTAGGTATCCGCGCGGATTTTGTGCGGATCGGCGATCATAAGAGCGCACCAGAGCGCCTGATGCGCACCGGCAGCACCAGCGTCGCTCGGGCGGACAGGAAGGACCTGCTGCAGCAGCTCGAGCGTCAGCTGGTGGAGGGCGTGGCCGCCGGGCGCGCGCTGTCTCCCAAGGAGGTGCGTGACAACATCGCCTCGGGGCCGCACATCGCCAGCGAGGCGCTCATCGCAAAATTCGTCGACGGCCTAGCTTTCGACGACGAGCTGCCCAAGCGCCTGCGCGAGCTCACTGGGCGCGACACCGAGATCATCCGCGACGGCGTGCTCCCGCCCACCAGGCCGCGCGGCTTCCGCGGCGGCCGCTCCATCGCCGTGGTGTACGTCGACGGTGACATGGTGGACGGCCGCTCCGCCACCATCCCCCTGCTCGGCATGCGCCTGGTCGGCTCCTACACCGTGGCTGAGGCGCTCAAGCAGGCGCGCGAAGACGGCAGCATCGGCGCGGTCATTTTGCGCGTAGAAACGCCTGGCGGCTCCGCGATGGCGGCGGACGTCATCTGGCGGGAGGCCGAGCTGACCGCCCAGGTGAAGCCGCTGGTCGTCAGCATGGGCAGCTACGCCGCCAGCGCCGGCTACTACATCAGCGCCCCAGCCGAGCGCATCTTCGCCAACCCCGCGAGCATCACCGGGAGCATCGGGGTCTTCTATGGCAAGGCGGACGTCGCCGGCTTAATGGAGAAAATTGGCGTCACCGTGGAGACCGCCAAGACGGCGCCGCGCGCCGACGCGGAGTCCTTGTTCCGCCCCTTCACCGCTGCGGAGCGCGTGGAGCTAAACCGCAAGGTGGGTCAGTTCTACGACACCTTCCTCACGCGCGTCTCCGCTGGGCGCAAGCTCAGCAAGGCGCAGGTGGACAAGGTCGCTCAGGGTCGCGTGTGGACCGGCGAGCAGGCGCGCGATCGGCGCTTGGTGGATGAGCTCGGTGGGCTACGTCAGGCCATCGCCTACGCGGCGAAGCAGGCGAACCTCGCGGCTGACGCCCCACTGGTGGAGCTCCCGGTGGTCCAGACCTCGCTGCTCGGGCAGCTGCTCGGCATCGAGGGGCTCCGCGCCGACATGAAGCTTGAGCTGCCGGCTCAGCTTCGTAGCGTGGTCCACGCCCTGGGCCCGTTCTTCGTCTACGAGGGCGACAAGGCCCTGATGCGCCTCGAACAAGCGCCCATCCGCCCATGATGCCCCTGATTCAGTCATCTAACCTGACAGTGAGCCGCGGCGGCGCGCCGCTGATCTCCGGGGTGAGCTTCACGGCGGGCGCTGGCGGCGCTAGGCTCGTGGCGCTGGTCGGCGACGTGCACTTCCTGCCGGGCCTGCTCACAGGAGCGGCGGAGCCCTCGAGCGGTGAGCTGACGCTCGCTGGCATTCCCGCACGGCATGCCTTGCAGGGCGGCGTGCGGCTGCTGCCCGCCGGGGGGCTCTTGTGGGCAGATGAGACCGTGTTTGAGGGCCTCCGCTGGCTGCTCGGGACGCTACGCATCCCGAGCCCGCGTCGCGTCACGGAGCAGCTGCTGCGGCGCCTAGACCTCGGCTGGCACGCGCGCGCGCGGCCCTCCGCGCTTGAGCCCGCCGAGCTCCGCGCGCTGTGCCTGCACGCGCTGGCGCTCAGCGCGCCCCAGCTCATCGTGTTGGAGCAGCCGCTCGATGGCCTGGATGAGCTCCGCGGAAGCTGGCTTGTGCGTCAGCTGACGGAGGTGGCGAGCAGGGTGCCGCTGTTGTGGACGACGGAGGCCCTCAGCACCGCGAGCCACCTGGAGCTCGCGCAGCGCGGGGACATGGCCTGGCTTCGGTACGGTGCCCTGCTCAGCGCGGGGCCGGCGCGTGAGGTGCTAAGCGGGGACAGCATTTGCCTGGTGCGCGTCGCAGGCGATGGCGCAGCGCTGACTCAGGCGCTCGCCGCGCGTCAGGTCACGCTGGAGCGGCTCAGCCGCGCGGAGGAGCCCAGCGACACCTGCTCCTTCCGCCTCCACAGCGCCGCGCGGAGCGCGCTGGTCGCCTGCGCGGTGGAGACTCAGACGCCGGTGCTCGAGCTGTCGCTGATCGAGCCGCTGAGCGCGGCGTCAACGTAGAGACGCGAGGTTGAAGGCTCACCGCGGGTAAGCGCTGCACCCGGCAGCACGCCAAGCGGCGATCGCTCCGTTGGGGCATGCATCGCTCATGCTATAGTGACACTGATGGACTGCTCCGATGGCACAAGCGTTGCCCCGCGCACTTGCTTCGACATCCTCAGCGAGCTGTTCGCGCGCGATGTCGATCGGGAGCTCCTGAAGCGCTCCCTCGCCAAGACCCCCACCGAACGCATCGAGTGGTTAGAGCAGATGCAGCAGTTTGCCGAAGAGGCAAGGAGGGCCAGAGATGAAGCTGCGCGAGCTATTGGCCCTGCTCGTTGAGCACGAGGTTCGGTTCTCCATCATCGGCGGCGTCGCGCTGATCGCGCGCGGCGTGCAGCGCTCCACGGAAGATCTCGACATCGCCTATGCTCGCGATCGTCAAAACCTGGCACGCCTCGCCCAGGCGTTGCATCAGGTGCACCCCAAGCTGCGCGGTGTCCCCGCCGATTTGCCCTTCGTGCTGGATGAAGCATCGCTTCGCTCTGGCCTCAACTTCACGCTCGACACCGACTTAGGTCCCCTCGACCTGCTTGGTGAAGTGCCAGGGCTCGGCACCTTCGAGCATGTGGACGCGGCGTCGAGCGAGCTCAACATCGGCGGAGTGCCGTTGCTCGTGCTCACGGTTGAAGGTCTCATCCGCGCCAAACAAGCGGCAGGTAGACCGAAGGACCTCATCGATCTTGGTAGCCTACGTGCGCTAGGGCAAGTGTAGGCGGTCGCGCGCATGGGGCCCGGCGCTGCGCGCGGAGCTCGACGCGGCGCTCGGCGGCCTGAGCGGTGGACAGCGCACTGCCGCTCAAGGCGGTGCCGTCCAACCGGCTCTTCAACTCCCCAAGGCTCCATGCGACGTTCTTCAAGGCCGCCCGAAGACGCCCATAAGGCCTGGAACCGGCTCTCCAGCGCAACGAGACACCTCACAACACTCTTCAGGGACGCATGGAGATGCTCATGAGGTCGCGCACCAGCTCATCGGCGCCATGGCGTGTCATGCAACGTCCTTCAAGGCCACGTAGAGACGCAGGTGAGGTCGCGCACCGTGACAAGAGTGACGCACGGCGCATGAACAGCGCCTCCCAACGACCACGTCACACACCAGGAGGGAGTGAACCCCCAAAAGAAAGAACTGCCAGGCGCTGGCCGCGAACTCCGAGCGCGACCCCTGAGCTGCCGCGCCCTCCGGTTGATGCGAGCGCGATAACCGGTGGTCGCTCTCGGCGCGCTCTACGGGTATACCGCCGCCGATGACGGTAGCCCGTGCGGCCCTGGCACATGCCCGGCGAGTGGTGGTTAAGGTTGGCTCGCGCGCGCTGTCGAGCGACCCCAGCTTGCCTGCGTCGCTCACGGCGCAGCTCGCGAAGGCGCGCGCCTTGCCGCCCGCTCAACGCACTCAAATAGCTAGTCAGGATGCCTCACCAAAGCATCCGAGCGAGCGCCGCTTCGTGCTCGTGTCGAGCGGCGCCATCGCGCTCGGCTGCGGTCGCCTGGGCTACACGCAGCGCCCCAAGGAGATGAGCAAGCTCCAAGCCGCCGCCGCCGCGGGGCAGTCCGTGCTGATGCGTCGCTATGAGGACGCCTGCGCGGAGCACGGCTTGATCCCGGCGCAGGTGCTGCTCACCCACGCTGATTTGGCGGACCGTGAGCGCCTGAACAACGCGCGCGGCGCGCTGAGCGAGCTGCTGGAGGCGGGGCTGCTCCCCATCGTCAATGAGAACGACACTGTTTCCACGGATGAAATCCGGTTTGGGGACAATGATCAGCTCGCGGCGATGGTGGTGCCGCTGGTCGGCGCCGAGGTGCTGCTCTTGCTCACGGACGTGAGCGGCGTGCTCGACGCAGGGGGCCAGCGCCTGAGCGAGCTGCCCGCAGATTTTCAGGTGACCGAGCAGGGCAAGCCGAGCGGCCTCGGTAGCGGAGGCATCGCCAGCAAGGTGGACGCGGCGCGCAAGGCGAGCCGCACCGGCGCCTGGGTGGTGATCGCGAGCGCCTCGGAGCCGGACGTCATCCCGCGGCTGCTCATGGGGGAGGACGTGGGCACCTTGGTGCACCCGAAGGAGGGCGCGCTCAGAGCACGCCAGCACTGGATCGCCTACACGCTCAGGCCTCGCGGCGCCGTGGTGGTGGATCACGGCGCGGCAGAGGTGCTGCTCGCGGGCAAGAGCAGCCTGCTCCCGGTGGGTGTCTTGGGGGTGCGCGGGGCGTTCAACGCCGGGGACGCGGTGCTGGTGGTGGACCCAAATGGTCAGGAAATAGGACGAGGTTTGGCGCACCTCGGCGCGATGGAGGTGGCGCGCGTCGCCGGGCGCCGCCGCAGCGAGCTCGAGCTGCTCTTCGGCCACTCCCACGGCGGCCAAGCGGCGCGCGAGCTGGTGGTGGTGCACCGCGACGACCTGGTGCTGTCACGCTGACGCAGCTCGCAGGGACGCATCAGGGCGGTGCCGTCCAACCCCCCCGGCCCTAGTCCATGCAGGATTTTAACGGGGTTTTGGGGGTTTGGCACCGCGCTCAGGTGGCCCTGAGACGGCGCTGGCAGGAGGCGAATTGAGTCTGTGGAAACGGCCGCGGCAGGGCGCGCGCGGCGCCTGCTACCGCGGAGCGCCTCGCCCTGATAGACTGAGCGCTCGCCGCACTCATGATGATGCTCTCCTAGACGCCTCTTCAGCCTCACCCCTTGGGTCCTCTTGAGCACCCTCTCTTGAGCACCGTGGGTCACCGCCATGCGCCCCCTCCGCCTGCTCACCGTGTTCACGCTGCTCGCGCCGAGCATCGCGTGCAGCACCTTGAGCTCGCTCCGGCCCGGCAAGGAGCAGCCGAGCGTCGCGCCCGCCGCCGCCGCCGATCTTGAGCGCGGCGAGCCACCGGCGCTGCCCATCAGCTTGGTGTCGGCGGACGACTACGTGGTGCGCGTGGTGGCTGAGCACTCCACCTGCACCGGCACGCTGATCGCGGAGGACTTGGTGCTCACGGCGCACCACTGCGTGGCCCAGCGCGATGCGGCAGGCGACATCTTGACGCGCGACATGGCGCCTCATGAGCTGCGGGTGGAGCTCGGTGGCGACTACTTGCCCTGGGGGGAGGTGGGCGTGCGCGCGGTGCTCGCGCCACCGTGCGGTCACCGCGCGGGGGTGGGGGACATCGCGGTGCTGGTGCTGGAGCGCAAGCTGGTCGGGGTGAGCACCCTCACGCCGGAGCTCGACGCGCCGCCGAAGCTCGGCGATGAAGTGCACACGATTGGCTTCGGGCGCTGCGCTTTGAGCACGCAAGGGGTGCGCCGCAAGGGGCGCGAGGGTGGCGCGGTGGAGGTGCTGAAGAACGGGCGCTACGTCGCGGTGGCGTCCATCTGCCCAGGGGACTCTGGCGGCCCCGCGCTGTCCCGCGAGGGTGCGCTGGTCGGCGTCGTCTCCCAGAGCGCGATGGACGGCAGCGAGGAGACGAAAGACGTCTCCGAGTTCACTCGTCTGGACGCCTTCCGAGATCTGTTCGCCAACGCCCGCGCCGTAGCGGGCGGCGCGAGCCCAGCGGAGTTGCCGCCGCTGTCGGGTTGCCCGGCGCCTTAAAGGCGCTGTTTGGAGGGCGGGTTTGAAACCCGCCCCTAGAGCAGCGAACCTGTTCGCTGGTTGCCATGAGTTGGGGCCTTGTGGCACGCTTGGGTGTTCACGAACGAGCAGCGCATGCGAGCCTTCGGTAAGTTCCTGCTCTGGGCGGCGGTCGTCATGGGCGTCGTCGTTGGCTTGGCGCGCCTCACGGCGCTCCGCTGGTGGCAGCTCCCCGACAACGATCCCATCCTGACGACGTCCGTCTCACCCACCCTGTTCGCGGGAGACTGGGTCATCCTGTGGCGCCTCACGAAGCCGAGCTACGGCGATCTGGTGGCGTGCGATGACCCTAAGAACCCTGGGGAGGTGGTGATTGGGCGCATCGTCGGGGAGGCGAACGACCAAGTGAAGGTGCAGGGGCAAGACCTGTGGGTGAACCAGGGCCTGGTCAGGAGTGAGCGGGCCTGCACCCAGGGCACCTTCAAGGCGGAGGACCCGAACACGGGACGTGAGGTGGAGCAGCAGTGCACCGAGGTGGACCTCGGGGGGCAGCTTCACATGCGCGGCAACATCAGCGAGCAGCGCTCTCAGAGCTCAACGTTGGTCACCGAGATGAAGCTGGGGGAGGGCCAGGTGTTCTTGCTCAGCGACAACCGGCTCTACCCCTTCGACTCCCGCCGCTACGGCGCGGTGGAGCGCGAGACTTGCCGTGAGAGCGTCCTCTTCCGACTCGTCAGCCGGGACGGCTGGAGCGACGTGGACCACCGCCTCACCTGGATCCGCTAGCGAAGCGGAGCGGCGCGGCAGCCAGCGCTTGAAGAGCGAGGCAGGGCAGCAGGCACGCCCACGAGCGGCGCGCAGCCACGCGCGCGGCCCGAGCCTCCATGATTTCAGGCACTTACCTTCGCCGCTGCGGGCGGTTGTGCTACGGACGGAGGGCCATGAACGCGGCCGCTCAGGAGATTGGGGTCTGCTGCGGCCAGTGTGAAGCGTTCAGCGTCATGGGGACCCGTCGCTGCCTACGCTGCGACCACGATCTGGCCCTGGGTGAGGACGCGCTCCCCCCTGAGGTGGCGCCCAGCTCGCTCAGCGCCGCGCTCGCCTCCGCGATCGCCCTCGGCGACGCCCCACTGAGCGAGGTGGTGCAGCCAGCCGGCCCCAAAGCCGCAGACTTTGCTGAGCCTCAGCACAAAGATCTTCACAAGTTAGCAGAAGCTGGGCAACGCTTGCCCGAGCCGGCGGCCGCTTCGCCGTCACACGGCGTCGCCGCCGAGGAGAACCCGATGGATCAAGCCAGGCATTTTGTTTGCGCGTCCTGCATGACGCCCGTCCCCACAGGGCACAAGTTCTGCGGCCGGTGCGGCGCGGAGGTCCCTGAGATCGTCCTGAAGGGGGAGGTCCACTACTTCAGTGAGATCCAGAACCCAGAGAAGGCGCGCTTGATCGTGATCCGTGGGGAGGGGCTCGATGGGGTTGGGTACCACCTGCACGCCGATCAGCACATCGTCGGGCGGCGCGGCCAGCTGGAGTTCCCAGACGATCCGTTCGTCTCGCCCAAGCACGCGAACTTCTTCTACCGCGATCACCGCCTCGTGGTGCGCGACGAGGGCTCGCTGAACGGCGTCTACCTGCGCATCCGTGGCTCGGTGGAGATCGCAGCGGGTGACACCTTCCTCGCGGGCGAGCAGGTGTTCCGGCTTGAGCCCACCCCCAAGGCGAACGACTCAGCGGAGGTGGACGGCACCTTCTTCTACTCGTCACCCAAGCACCCCACCGCGTTCCGTCTCTCACAAATCCTTGAGGGCGGCGCCTCCGGCATGACGGTGTGCGCGCGCGGCACCTCCTTGCAGATCGGCCGCGAGAACGGCGACCTGAACTTCCCAGGGGACGCCTACATGTCCGGTCAGCACTGCACGGTGGCCGACGACAACGGGCGCTACACCCTGACTGATCACGACAGCAGGAACGGCACCTACATCCGCATCAAGTCGGAGTCGGAGCTAGGCCATGGGGACTACGTGTTCATCGGCCGCAAGCTGCTGCGGGTGGAGCTGACGAACTAGCCTTGTGTGGGGCGCAGCGTGCTGCGCCCCTACGTGCGGCATCGTACGGCAGGCTGACGTGCCGGGCGCAGCGTGCTGCGCCCTACGTGCGGCATCGTACGGTGGGCTGACGTGCCGGGCGCAGCGTGCTGCGCCCTACGTGCGGCGCTTGCGAGGCCGTGAGCTGCGCTGACGGTCTGCGGGGGGCTCTTGGCTCGCGTGGTCGGTGCTCTGTTCGGCGCGCTCGGCGTTTGCAGGGCCAGGCGCTGGAGGTAAGCCGCGCGCGGCGCGGACGAGCAGCGCCACGTCTTGGGCGAGCTCGTACTGTGGGGTGCGTGAGAAGCGACCTGGGCGGCCCCCTTCGAGGCGCGGCATCATCGCCACGATGCGGCGGATGGCGTCCGCGATGCGGCGGGGCATGCTGAGCCGGTCGATGACGGGCTCAAGGAACTCGGCGGCCGTCCCCACGCGATCTTCCGCTCCCTGACAGGCCTCCAGCATGGGATCGAGCAGCAGCACCGTCCACAGCACGATGTCGTCAAACGCCCGCCCGCGGCGCTTCGTCTCGCGGTCCACCGCGGTGAACAGCGCCCAGGTGTTGCCCTGCTCCTCCTGCGTGTCGGAGACATAGGAGGACAGCTCAGGCAGCAGCACGTCGAGCACGCCCGTCTCCCACATGAGCCACACTGAGCGATGGCTCGCGCCGCCGCGCATCAAGCGCAAGATTTCCTCGAACAAGCGCGGGCGCGCCGCCATCGCCAGCGAGCCACGGCACGACACGATGGCGTCGTACACCTCGGGCGAAATCCCTAAATCGAGCCGCGCGCAGAACTTGATGGCGCGCAAAATCCTCACAGGATCTTCCAGGAAGCGCACCACCGGGTCGCCGATGGTGCGCACCATGCGCGCCTTGATGTCAGGCATGCCGCCGACCCAATCGAGCACCTCACCGCGCTCCAGGTCATAGAACAGGCCGTTGATGGTGAAGTCGCGGCGCGCGGCGTCCTCAAACGCCTCCCCGAAGACGTTGTCATCGCGGATCAGCAGATCGTCAGTTGACTTGTCTTCTGGCGTGGGGTTCCTGCGGAAGGTCGCGGTCTCGATCACCTTCCCGCCGCCGTAGAGCACGTGCACCAAGCGGAAGCGCCGCCCAATCACGCGGGAGTTGCGGAACAAGGTGCGGACGTCATCTGGGCGCGCGCTGGTCGCCACGTCGAAGTCCTTGGGGGACGCGTCGAGCAGCAGATCGCGTACGCAGCCCCCGACGAGGTACCCCTGGTAGCCGTTGCGCACGAGCCGCTGCACCACCTTGGCTGCGTCCGCGTCGATGTGCGCTGGGTCGAGCTCGATCGGGTAGCGCTCCGGCGACACCTCGTGCGGGTGCTCCTCCTCCTCGTCCTCCTCGAACCGAAACCGCACCTCCTCCTCTTGGCGGTCGCGCCGCGGCTCAGGGCTCGCGCTCTGGCGGCGACGCTTGCCACCACGGCCTGCCTTCGCGGGCCGCGGCTCGCGCGCGGTCCTGCTGGGCTCGGGTGGGGATGAGACGGGAGACCTGGGGCGTCCCATAAGGGGGGGGCTACGTTCAGTCACACGAAGGAAGGAGGGGACGGTGCCCCAGCGTTCGGCGCTAACCTGAGCGGCTCGAACTCCCAGGCGTCTAACAGAGTCCCCCACCCCTGGCCAGGGCGCCGAACCCAGATCGAGCCGTGGCGCTGGCCAAGATGCAGCGACACCAGCGCTCTACCCCGAAGAAGTGGGAGGCCGCCGTGGCTGAGCGGCGCCTCCGCACTGTGAGGACGCCCCCGAATGTCGTGCATGGTTGCAGCGACTTCAAGTAACCTCCGGAGCCCATTGAGTACCTACTGGGTCAGCTACAAGGGCACCCGGTTCCCCATTCGGCGTGGGGAGACCATCCTCGGGAGGAGCCCCTACTGCAGCATCGTGATCAGCGATGATCTGGTGTCACGTGAGCACTGCGCGCTCCGCTTAGGACCCGAGGGGCTGACCATCGCGGATCTCAACAGCACCAACGGCATCACCGTCAACGGCGCGCTGGTGCAGGGCGTTCAGGTGCTCAAGGCAGGGGACACGCTGGGCGTGGGGACGGCGACGCTCGAGGTGATCTTGGTGGACACCGCGATGCGCTCCACGGCGAACGCGACGCGGGACAAGGCCGAGCCGCCGCCAAGAGACGACGAGCAGGTGACGCTGAAGCCCGTCACGGCGGTCGACCTGATCGAGGCGCTGCTCAAGAGCACGCCTGAGGCCGAACAGCAGGGCGCCTTACCGCTCGTGCGCCGGGCAGTGGACGACGTCATCGCCAACACCACCCACCTCACGGCGGAGACGCGCGAGCGGCTCGCCACCATCACGAGCACCCTAGTAGAACGTTCACCTGACGAATACAGCGACTGGCGCCGTGGGATCCTCGCCGCCATGGAGCGCCTCGAGTGAGCGTGCTCATCATCTCAGGCGACGAAGACGCCGCGCGCGCGCTGCGCTCCGCCCTGAGCCGCGCCGGCACCCTCGCGCACTGGACCTCCACGGTGGAAGACGCGCGGCAGCTGCTCGCCGTCAACCAAGCGCTCGTGGTGGTGGCCGACACGGATGTCCCTCACATCAGCGCCCTGCTCGAGGAGCTGACGGAGGAGCACCCGTGGCTTCGCGTGTACTTGACGGCAGATCCAGATGGAATCGTCCCGCGCTTGATGGCGCCGCTCCTGGTCAAGCCGTTCGACGCCGCCCAGCTCGCCGAGCTGCTGCAGCGCGACGTGGAGCTCGCCTCCCTCGATCGCGGTCAGCGCTCGCTCCGAGCCCAGGCTAACGATCTGGCGCTCTTGGTGGAGGCCACCTTCGAGGCCATCATCGGCCTCGGTGAAGGCGGCGTGGTGCTCACCTGGAACCAAGGAGCAGCGTCGCTCTACGGCTACTCCGCCGAGGAGATGGTCGGGCGCAGCATCACCCTGCTTGAGCCCGGCGGTGGGCTGCAGCGCCGGCTCAGCGCGGGCGCCTGTCAGGTCGCGGAGGTGATCCGCTACACCCGCTCGGGCCAAGAGCTGCTGGTGCACCTGTCGCTCGCGCCGGTCCCGCGCGCACCGTACTCAAGCCTCCGCTACTCGGAGGTGTCACAAGACGTCACCGCGCGGCGCCAGCTGATCCGCGAGCTTGAGCACACCGAGCGACTGGCGGGCATCGGGCGCATCGCCGCCAGCATCGCCCACGAGATCAACAACCCGCTCAGCGTGATCACGGCGAGCAGCTCCTACTTGAAGCAACGCGCCCGGCAGACCGGCGACAGCGAGCTCACTGAAGCCGCAGCAGACATGGCCTACGCCTCGGAGCGCATCAGTGGCTTCGTGCAGCACATCTGCGGCTTCGCGCGGCGCGAGCGCAACACAGTCGAGAGCGCGCCGCTGAACGTCACGGTGAGCATCGCGCTCAGGATGGTGAAGGCGCGCGCGTCGCTGGCGCGCGTGGAGCTCCAGGTGGAGCCCTGCGAAGGCGTGGAGGTGCCCCACGACCCACCGCGGCTCGCCCAAGCGGTGGTCAACCTGTTGACGAACGCTATCGACGCCGCGGCGGCGGGCAGTGAGCGCCGGGTCGTGCTGCGCGTCGTGCGGAGCAAGCTGGCCGTTCACCTCGAGGTGGAGGACACCGGGCCAGGCTTCGCCGCGGGGCTCGGCGACGCGCTCTACGAGCCCTTCGTCACCACGAAACCCCATGGAAAAGGCACCGGGCTCGGCCTCCCCATCACCACCCAAATCGTGAGCGACCATCAAGGCTCACTGCACCTCATGAACCGCCCTGAGGGCGGCGTGTTGGCGCGCCTGAGCCTGCCGCTCCCAAGCGCGTACGAGCCGAGCGTCTTGATCTTCGAGCCCGACTCGAGCGTGCGTCAGGCGATGGCGCACGAGCTCGGCGCCGTGCGCTGCGAGACCTGCACCGCCGACACCCTGGAGGACGCCTGCCGCATCCTGAAGGAGCGCGCGGTGGACGTGGTCATCGCGCAAGACGCCACGCTCACCTTGGAGTGCGCCGAGCGGCTGCGGCTCGCGGGCCCGGCGCACTTGCTGCGCGCCAGCCTCAGGCGCGAGGGGGCGCTCACGCTCGACCTGTGCGAGACGCGCAGCGGGGAGGCCGTGGGCGCGGCCGTGCGCCGCTTAGTCGGTGGCGAGCCGAGCGAGCCCCAGCCCAAACGCCCGAGTGACCACCAGCCCCTGACCGAGCGCAAGCCCGGGAGGGATGACCGAGCCCGATGAGCCGCGGCGCGGGTCGCTCGCCTGATCCTTGGCGGGTTTTGGGGGTTTGGCGTGGCGCTGCGTGCCTGCTCACGCTCGGCGCTGGCGTGGGCCTCGTGAGCTGCCGCACGGGCTCCGAGGCAGGCGCGGCAGCGTCAGCGAGCGCGCAGCCGAGCAGCTCCGCGAGCGGCCCATCAGTCAGCAGCGCTGACGCTCTAGTAGGCAGCACAACTGACCATGACGCGCGAGCCGTGAAGCCGCTCAGCGCCAAGCAGCGGCTCGCGCTCACCCTCGCGGAGCAGCGCCGCGACACCGGCGCGGTGCCGATCAGCGCGCTCGAGTCGCCGGACGTGGCCACGCGGGTCGCCGCCACGCGCGCGCTCGCGCGCATCGCGGACGCCGCGGCGCACCCCCTGCTTTTAGCGCAGCTCCGCGATCCGCACCCCGAGGTGCTCAGCTGGGCAGCGTACGGCGTGGGGGAGAGCTGCGCGGGGCGTGAGTACGCCGCGGTGCGGGCGCTGGCGACGCGCGCCGCGAGCCTCAGCTTGGCCGTGGAGAGCGGTGCCAAACCCCCCAACCCAAACCCGCCAACCGCAGGCAAGCCAGCCCCAGCCTCGGCTCCCAGCCAGCCCGCTTTAGACAAACAAGCTGACCATCAGGTGGAGCCGTGGTCGGCCCTCGCGGGTGCCCTGGCGCGCTGTGGTGGCGCCGAGGCGGAGGCGACGCTCAAAGCCTGGCTCCGCTCAGACATCGCTCGGCTACCTAGCGAGGCGGCGTTGGCGCTCACGCGGCTCGCTGCGCGCACTCGAGAGCTCCAGGCCGACACCCAGGTGAAGCTGCTTGAGCGCGCCGCGGCGCAGCCCCCGCTTGAGGTGGCGCTCGCCCCCTTCGCGCACCTCACCCCCAGCGCCGCCGTCGCCAAGCGGGTGCGCGAGGTGGCGTCCAGCGTGCTCGACGCGGGCGGCGGTGGCTACGCCGTGCAGGCGCTCGCGCGCTGTGGTCCGGAGGCCGCCGGTGAGCTGCACCGCGTGGCCTTGGACCCCAAGCGCCCCATGAACGCGCGGCTGCTCGCGGCGCGCGGGCTCGCGGAGCTCTCGGCGCCAGGCCAAGAGGCGCTGCGCGACGCGCTGAGCCAACTGGCGAGCACGCCCGCTCAGGTGACGGAGGCGCTCACGGGGCCCTCCTTCGTGCTGCTCTTGGAGCTAGTGCGCGCGCTCGCGCCGCCGCGCGCAGCGGGAGAGGCGGCGCTCACGCGCCTCGCCGAGCTGCCAGTGCCCGAGGCGCAGCCCGCCAAACGCCGCGCGGAAATGCTGCGCTGCGCGGCGGCGTCGCGCGTCGCGAACACGCGCAGCCTGCACCCCGCGCTGCTCGCCTGCGCCCCGGCAGACAGCCTCACTCAGGCGCGCGCGGTGCTTGAGGTGCTCGACCGCGCGCCGCTCGAGCGCGCCCGCAACGCGCGCTGGCTCGAGCTGACAGGGAGCAAGGATCGCCGCGTGCGTCAGGCGGCGATCGACCTGCTGCGCACCCACCCCGAGGCGCGTGGTCAGGTGAACGTACTGACCGCGGCGCTGGCCGCGAAGGAGCCGGGCACCGTGGCGGTGGCCGCCCAGGTGCTAGCCAGCGACCCAGCGCGCGCGAGCGACGACGAGGCGGAGCAGCCGGGGCTCGCCGCCGCGCCGGCGCTGGTGAAGGCGCTCAACGCGGCGCTCGACGTGAAGCGTGATCCGAGCGAAATCGAGACCATCGCCTCGCTGATCGACGCCACGGCGGCGCTGAAGCTCACCGATCGCACGGGCGCCATCGCGCCTTACTGCGAGCACCCGAGCCCCACGCTGCGCGACCGCGCCGCCCAGGCGCTGGCCGCCTTGGGGGACCGCCGCGCGCGCTGCGACCGCTTCAGCGACTCCCGCAGCGTGAGCGCGCTACAGTCAGCCAAAGTGACTATTGAGCTGACGCTCGAGGGCGCGCGCACGCTGAGCCTCACGCTGGACCCAGCGCTCGCGCCGGTCGCCACTTCGCGCGTGACGGAGCTCGTGAAGCGCGGCTTCTACGATGGCGTGGCGCTGCACCGGGTGGTGCCCGGCTTCGTGGTGCAGTTCGGGGATCCGCACGGAGACGGCTACGGCGGCGCGGAGGGCGAGCCGCTCCGGTGCGAGACGTCGCCGCTGCCGTTCGGGGTGCTGGGGGTTGGGCTCGCGCTGAGCGGCCGTGACACCGCCACCGGGCAGCTGTTCATCACCCTGGGTGAGTTCCCGCGCCTGGACGGCGCCTACCCGCTCATCGGCCGCGCTCACGGCGACTGGCTCAGCCTGACCGAGGGCGAGCTGATCTTGAAGGCGCGCGTGAAGTAGGCTCCGCGGCCCCATCGCGCCAGCTCGTCAGCCACACGAATCATATGACGGGCGAGCTACTCGCGCTGCAGCTTGACCGCGATCCGCTTCGAGATCGCTTTGTCGCACTCGTCGAGCTCGTAGGAGGTTGAGAGCTGCTGCACCAGCACCTGGTACCCTGCTTTAGAGACCGTGAGCTCCGCGGTCTCCCCGGATGGGATATCGCGCGCGTAGTCGCAGTCACGCTCATAGGCGAACGCTGCCTCACCGTTGATGCTCACCTCCGCGTCGCAGATGCGCTCCCCAGTCTGCGCGTCCGTGACGCTGACCCGAAAGTTCGGGTTGACGTAATCGTCATAACAGGTTGGGCCGCACCCAAGCGCCACGAGGCCTAACAGCATCCCTGCCACTCCAAGCAGACGCTTCATCCTGATAGCCTTCTCCGAGGCAGGAGCCTGGTCAACGCGTCAAATGGGCGCTCCAAACCACTGAGTCGCTTCAAGCTGACGCCACTACGCAGCAGCCACCCAAGCGCTACCCTACCTTCGGCTTCACCACGGCCTTGCCCTCGCGCACCACCACCTCAAAGTCTATTTTGCGGCCCTGGTGCTTCTCTTGGAGCTTCACCATCGAAGCCTCCAGCTGGCGCTGGAGCCCGCCGCGGCTCACCTGGGCTGCTTCACCGAGCTGCTTCTTGGCGGCGACTAGGTTGGCGTGGAGTTGGTTCACGCGCTCGTCGCTGAGGCGCGAAGCGCCGGGGCTCGGCCGCGCAGGCGCGGGGGGCCGCGCGGCGGGAGCCTGAGCGGGCGCGGGGCGCGCGGGGACAGGGGGGCGCGCTGCGGGAGCCTGAGCGGCGCCTGGGAGCGGCGGCCTCACGGCGGGCGGACGCGCGGCGCCTGGGACAGGGGGCCTGACGGCTTGGGGGCTCGCGGTGGCTGGGACAGGGGGCCTGACGGCTTGGGGGCTCGCGGCGGCTGGCCTCGCTGGGGGGCGCGCGCCGCCGAGCGCTGCGACGGGCATGGGGCGCGCGGCGCCTGGTGTGGCGGGTGGACGCGCGGCGCCTGAGAGAGGGTGTGCGGCGCCTGGAACGGGCGCGCGCGGAGCGGGCGCGGCCTGAGGGCGTGAAGGCGCGGGAGCGCGCTTCGGCGCGGGCCCTAGATCCAAATCATCGAGCTCCAGCGCATCGAGCGGCTGAGAGCGCTCAGCGCGGGGTGGAGGCGCCGCGCGCGGCGCTGAAGCCTGCGGCGCTGAAGGCGCCGTGTGCTGCGCAGCGCGCTCGGGAGCGGCCGGAGCCGCAGCGCGCGGCGCCATCACCGCGGCCAGCGCGCGCTTGGCCTCCGCCGCGAGATCGATCTCTTCGTCCATCAGCGCGGCCAAGTCGGTCGCGGCGGCCTCACGTTCGCTCGCCGCGCGCGCCGTATCAGCTCCCGGTGCCACGCTGCGCGCGGTCCCTACCGCGCCTGCCTCGCGCCGCTCTGCGCGCAGCAGCTGACGGCGGTAGGTGCCGTTCTCAATCTCCCGACAGATCCGCGCCCAGTGCTGCTGGAAGGTGTTGTACCGCTGAATCAGCGTCTGCAGCTTGAAGCGCCGCGCGGTGTTGCGGATCTTGATCTTGCGCAGCGCCCAGAAGCGCCGGTCCACGTCCTTGCGCGCGACGTGTGGCTCAATCTTCTCGATGCCGAGGAAGTACTGCTCGTACAGCGCGCGCAGCCGCTCCAGGCGATGCTCGAGCTCACTGATTTCATGTTCTAGCTCCTCGGGCGTCACGGCAGCCTGGCGTTCTAGCACGACACGCGGTCACCGTTCGCCGCAAGCCGACCAGCGCGGGCGGGTTTGAAACCCGCCCCTACCGCCGAAGGTGCCTTCAAGCGCCGCCACGCCTCTCCGCCCACCGACTCCGCAACGCGGTGCCGTCCAACCCCCCCAAAAAAACAATCACGCGGCAGCGACGGGACCTCGACGGTGCGCGTCATGGCTGTGTCACGGCAGCCACGTCACCTCGAAGCCGCCTTCAGGCACCCTGTCACGGCAGCCACTCGAAGCCACCTTCAGCCGCAGCGCGTCATGGCAGCGGGGTGATCCGCAGGTTGTCGAAGCACAGCCGGGCGTCCCAGTCGTTGAAGCCGAAGTGCTCGTGCCCGGCGCCCACGAGCGGTTTTGCGTCATCATAGGTGTGGATCAGCACGTCATTCACCCACCAGGAGACGGCCTTGCCGTCGCTGCGCTCGATCTTGAAGCGGTAGGTCTCCCCTTGCTTCACGCGCGCGGTCCGCAGCTCCGTCGAGCTCGGCTCCAAGCGCACCTCCTGGCGCGTCTTCGCGTGCTCATCGAGCCGCGCCAAGACGTGGAACTGGTTGTTCCAACCCCCGAAAATCGCGAGGTAACTCGAGGCGTCGCTGTAGGACACAGCGCTCGCGTTACCAAAGCCGTTGCCCCACACCTCCGCCTTGATGTCCCCCGCGGCGTCATGGCTCACCGCCTCGAACTCCACTCGCGCGTTCACCGGCAGCCGCCGCTTCAACCACAGCGGGTGGTTGCGCGCGCGCTCCACGCACAGGGCGCCGTTCTCCATCCGCCACGCGGCGGAGGTGGCGTGCCAGTCAGCGCCGATTTGCGGGCGCTCGAAATCATCTTGGAAGGGTTCGGTCAGCAGCGGGTCCGCACCAGCGGCGGCTCGCCGCGCATCAACGGCCGTTGGGGGAGGCGCCGCGCGAGGCTTGAGAGCCGCGGCCTTCGGCGCCTGGCGGTGCGTCTCGGTGTCTTGTGGCACGCAAGCGCCTTGCCAAACCCCCAAAATCCAGAGAGCACTCAGTAAGCCTAGCTGCCTACTCAGCGGCTCACGCGTCGACGTCGAACGGCCCATGGCGGAGGATGCTAAAGGACCTGCGCGGTCTATGGTACCGCGAGCGTCATGCAGCCGGTCCTCTTGCGCATCCCCTGGCTCGACTGGCAAGTCACCAGCTCGGGCGCATCGCTGGTGGTGGCGGCCTTCGTGGCGTACACGCTGACGCTGGGGCTGGCGTCGCGCGCGGGGGTGTCGCGGGCCCTCGCGAGCTCGGCTTGCTTCGTCGCGGCGGTGGGGGGCGTCCTGATCGCGCGGGTGAGCTACGTCGCGGTGAACCTCGACGCGCTCGACGCAGGCGCACGTCACTGGCTCAGTTGGATCACCGTGCGTGATGGAGGGCTGCTCGGGTACGCTGGCTTGCTCGGGGGTTGGGGGTTGGGAGCGCTGTGGCTCAGCCGGCAGGTGGCCCCAGTCGCGGTGTGGCGCTGGCTGGACAGCACCGCGCCCGGAGCCCTGCTGGGCGCCGCGGTGGTGCGCGTTGGCTGCTACGTTTTTGGCTGCGACTACGGACGCCCGCTGCCCCCCGGCGCCTCCGCTTGGCAGCAGCGGCTCGGCAGCTTCCCGCGCTGGGCGGAGGCGGAGCTCCACGGCGCCGGCGCCCCCGCCTGGGCCGACCAAGTGCGCGCCGCCCTGATCCCCCTTGATGCCACCCACTCGCTCCCAGTGCACACCACCCAGCTCTACGCCGCGGCGCTCTCGCTCGCGGTGTTTGGGCTCCTGGTGTGGCTCGGGCGGCGCCTCAAGGCGCCTGGGCAGCTGTTCGGGGCGGCGCTGCTGGCGCTCGCCAGCATAAATTTCTGCGTGGAAATATGGCGCGCGGATCCCGACCGTGGCCTGCTCGGGCCGGCGCTGGAGGCCAAGCTGCTGCTCGGCTTGGGGCTCGTCAGCTTGGGGCTGCTCGCCTGCGCGGGGCCGGCGCGCGTGGTGCGTGAGGCGCGGCGGCGGAGCGCGCTCTACCTCCTGCTGCTCGCGCCCGGGGGGCTGTGGCTCCTGGTCCGCGCCGCCACGGGGCAGGCTTGGGACGTGGTCTCAGTGAGCGCGAGCCAGTGGCTGGGGCTGATTTCTGCGGCGGTGGGGGCGCTCGGGGTGCGCTGGGCTCCGGACGCTGGGGACCCTACGGAGGCCCCAGCTGCACCCGCTCCAGAGGTGCAAGTGATTGAAATCACAGAGTAATTCATGGCGCTGCGGGGTGTAAGCCGGGGCCCATGGGGGCGTTCTCAGCGCTTCGCTCACGCCTTGGGAGGCGACCCCTGAGACTTGTTCGCCCGAGTGACTTGCTCACCGCAGCGGGCCGTCTATAGGCTAGCCTCCCGCTTCTGGGCGGCTCGTCCGCCCCCCAACCCGACATTTCGTCAGGGAGCTTTTCCATGCGCATCTCGCTCAAGGTCACCACGCTCACCCTCATCGCCGGCGCCCTCGCCGTCGGCGGCTGCCGTAAGAAAGAGGAAGAGCCCCCGGCTCAGTATCAGCCTGGCTATGGGCAGCCCGGCTATCAGCAGCCCGGCTACCAACAGCCTGGCTACCAACAACCGCAACCGGGCCAGCCGGGCTACCAGCAGCCGCCGCCGGGTCAGCCCACCGCGCCACCCCCGGGCCAGCCGGGCGCGCCGCTGCCTGGCATGCAGCAGCCAAGCACCGGCCAAGCGTCACCGATCGATCCCGCGGCGGGCGCCGTGGTGCAGCCGCTGCTGAACCAGCTGGCGGCGCAGTCGGCACCTCCCGGCGCCAAGCCGCTCGGCTCACCTTTGATGGGTAACTTCCAGACGGGCCAGACGCTGGAGAGCCAGATCCAACTGCAGCCGGGCAAGTGCTACACGGTGGTGGCGGCGGGCATGCCGCCGGGCGTCACCGAGGTGAACGTGCAGTTCATCACCACGGTCTCGGTTCCAGGCTTCGCGCCGGTGCTCGCGCAGGACAACGTGAGCGGCTACCAGGCGGTGCTCGGCCCCAACCCGGATTGCTACAAGTGGCCGCTGCCGATGGCGGTGCCGGTCAAGGTGGTGCTCACCGTGGCGGGCGGCTCGGGCATGGCGGCCGCTCAGGTGTACGAGAAGTGACGAGCGGCTGAGGCGCCCCGCGCCTCGCTGTACTGGGGCGGCCGCGAGGTCGCCCCAGCGCGTTTTGTGGACCCGTAACACCTGGAATTCACACAACATTCCGTCACAGCACGATAAAGTGTAGTGAACGGTGAGATATTGCCATACACCGTTGGCTTGACGAAGCGACGGCTCTCGGTCTTAATCGAGCCCACGCTGCCTGCTGCGGCGCTCTTGGTTGCTCTTCCTCCATCGGCCTCTGTGGGCCATGGGGTCTGGCTAGTCCCCGCTCCTTCCTAGCGCTGCTAGCTGTTTTCTGTGAAGCCCTCGAGGACTCGATGAGTACGAAGCTCAGTTGGCTCCAAGTGTGTCGTTCCGGTGATTTCGCCGGGAAATGGGTGGCGCTCGACAACTGCCGGTTCGATGAGAACACCCTCAAGCCCGTGGAGGGGGACGTGGTGGACTGGGACGAAGAGCTGCCTGCCCTGTGCGCGCGGATGCGCGAGACGGGGCGCTCCTCTTGCTCCATCCTCTTCTGCGATGGAGAGGTGCTGGTGGAGACGCGCCCCGCGCCTGCGTCTGAGCCTCCCATCCGAGCCGGCCGCCTGGCCTAATTCGCCGGTGCTGAAGTGCTGCTAGCGGTCGACATCGGCAACACCAACATCGCGTTCGGGCTCTATCGCGGGGAGGCGCTGGTCCAGACCTTCCGGTCAGAGACGGTGCGCGCCCGCACAGCGGACGAGTACGGTGTGTTCCTGCGCCAGATGCTGGCGCTGCGCGGCTTCGAGGCCGGCGCTGTCAGCGCCTCGATCATCGCCAGCGTGGTGCCGCCGCTCACCGACGTGATGGTGGACGCCATCCGCCAGGCCTTCGCGCGCGAGGCGCTGGTGGTGGGCCCAGGGCTGAAGACGGGCATCAGCATCCTCTACGAGAACCCACGTGACGTGGGGGCGGACAGGGTGGTGAACGCGGTGGCCGCGTTCGAGCGCTTCCACACCGGGGTCATCGTGGTGGACTTCGGCACCGCCACCACCTTCGACTGCATCTCGGCCAAGGCGGAGTACCTCGGCGGGGTGATCGTGCCGGGCATCCAGGTGAGCCTGGATGGCCTCTTGGCGCGCGCCGCGAAGCTGAGCCGCATCGAGATCGCGGTGCCGCCCCGGGTGGTGGGGCGCAACACGACGCACGCGCTGCAGTCAGGCATCGTGCATGGCTACGCCAGCTTGGTGGACGGTGTGGTGGAGAAGCTCATCAGTGAGCTCGACTTCGAGTGCCACGTGATCGGCACTGGTGGCCTCGCCGGGCTGATGGCGCCGCACACGCGCTGCCTGAAGGAGGTGGACGACACGCTCACCTTGTACGGCCTGCGCATCCTCCACGAACGCAACGCCATCCAACGCCGCAAGTAGCGGCGCAGCACGCTGCGCCCCCAGCCCCCACCAGGCGCGATGACGCACCGTGACGCGGCGCGTGAAGGAACGCGCGTCGGCTTGTTGCTCTGAGGCGTGATGCCCTGGTGACACCTGCGCGGCATGCGAGTAGAAACGCACAGCCTCGGCGAGGCCCCGACACAGCGCGTCAGCCGCGCGGCACCGTGAGTTTCTGTATGTCAATGCACCCACGCGACGTAGCGCCCACCCCCACCCCTCACACAGCGGTGACTCCTG
>CAYQAC010000004.1:0-43712 GCA_964415255.1 uncultured Polyangiaceae bacterium | reverse complement strand
GCTCAAGTGGCGCGCGCTGGGCTCTCGGAGCCAGCCTGGGGCTCGCCAGCTTGACGCTTAGCGCCGCCGCCAGCGCCGCGCCAAACCCCAAATGCGAGCCTGCCCGCGCGAAGACCAGCGGCCCGCCCACCGCCCACGTGCTCTCCGGGGAACGGGAGCACTACTCGCCGCTCTTGCGTCTAGACTTGGAGGAGTGCGCCAAGATCGAGGTGCCCATCTACGGCAGCTTCGCCACCGAGTTCAGCCCCGCGGTGGCAGTCGACAGGGAGCTGAACGAGTATCAGCCCGGCGTCACGCACCGGCCGCGGTTCCGCATTGGCGCACGCTACAACAGCGGCCTCTCGCTCGCGCCCATCCAGCTCCACGCGGAGTATGAGCACGACCTCTACACCGGCATCTTAGGCGACGAAACCAGCCTCCCCCCCGGCGCCGCGTTCCCCATTGACCGCGCTGGGTACCCGAGCCCGGTGCCCGGCGATCACGAGCTGCGCAAGGCCTACCTGCGCTTCTCCCTGGCACAGTACGCCCACCTGACCGCCGGGTGGCAGACGAGCCACTGGGGCCTCGGCCTGCTGGCGAACGACGGCGCGCACGGCTGGACGCCCGGCAGCGCCAGCTTCTCCAACCCGATCAGCGGTGACCGCGTGCTGCGCGGGCAGCTCGCGACAGGTCCCCTGACGGATCTGGGGTTGATGCTCGCCGTGGGCATGGACTGGCTCGATCAAGACTTGTTGGCTGACGACGACGTGCTCTTGGAGGGCGACACCGCGCGGCAGTTCATGGGCGCCATCATGCTGGGTGAGGGGCACGCCCATGGCGGCGGCGCCTACGCCGCCAAGCGGCGCCAGGAGTCGCCTGATGGCCGCGTCACTGACGTGCTGGCGATGGACCTCTACTTGCGGAGCCGCGTGCGCCTGGGCCCGGCTTGGCTGCACCTGCAGACAGAGGCCGCGTACATCACCGGCACGACCGAGCTCGCGCCGACCAGCGATTTTGAGGAGCACGACGTGAGCCAATTCGGGCTGGCGGCGCGCGCCGACTTGGACGCGGGGCTGTTCGGCTCGGTGGTGGACGTGCTCTACGCCTCCGGCGACTCGAACTTCGACGACGAGAAGCAGACCGCCTTCAAGGCAGACCCCAACTACGAGGTGGGGCTCTTCTTGTACCGCCAGGTGATCGCCGCTCAGACGGCGCGCACCGTCGCCACCGCAGCGGACACGAACCTGGTGGGTGTGCCGGCTGACGACTTGGACCGCCTCCCCACCCGCGGCAGCGTGACCAACACGCTCGCCGTGTTCCCGCGGCTCCGGGTGCGCCCCACCGCCGGGCTCGAGCTGTACGGCGGCGCGCTGTTCGCCTTCGCCGCGCAAGATCCAGCAGACGCCTTCAACACCCGCATCATCGGCGGCGGCTCGCCGCGCAACGCGTTCGGCAGCGTGAGCTCACGCATGTTGGGCACGGAGTACGACATCGGGATCCGCTACCGCCTCAACGTCTCCGGCGCGGAGGCGACGCTCGGCGGTGAGGCCGGCGTGTTCACGCCGGGGCCCGCTTTCACCCAGGGGGACGGTCAGCAGCTCGCTGCGATGGGCGGCGCCCGCCTCATGCTCGACGTTCGGATGTAATATGAAAAAGTCATCTAGCCTAACCTCTAGGGTCCTCCGCCGCTCCCTCTGGCTCACGCCCTGCCTCGGGCTGCTCAGCGTGGGCAGCTGCGCCTCCGAGCCTGAAGGGCTCGCGGAGGCAGCGTCAGCCAACGTGACGGTGAAGATGGACTTCTTCCACAAGCCGTTCCCAGAGATCGCGCTGCCGAACGACATCGCCACCCGCTACGACGCGGAGTCGCCCACCAAGCGGCGCGTGAACGCCTCCATGATCGCCGTCACGGAGTTCGAGTCACGGCTCCGTGAGCGGCTGGACACCATGGACGGCTGGGGCGTGCTGATGCCTATCGTGGTGCCGTTCAGCGCGCCCATCGACATCCAGAGCGTCATCGACCGCCACAGCGACGTGGACTACGCGACAGATGACGACGCCATCTACGTCATCAACATCACGCCCAGCTCCCCCCGTTATGGCCAAATCCAGCACCTGGACATCGGCAACGGCAACTTCCCGTCGGTGCTCGAGCGCCAGGGCCTGTACTGGAAGAATGATCCGCGCGGCGAGTCGCTGACCCTCTTCTTCGAAGAGGCCGATGAAGATCGGAACCGCAACGGGCGGCTCGATCCAGGTGAGGACATCAACGGCAACGGCGTGCTCGACCCGGGTGAAGACGTCAACGGCAACGGCGTGCTCGACCCGCCAGAAGACACGGACGCTGACGGCCTGCTGGATGTCCCCAACTACCGCCCAGGGCACAAGCCGGCGTGGGACGACCTGAAGGGGCGCGCCGACGCCATCATGACCTTCTACGAGCGGCAGACGAACACGCTGGTCGCGCGGCCCCTCGTGCCGCTGGATGATCACACCACTTACGCTGTGGTGGTCACGCGGCGCATCTTGGACCTCGACGGCAAGCCCGTGGGCTCGCCCTACCGCACCATCAACCACCTCGGGCAGACGGAGCAGCTGCAGCCGCTGCTCGACGTGCTCCCCAAGGGGCTATCGCTCTCGGACATCGCCTTCACCTACTCGTTCACCACCCAGACCATCCGTGCTGAGTGGCAGGCGGTGCGCGACGGGCTGTATGGCCACGGCGTGCAGAAGCACATCGGCGAGCAGTTCCCCGCGGAGGTGAGCAAGCTGCACGCGATGCGCGATGAGGGGAGCCACTTCCCCGGCATGAAGCGGCCGCACCTCTTGCACGGCGAGACGTGGCGCCCCGCGCTCGAGCTGGTGCAGCAGCAGTTCACCGGCGGCTCACCCGGGGTGGAGTACGACACCCTGAACGAGGGCACGGCCGCCATCGACTACTTCACGGTCGGCACCTTCAGCTCACCGCAGCTCTTCCCCCGAGAGGACGCGCAAGGCAACCCGCTGCCGCTCGACTCTCAAGTATGGCCAGCTGACTTGTCACGCAAGGCGGCGCCGGCCTACCCGGAGGACGTGCACTTCACGCTGTCCGTGCCGCGCAAGGAGGTCTCGGCGCGGGGTGAGGGCAAGGCGGTGCCCGTCATCATCTTGGGCCACGGCTACACCGGCAACCGCTTCGACGTGCTCCAGGTGTCGAGCTACTTCGCGCGCCTCGGGTTCGCGGTGGTCGGCATCGACGGCCCGTCGCACGGCCTCGCGCTGTCACCGGTGGAGCTCACGCTGGCGCGGGGGCTGCTCGGCGGCCAAGGCCTCGGCGCCACCGCGGACGCGCTGTTCTCTGACCGCGCGGTGGATCAAAACGCCGACGGCTTGAAAGACAGCGGGGCTGACTTCTGGACATCGTACATGTTCCACACGCGCGACATGGTGCGCCAGTTCGCGCTGGACTACATGCAGCTCGTGCGGGTGATCCGCAGCTTCGACGGTCAGCGCCGCTGGGCGCATGACACGAACGGGGATGGTCAGCCTGACTTGGCGGGCGACTTCGACGGCGATGGTCAGGTAGACGTCTCTAAAGACTCGCCGTTCTACTTCTTCGGCGGCTCGCTCGGCGGCATCATGGCGATGATCGCCGCCGGGGTGGAGCCAGCCATCTCGGCCATCGCGCCGGTGGCGGGCGGCGGCGGCTACGCCGATCTAGGGCCGCGCTCCACGCAGGGCGGCGTCCCGGAAGCGTTCATCTTGCGCGCCATGGGGCCGCTCTTCACGGGCACGCTCGACGCAGACAGCGGGGAGCTCTTGGTGGAGACCATCGTCGCCGATCTCAACGACGACATCACCTTCCCCATCGCCACCGTCTCAGGCCTCAAGCCCTGGGACACCATGGTGACAGAGAACCTGCGGAACGGGGTGCGGCGCTGTGGCTTCATCTCGGAGGCGGGCACGGTGCGCACCTCGCTGGAGGCCGATCTGAACGACCCGGTGGAGATCCGCTTCTACCGCGGCCCGCAGGTGCTCCCGAGCAAGGACTGCCAGCTGCGAGAGGGCGCCGTGCTGGTCGCCACGGTTGACCAGTTCCAGGAGTCCTTCTCCTTCCAGGGCACGCCGTTCACGGCAGGTCAGCCGCTCGTCTCGCTCATGGAGGGGCTCGGCCTGCGGCGCAGTCACCCGGACTTCCGGCGCATGGGCGGCCTCGCGCAGATGCTGCTCGACCCAAGCGACCCAGCGGTGCTCGCGCAGTACTGGCAGAAGAACCCCATCACCTATGAGGGCACCGGGGAGACCACCGGCGCTCACGCGCTGATCATCACCACCATGGGTGACACCTCCGTGCCGGTGAGCGGCGGCATCTTGGTGGGGCGCGCCTCAGGCATCGTCCCCTACCTGGAGAACGATCCGCGCTACGGCGTCCCCGCCAACGAGAAGTACATCAGCACCTACACCACGGAGGGTGTCCACAACCTGATGCGCTACGTCAACCCAGAGACGGGCGGCGGCGTGCACTTGGACATCGAGAACTTCAGCGGTGGCAACGACGTGTGGGGCAGCGGGATCCCGCGCATCGATGTGCCGATGCGCATCGGCTTCGAGGGTGAAGATTTGCTCGGCGGAAAATCCGCGCACATCGTGCCCTACACCCGCCCTGAAGGTCAGCACGGCTTCGACATGCCCGGCTCGAACACCGACCGCGCCATCAAGAACTGCCTCGCGGCGTGCACAGAAGAGGGTGAAGATCCGTGCAACTGCAGCGCAACGGAGATCTACGACGTGGGCTTCTTCATGCTGAACATGGTGGGGCGCTACTTCCAAACCGGCGGCAAGGAGCTCTCAGCAGATCTCTGCCAGTCGCGCAACGACTGCAGCTTCATCCCCGCGCTCCCCGCGGCGCGCGACGCCTCAGAGCTCGACTGAGCTCCGAGCCCAGCCCCATGCGCTGGTTCGCCGCGCCGATGCATCAGGGCAGCCCCGTGGCTGCCCTCGCGCGGTGCCATCAGGTAGGGGCAGCCCGTGGCCGCCCTTCACGCAGCGCCGCGCTAGTCATTTTACCTGTCTTATGGGTTGGGGGGTTGGTCCCAACGCGCGGCCCCGCCCGTCACTGCAGGCACCGCACGCAGGGGCGCAGCACGCTGCGCCCCTAACCCCAGGTGCCTCCCAACACCCAACCTCCACACCGCAGCCCCCAGGCCCCCCTCGGCTCACGACGCGGCCCGCATCCACACGGCACCGCACGTCCCTCACAGCCGTGCCACGCTTCACCTTCCATGAAGCGAGTTGCCTCCGCGCGCCCCTCATCCTCACGCTCCACCGCCCCGCCTCGCGATCGCCTAGCCGCTGGCACGAGCGAGCTGCGCCGAGCGGCGAGCTGCCCACCGCGCTCGCCTACGCTCAGCGCGGTCTCAGGGCTGGGCGCGCGGCGGCGCGGCAAGTCAGCTCTACTGACCGCGCTGCTCGCGCCGTCATTGGCCCTCAGCCTGAGCTGCAGTGAAGAGGGCCGCCCCGCTGGGGTGCCGCTGGGGCAAGGCGGCGGGCAGACGAGCGGCGGCGCGGGCGCAGGCGGCGCAGGCGCGGGTGGTTCCGCGGGGAAAGCAGGCAGCGGAGGCGCCGGGGGCACGGCCGGCGCCGGCGGCGTGACCCCGACGCAGGTGTTCGATCCGAGCGCCGTGTACCTGTTCGCGCACTTGGAGGCGGGGGGCTGCGGTGGGGTGGTCGCCGCCACGTCAGACCTAGGGGACGTGGAGGGTGGCTTCCCGTGTGACGCCGCGCCGCTCATCGTTCGTCCTACTGACGGTGCCTTGCTCTACCGCGAGGGCGCGGTCTTACGGCTGTGGGAGCCTGACTTCATCGCACAGGGTTACCCACCGGAGTCGGAGACCAACGACCTCCCGTTCGCGACGCCGGCCGGCTGTGAGCCGAGCGGCGCCTGGTTCGACGGGAGCGAGCCGTATTTTGCGTGCGGCGCGCTGAACCGGGTGCGGACGCGTCAGGGCAACGTGGAGCTCGGCGGTGACGCGCTGCTCGCGGTGGGCGCCTCCGGGCTGCTGCTCACCGGCAGCGGCGCGCAGCTCCGGCTGCGCGCTGGCAGCGCGGTGACCCCGGTGGAGGCGAGCGGCCTCCCGCTAGACGTCAGTGAAGTTCACCACGTGCGCGCCCTGAGCGACGCGTTCTTGCTCTTGCGCACGCCGAGCGTCGCGCGCCCCCCGTCGCTGCTCCGAGTGGGGCTGGACGGCAGCCTGATTTCGCTCGGTGACTACGGCGCGGCGGCGGGCGTGACGCGCGTGACCGCATGCCGCATCACGCCGGACACCGGCGCGGTGTGCTTGGTGGAGCTCGGCGCCGCGCGCGGCGTCGCGCGCTTCTCCCGTGAGGCGGCGGGCGAGGTGCTCCACACGGAGCAGCCAGGAGACGCGCTGAAGCTGCAGGCTGCGGCGCTGTTCACGGGGCCTTAGGGCGGCACCTGGGGTGTTGGGGCGCAGCAGGCTGCGCCTACGTGCGGTGACGCGCGGGGGCACCTGGGTGTAGGGGCGCAGCATGCTGCGCCCCTACATGCGGTGCCTGCAGCGACGGGCGAGGCGCTGGGGTGGGACCAACCCCCCAACCCATAAGACAGGCAAAATGACTAGTGCGGCGCTGCGTGAAGGGCGGCCACGGGCTGCCCCTACCGAACGGCTGCGTGAAGGGCGGCCGCGGGGCTGCCTCTACCGAACGGCCGCGTGAAGGGCGAGGGCTTTACAGTCCGCGGCGGCCGTGACAGAGCGAGGCCGTGCCCCTGAGCCTCGCCCACCAGCCTCCGCGTCGCGTCGCGAGTTGGTCAGCTAGATTGTCTTTTGAGCCCACACGCCGTCGTGAAGCGCTGCGGCATCAGGTGATTCGGGCAGTTTGCCTGACGATGATGGTGGTGGGCTGTGGCGCCGCGCGGCCGGGGACGCGCAGCCCAGATGACCGCGTCGAGGCGCCGGGGATCACGGTGGACCATGCCTTGGCGGAGGGCACCGGCGAGCCAGCGAGCGTGGAGGAGCTGCTCGAGGCGGCGCAGCCAGAGCCTCCCAAGCCCTCGCGCTCGGCGCCTCCGGATCCAGAGCCGCTCCAGCTGGCCGAGCAGTGGGAGTACACGGTGCTGCACCAGGGCGGCGAGGTGAAGGTGGAGAGCACCCGTCGCCTGCTGTTCCCCAAGCCGGTGGTGACGGAGCGGCGGATGGGGCGCTACGCCATTGAGCTGTGGATTGGCCGGGAGCTGGTGGAGCGCGTGCGCTTCGACTTCCCTGGACTGGGGGCTGAGGAGCCCCCGCAGGCTGGGCGGCGGCCGCTGCGTCAGCCGCTCGGCATGGCGGCAGGCGCCGAGGTTCGGGCGCGGGTTCGGGTGCCAGCCAGCCCACGCGCGCGCCGCGCCGTGCTGATCGATCGCGCGACTGACGCTGTCATCGAGCTGCCGTGGCCTCCTGAATCGCCCTAGAGCGTCGATCCATTTGCCTCCACATGAGCCCGGGAAAGCGCCGTCGCCCTGCGCCAATCCGCGCGCTGGCGTAGCTTTTTCCGCTTAGAGTGGCCAATTGGCTGCCAACCGTGCGAGGCTTCGCGTGCCATGAAGTGCGAGGCGTGCGACCACGAGAACGTTGATGGGGCGCGGTTCTGCGCTGGGTGCGGGGCGATCCTGCCGGCTCAGCAGGAGGCCGGCGCCGACCCGATGATCGGGCAGATCGTCGGCGGGCGCTACCGCGTGACGCGCGTGCTCGGCGAAGGCGGCATGGGCATCGTCTACGAGGCCGAGCAGCAGATGGGCTCCACGGTGCGCAAGGTCGCCGTGAAGACCTTGCACGCGCACCTCTCTAAGGACCCTTCAGTGCTCGCGCGCTTCCACCGGGAGTGCGGCACCGTCTCCCAGCTCGAGCACCCGAACACGATCAAGTTCTACGACTTCGGGTCGATGCCCGACGGCACCTTGTACATCGCGATGGAGTTCGTCTCCGGCTCGCCGCTCGACCGCATCGTGGAGCAGGGCCCGATGCCCCCCGCGCGTGTGCTCAAGGTGATGAAGCAGATCTGCGGCGCGCTAGATGAAGCGCACAAGCAGGGCGTCGTGCACCGCGATCTGAAGCCGGAGAACGTGATCCTCACCACGCGCGCCGGCGAGCAAGATTTCGTGAAGGTGCTGGATTTCGGCATCGCCGCGCGCAGTGAATCAGCGGACGCCCAGAAGGAGGCCAAGCTCACCCAGCAAGGCATGGTGCTCGGCACGCCGCCCTACATGAGCCCGGAGCAGTTCACCGGGAAAGAGCTCGACCAGCGCAGCGACATCTACTCCCTCGGGGTGATGGCCTACGAGATGTTGACAGGGAAGCTGCCTTTCGACGCCGACACCCCCTGGGAGTGGGCGACGAAGCACATGACCGCGCAGCCGACGCCGTTCGAGGCGTCACCGCAGAGCGTGAGCGCGCCGCCTAACATGCGGCAGGCGATCATGCGCGCGCTGAGCAAGGACCGTGAGGAGCGTCAGCCGACGGCGGTCGCCTTCTACTCGGAGCTCTCCGGCGGCGGCGGCATCACGGTGGAGCAGCCGCCCGCAGCGGGGGACGAGCTGGGTAGCTCGAGCACCGCGGCGATGGCTGCGGTGCCTGATTTTGGCGCGGGCGGGGCTGCGCCGGTGGCGGGCGCCGTCATGGGGGCACCCATGGCGATGGGTGGGCCGATGGGTGGGCCGCCGATGGGTGGACCGCCGATGGGCCCCATGGGCGGGGGCTCCGTGATGGGGATGCCGCCGCCACCGCCGCCACGTCAGACCAGCGGGGGTGGTAAGGGCCTCATCTTCGGGCTCGCTGGGGTGCTGGGGTTGCTGGCCGTGGCGATCGTCGTGGTCGTGGTCGTCACCGGTAAGAAGGACGACGGCCCCACCGGCATCATCCTCGAGCCCGCTGAAGGTGGCATCACCGCCGGCGGCACCGCGACCGAGGTCACGTTGGAGACGCCACCCACCGGCGACGACTCCAGCAACGACACCGGCGAGACGGCGGCTGGTAGTAGCTCACCAAGTCCCTCACCCACGCCCAAGGCCAACCCCACCCCGGGCCCCACACCTAAGGCTAGCCCCACGCCCGCGCCGCAGACGAACACCGCCGCCTGCGACCAGTGCATCAGCGCCGCGGGCAACCCCGCCGCCGCCGCCAGCCTCTACCGCAGCTGCACGGACGCCGCGAAGAAGGCGCAGTGCCAATCACGCGTCCGTTCATCAGCACCCGGCGCCGCCAAGGCCGCCGCGTTCAACGGCAACTGTGGCCAAGCCAAGGCCATCCACGCCGCCGCCACCGGCATGGGCGCTGGCAGCGCCGCGCTGAACTCAGCCATCTCGACCTGTAACTGAGCCGCTGTCGCCTCACCCCCAGGGTTTGGGGGTTCACTCCCTCCTGATGCGCCATGAACGTCTCTGAGCGCGTTGTTCATGCGTCGCGGAGCACTGAGAGGGTGGCTCCCCGTGGCCGCCCTCAAGCGAGGCGGTGCGGATGCTCTCGAACAGCGCGGGCTCGGGGCTGGTCGCGCTGACGGGGCCGTCTTCGGTGTGGAGCACCACGCTGCTTGCGTGGAGCAAGACGCGATTCAGCTCGATCACCTGACCACTTGAGAGCACCAGCGCGGAGGGGCCGCCATACAGCGGGTCGCCGAGCAGCGGGTGGCCAGCGTGCGCCGAGTGGGCGCGGATCTGATGCAGGCGCCCCGTCTCCAAGTGGAAGGCGACGCGTGCTGCGCAGACAGACTGACTCACTTCGTCGGCGCCCGGCGCCCCGCCGCGAGCACCCTGCACACCCCTGGAGGCGCCATGAAGCGCACCGCGAGCGCCATGCAGCGCACCGCGCCACACGGCGCCAGGCAACGGCAGCTGCTCCAAGGTGGCGTAGTGCGTCACCGCAGGCTTGCCGTGCGGCGCCACCAGCGCGCCTCTCCCCCGTGGGCTCCGGGCGAGCGGCGCACGATGGGTCCCAGCGCCCGGCTCGGGCGCGCCCCGCACCACGCCCACGTAGCGCCGCTCCACGCGCCCCGCCGCGAGCCACGCCGCCGCACGCTGTTTCCCTGCGGCAACGGCCACCAGCATCACGCCGCTCACCTCGGCGTCCAAGCGGCTCACGGCGTGCACCGGCTGCCCTAGCGCCTCAGCCAAGCGGCTCACCAGCGAGTCCGTTGAGCGGCGATCCCCCTCGCTGGGCAGCCCGCTCGGCTTGTACACCAAGAGCGCCCCCACGTGCGTGAGCAGCACGCGGGGCGCCTCCTCCGTGTTGCGCGCCGGCTCCGCTAGCTCAAGCCGCTGCCCCGCGCCGAGCCTCAAGGCGGCCGCCGCGCCATCCAAGCGGCGCCCGTCGAGGAACACGCGCCCCTCTCGGAGCGCCGCAGCGCAGGCATCCGTCAGCTTAGCTGACGGCGCTCCAGCGAGCGCGCCACGCGCGTCCGCCTGGTGCGCCGACTCAGCTCCACCCGCCGCGGCGGCGCGAGCATCAGGCACGCCACCTGACTGCATTTCGAGCAGCCAAGCCAGCGCCTCCCCCAACAGCTCGCCGCCCTGCGCCACGAGGCGCCGGCGCGCCTCAGCCATCCAGGCGCTCTACGACGCCGCGCTCGCCGTCGATGCGGAGCAGCTCGCCCTCTTCCAAGGTCGCGAAGGTGTCCCGCACCCCAGTCACGCAGGGCACGTCCAGCTCGCGCGCCGCCACCATCAGGTGACTGAGCGGCCCGCCCATCTCCACCACCAGGCCGCTCGCCCACATCAGCTCCGGCACCAAGCCTAAGTCAGCCGCCCTCACCACTAAGATCGCGCCGGGCGGCGGCGCCTCACCGCGCGCGCCGAGCAGCCCCACGAGCCACGCGCGCCCAGTGGCCACCCCTGCGCCACCAGGCAGGCCCCGGAGCACGGTGCGCGCCGGCGGCGGCACCGCTATCAGCGGCGGCCCACCCACGAACAGCCGCGGAGGATCGGGCCGCGTGAGCTGCCCCGCGTGCTCTGCCTGGCGCAAGAGGGCGATCGGCGCCAGATCGGCGCGCACGCTGGCCAGCGCCACGCGCAGCTCAGGGAAGGTCAGGTAGAACGCGCCATCCCGCGGGAACGCCGGGTCGAGCCCGGCCAGCCGACGGTCAGCCTCTTGTACCACTTGCCGTAGCATGCTGGCGGTGCGCGCCAACCACACCCGCGCGCGCTCCCGCAGCTTGAGGAAGCGCTGGAACCGCTGGACCAAGCTCTCAAGCGCCACCCGCTCCAGGTAGCTCATCCGCTCGCTCACCCGCGCGTGCGTCGCCTCTGCTCGCGCGCGCGCCGCCTGCGCCCGCTGCTCCACGCTGCGGAGGCTCGTCAGGTCCTGGCGCGACAGCGAGCGCAAGCGCCCGACCAGCACCTCAGGCACCTCACGCCAGCGCGGCCGCGACAGATCGGCCTCGAAGGTGCCGCGGTCCCCCAGCGCCTCCACCAGCTCGCGCAGCGCCGCCGCGAAGGCTGGGTCCGAGGCGTCCACGTCACGGTCACTCGGTGTTGTTCGTGGCAGGCCCTCTCGCGCCCTCATCAGCGCGCTCGCTGGGGCGAGCGTCTGAAGCCCCCCTACCCCCGCGGTGAGCGCCTGGGCCAGCGCCTCAGCCTCCGTGTGATGACGCCGCTCGAGCAGCGTCTTCAGCGCCACGTAAGCGACCAGCGCCGCGGAGGCGCAGCGGATCAAGAGGTGGCTCGTGCGGCTGAAGAAGTCATGCGTCTCCCCCAGCGTGGTCTTGAGCGCATCGTCAGGCAAAATGGCTAAATCCATCTCAGCCAACCAGCGCCGCTGGACCTCCGCCTGCTCCTCAAAATCAGCCACCTGGTCCGCCAACGCCCGCTGGTCGCGCACGAGGCGGAGCAGCACCAAGGGCAAGCGCACAATTGAAGGCGAGCCTTGGAGCTCAAGCCCGGTGCCCGGCAGGAGCGCCTCGCGCTCAGGTAGCCCCATCAGCTCCATCAGGCTCGGCGCGTGGAGCGCGGACAGCTGCGAGCCGGCGCTGAAGAACGCAGAGACGTTGAAGTAGGCGCGGCCATCGACCCGCGCCACCAGGCTCTGGTGCTTCGGCGGCTTCAGCCCCGCCTCACGAAACCCTCGGCCTATCCCCTGCCCCAAGAGCGGCGCCGCCACAGACCACGTGAGCGGCGCGGTGACGCCCGGCAGCATCTCCCCCAGCGTCGCGAAGGACCACACCGTGCTCGGCTCCCCTCCTGAGAGCTGCACCAAGCGCGTCGCCTCACCCACGTCCCACACCGAGGGCCCCTGTTCGGTGAGCACGAAGCCGACCTGCGTGGCTTCGTCAGCTCGGCTCACCTGAGCCGCCAGCTCCGCGAGCTGACTCACGGCGCGCTGAGACGGCTCCTCCCCCAGCTGCTCAGCGCTCGAGCCCGCCTCGCGTGAGCGCGACAGCACGTTTCCGTACGGATCGAAGCGAAGCACCTGGGAGCGCCGCACCCCCTCGCGCGGCGGCGTCTTCCAGCCGCTCCAGGTGCGCACCACGCGCGTGTCCGAGGCGCCCCCCTCCTCGCGCAGCGGCGCGCGCGTCAGCATGGAGCCCGTCAGGCTCCACTTCGGCAGCGCCTGGAGCAGCACCGGCATGCTGAAGTCGCGGACGCGCTGCGTCTTGAGGAAGAGCAGGGTGGTCTCAAAGACGGTGACCGCGAACGCGCGGCGGATCGCGGCGGCGAGCTCCGAGGGCGTGCGGATCTCCGTCCACGTCTCAAGCAGCCCTGAGTGCCCGGCTAGCGCCCGTGACAAATTGGGGCTGGTGCTGACGCTCACGCCACCCTCCGCCTGGGCCCCGTGCTCTTGCCAGAAGGTGGCGAGCTCAGCCGCGAGCGTGATCGGGAACTCAGCGCGCAGCAGCCGGCGGTGCGCCCGCGCCGCGCGCTCAAGGCCGCGCGGGCGATCGATGTAGCGCAGCAACGACGCCAGGTCGTGACCCTCCGGCAGCTCCTGCTCCACCAGCGCCTGGTGCACCGCACCGGGGAGCACCCACGTGCTCACCACCGGCACCCCACGCAGCTGACATGAGCGCAGCTCCTCGCCGCGAATGCCAACGTCCTCGCGCCGCGCGCCGCTCAGCTCCTCGAGCGGCGTGAGGGAGACCAAGCGGCTGCGTCCAAAGCGTGCCATCGCCCCGGGATAGCAGAAGGCTCAGCTGTCGGTGGGTGATATCCCCGTGGCGCGCGCGGTGAGCTCAACCAACACTGGATCGCTCGACAGCTGCTCACGCAGCGTCTCTCGCACCATAGACAGCTCGCTCGCGTTGAGCTTGCCCTCCAGGTGCGCGACCGCGCCGTCTACTTGGGCGTCTAGGTACTGCTCAAGGTTTATCTCGCCCGCCTTGAGCTGCTGCAAAGCCGGGCTCACCTCCGGCGCTGCGGCCGGCGCCTCCGCGGCGTCGAGCTTGAAGCTCTCCCCGGTGGCGCCTGCTCCCTCCACGCCCGAGGGCGAGGGAGGCGGCAGCACCCCACCTGGCTTGCCACCTCCTCCAATGCCGTCGATGCCCATACGCTCTCCAATCTAGACGAAATCCGCTCGCCTGGGGGGTGCCACTTCCGACTAGCGGATGTTCCCGATCGCGTTCTTGACGGTGTCGTGGCGCGCCTTGAGCACGTTGCTCATCGCCGAGTAGGCGCGAGACTCAGCCGCGATGCGTGACTGCAGCTCAAGGTAGTAGAGGTTTTGCTCGGCGTGCTGGTCCATAGCACCCTCAATTTGAGAGCGCTCACCGCCGCCAGAGGCACCGCCGCCTGATGCGGTCCCCGCGGAGCCCTCGGCTGAGTGCGCCCCAGCGACGGGCGTGGGCGTGGAGCGCACCGCAGCGGCGAGCACCGGGCCGCCAGGGAGGCCGCGCAGGGTGGCCTCGGCGCCGGTCACCACCGCGCCAGCGCTGGCGTCCATCACCGCCTTGAAGGGGCGGGCCGGGGGCGGGGTGGTGCGGGCCGCGGTGGGAGCGGCTGAGACGTTGGGGGATGGTCCAGAGTGAATACGAGTGGTCATGAGTGCCTCCTGTTTTTGGCGAGGGGGGGTCGGTGAGGCGCGGGGTGAGTTGCGAATAAAATCTTGAGGCCGCGCTGGGCGCCTTGGAGGATCAGCGATGTGGAGCGGACCCGTACGCTGCCAAAGGCACCGCGCGCCATCCGGAGACTTGGGAGGGACGGCGCGCGGCGGGCCCTGGTTCGGCCGGCGCCACGACGAGTTGCCAACCAAGCACGCGGCGCCGAAAAAAGACTGACGGCAAGCCCTGAAGCGCGACCTAGCCGACGAGCAAAAGCGGCGCGGAGACCGCGCTGTGCAGCCCTGTGCCAGCGCAGGGGGTGAGGGGTTGGGGGTTGGACGAGAGGCCGTGCCAGGCTGTGCCAGCGCCTGGCTCAAGCCGTATCTATTGATTATCATTGATGTTTTTATTGCCCGCGGGGCTGGCACAGAGCGTGCTCTAGGGGTGAACATGACTCACCGACTCACCTGGCTCCTGCTCCTCACGGCTTGCACCTTTGGCTCTGGCTGCCTCGCGGAGGTGGACGAGGAATCCAGCGAGCAATCCGAGCTCCGCCAGGAAGGTGGCGAGGAGGGTGATGAGGAGGGCACGGGCGGCGCCGGTGGCGCCGGCGGCGCCAGCAGTGAGGAGGAGGAAGAGGAACAGGAGCAAGGCTTCGGCGGGACCCCGCTCGTGCTCTCCTTTGACGGCGCCGAGCCGCAATACCAGTCCGGTGGGCACGCGGCGTTCGACCTGACCGGCGACGGCGTCTGCCACGCGAGCGACTGGCCCACCGCCCGCACCCCCTGGCTCGCGCTGGATCGCGACGGCGACGGGCGCATCACGAGCGGCCTGGAGCTGTTCGGCAGCGCCGTCACGCTGCAGTCCGGCGCCCGCGCCCAGCACGGCTTTCAGGTGCTGGCTGAGCTCGACGACAACGGCGATGGGCGCATCGACGCTCAGGACGCCGCCTTCTCGAAGTTGGTCCTATGGACTGATGATGGGGACCGGCTGTCCACGCCGGGTGAGCTGAGCCCCCTAGCTGCGCGCGGGGTGGTGGCGATTGAGCTGTCGTTCTGGCGCGACGCGCGCTGCGACGCGCGCGGCAACTGCGGCATCGAGCGCGCCGCCTTCACCTTCGAGGATGGCAGCGGTGTGAAGCGCACCGGCACCGTGATCGACGTGCACCTGCCCTACCGCTGACAGCCACGGCCACCTGAGGCTCATCGCTCCGCTACGTGAGACAGTGCGTCCCGAGCGCGCCCACTCGGCAAGCACGGTGGCCGGGCGCATAGTGCTCCTCACCCGGGCACAGCACCCCGGGGAGGAGAGACACATGACTTGGGCCATCGATAAGACTCACTCAGAGGTCAGCTTCAGCGTGAAGCACATGATGATCAGCACGGTGCGCGGTCGCTTCACGGCCTTCGACGCGCAGGTGGAGCTTGACCCAAGCGCGCTCAGCGCCGCGAAGGTCCGCGCGGAGATCGACGTCAGCAGCATCGACACGAACGAGCCGCAGCGCGACGCTCACCTAAAGTCAGCGGACTTTTTTGACGTGGAGCACTTCCCCAAGCTGAGCTTCGAGTCGACGCGGGTGGAGGCGCAAGGCTCCAAGCTGAGCGTGACAGGCAACCTGACGATTCGTGATAAGACCGCCGAGGTCACGCTCACGGGTGAGATCGAGGGCCCCGCGAAGGATCCCTGGGGCAAGGAGCGCATCGGCTTCAGCCTCAGCGGCCAGCTCGAGCGCGAGGCGTTTGGTCTCGGGTGGAACCAGGTGCTTGAGGCGGGCGGTGTGCTCGTCGGGAAGAAGGTGACCTTGAGCATCGAAGCGCAGGTCGTCAAAGGGTGACATCAAGCGCCGTGGGAGCGCCGCCAACTGACTCGCGGCGCTCCCCAACCCCCCCAAAAAAATCCAAGCGCAGCACCCTGACAGCTCAGCTGACTGCAGTGCAGCGCCCTGACAGCTCAGCTGACTTTCAGCGCGGCGCGCGCGTCACGGAGATCACCCGCAGGCGACGCTGACCGCCGGGCATCTGCCAGTCGATCTCCTGGCCGACGGTGAGGCCGAGGAGCGCACAGCCGAGCGGCGCCATCACCGAGATGCGCCCCGCCTCCGGATCAGCGTCTGGAGGGTACACCAAGCGCAGCTGACGGCGCTGGTGTGAGCTCGTGTCCTCGTACTCCACGTCGCTGTTCATCACGACGGTGCCCTCAGGCACCTCGCTGAGCGGGACCACCTTGGCGCGATCGAGCTCCACCTCAAGCAGCTCGGAGACCTCGCTGCCTGAGAATCGCTCGACGAGCTCCTGGAGCTCTTGACGATCTTCGGTGGCGACGGTGATGGGCGGAGTAGATGACATGACCAAACCTCTTCAGGAAGGTGAAGGCGCTGGCCGGGCGGAGCTGCCCAGCGTTCGCGCCGGGCAACGGTGAGACGCTCTAGCGGAGGCGCCTGAGACCGCCGACCGACGCAAACGCGCAGGCCGGCAAGGTGATCGGCATCCACAAAATACGGCGGCTCACCCGCTCACCCTAACACGACTTTTTCCGCTAACCAGCGCTAGGACGAAAACGGCTCAGCGCTCCCATCCTCAAAACAGAGACCTTTGGCTGTAACAGGGGAGCGGCAAGAGGAACTGGGGGAGCCAAACCCAAGAGCTGATCCCCGGATCCGGCGGTGAACTGACGTCACCCCAGGGAGGCCTGCGGCGCAGGACCGCTGGTGGGTGAGGTGACTGGCTTCACCTGCGCACCGGCGCTGTTGTCCTTGATCATGCCCTGAGCGCGCAGCTCCGCGGAGCGCACCGGGACGTAGCTCGGCGTCGGCCCGAGCCCTAGGCGGAGCCGCACCTCGCTGAGCGGGAGGCCCAGCAGCTCCTCCCAAGGCTGCGCTGGGAGGAAGCTCGCGCGGCGACCACGCTGGTAGCCGTCCCACACCACCGAGCCCACTTGATCCCCCCAGCCCTTCAGCAGGCCCGCCAGGACAATCAGCCCAACTGCCTTATTTTGCACCTGCGCGTAGGTGAAGGCGAGCAGGCCAAGCTCACCCAACACATCGCCCTGGTAGCCGACCGCCGCGTGCCACAGGTCGTGCGTGTCGCGCATCCTCTCGGACATGAAGCGCTGCTCCCCCTCGAGCTTGGCCTCGGGGCGCCCCGCCTGGCTCGCGTCGCGGATCCCCTCCGCGCTGATCTGCTCTTGTTCCACGAAGGCGAGGTAGGCGCGGCCCAGGCTGCCCTCAGGGAGGCGCCGGAGCTGCGCTCGATCCGCGAGCAGGCGCGTGATGTCAGGTTGCTCCTGGAGCAGGCGCCGCCCCGCGCGGCTCTGCCGGAAGCGCGCGTGGATCCGCGCGTACTGCCGCTCCGACGTGAGCGCGTCGATCAGGTTGAACACCTGGGGCAAGTCATCAGGGTCCCTCACTAGTGCGCGCAGCGCCCGGGCGGCGCGGGGCAGATCCAACGACGCGCTCACCGTGCCCACCACAGCTGAGCTCGCGAGGCTCGCCTTGCGGGTGTGGCTGGCGATTGCCCCGGCGAGCAGCGGCAGCACCTCCGCAGGGAAATTGTGACCCATGCCGGGGACGATGAGCAGCTCCGCCTGAGGCACCAAGCGCGCCATGGCGCGCGCGCCGCGGAGCGGCAACAGCGGATCCGCTTCTCCGTGGATGACCAAGGTGGGCGCCTTGATCGTGCTGAGGCGCTGGCGGCGCCCGGGGGAGGAGCGGATCACCGCCGCCAGGTGACGCGCGCTCGCGGCGGGCGAGGTGCCGCCGTCCACCTGCAGCGTCGCCAGCTCGCGCGCGGCGGACTCATCGAAGGGCAGGCTCCCTGCCAGCATGCGGAAGGTGCGCACGTAGTGCTCGATGCGCTCGGCGCGGCCCGCCGGCAGCGGCGTGAACAGCGCGCGCAGCGCCGGGGGCGAGGCCACCGAGTAGCGGCGCCCACCCGGCGACGACATCACCGAGGTGAGGCTCAAGATGCGCTCCTGGGCGTTCAGGGCGAGCAGCTGACCGATCATGCCGCCCATCGACGCGCCGGCCACGTGGAAGCGCTCGTGGCCGAGCGCGCTCATCAGCCCCAGCGCGTCCTGTGCCATGTGATCCAGGCTGTACGGCGCCTCCGTGGGCAGCCCGAGCAGCGAGCGCCCCATCAGGCGCAGGGGGTTCGACGGGGGGGCCTTGATGCGTGAAGAGTCACCCGCGTCGCGGTTGTCGATGCGCACCACGGTGTGCCCGGCGCGCGCGAGCAAATCGCACAGCTCCTCCGGCCAGAACACGCGGCGCATGGAGAGCCCCGGGATGAGCAGCACCGGCGACCCCGCCCCGCGGGTATCGTACGCGATGCTGACGTCTCCGACCTGAACCTGCCCTGATTCTACTTTGAACTCGCTCATGAACTACTCCATACGGAAATCAATGACGGGGTCAGCCTGAGCCGCCGCGGGCCCTGCGCAATCATGCAGCTCACCTGACGGTCTGCGGCGCGTGCGATCACAGAGCGGGCAAGGCCACGACCGGTGAGGCCGCCACCCCCGCGCGCGCCGTCTGAGGTGCGCGCGCGAACTCAAGCTCGGGGGTGACGAGGCGCCCATAGCGGAGCGACCAGAGATCGTTTAGGTAGCTCTGGTGCAGCCGCCAAGGCCCCCAGGCGCCCTGCTTCGGCATGCCAGTGCTCGCGCGCTTCACGTAGCCGCTCTTCAGGTTGAGGAGCGGCGAGCGCGGCATGCTGACGTCGCGCACCCGCGGCGTCACCTGGGCGTAGCCTCGTTCATCCATGTGGTTTAGCAGCCGGCACACGTGCTCCGCCGAGAGATCGCACTTCAGCGTCCACGAGGCGTTGGTGTAGCCGACCGCGACCGCGAAGTTAGGCAGGTCACTGAACATCACGCCCCGATAGGCGGTGCGCTCCGCCATCTCCACCGGCTCGCCTTCCAGCTCGAGCGCGAGCCCACTGAGCAGCTCGGCGCGGAGCCCCGTCGCGCTGACGATGATGTCCGCCTCGAGCTGCTCACCTGAGCCAAGCCGCAGGCCATGCTCCGTGAAGGCCTCGATGGTGTCCGTCACCACCTGCGCCCGCCCCTCGCGCAGCGCGCGGAAGATGTCGCCGTTCGGCGCGACGCACAGCCGCTCCTCCCACGGGCTATAGCGGGGGTTGAAGTGGGTATCCACCGCCTCCGCGTCGCCCAGCTGATGGATGGCGGCGCGGCGGAGCAGCCGCCGACTGAGCTTCGGGTAGCGCTGCGTGAACTGATAAAACAGCGACCCCAAGGCGACGTTCTTCGCGCGCGTGATGGAGTACGCGAGCTGCTCCGGGAGCGCGCGCTGGAGCAGCTGCGCGAGCACGTCGTCGTCGGGTAGCGAGAGCACGTAGGTCGGCGAGCGCTGCAGCATCGTCACCTGGCGAGCCCGCTCGGCGAGCACCGGGACCAAGGTGATGGCGGTGGCTCCGCTGCCGATCACCACCACGCGCTTGCCGCTGGTGTCGAGATCCTCCGGCCAGTGCTGCGGGTGGATAAAATCCCCACGGAAATTCTCGACGCCGGGGAAGTCTGGCGTGTAGCCGCTCTCATAGTTGTAGTAGCCGGTGCAGGCGTAGAGGAAGCGCGCGGCGTACTGCTCTTGCCCGCTCGGGGTCTCCGCGGTGACGACCCAGCGCGCCTCCGCCGAGCGCCAGTCGGCGCGCACCACGCGGCGCTGAAAGCGGATTCGATCGACGATGCCCGCCTCACGCGCCGTGTCTTTGATGTACTCGCGGATCGACGTGCCGTCGGCGATGGCCTGCTCCCCGCGCCACGGCCGAAAGTGGTACCCCAGGGTGTACATATCCGAGTCCGAGCGGATCCCCGGGTAGCGGAACAAGTCCCAGGTGCCGCCGATCGCCTCGCGCCCCTCGAGCAACAGGAAGCGCTTCTGCGGGCAGCGCTCGGTCAGGTGCCAGGCGGCGCCCACGCCTGACAGGCCCGCGCCGATGATGAGGACATCCAGTTCTTGCATCGTCTGCTCCTAGCTCCGCGCGCCGTTTAGTCAGCTCTCAGTGCCATGCCGGATCGGGGGGTTGGGCACCGCGCTCCACGCATCGTTTCATGCGCCGCAGCGCCTGGGTCTCCCCACGTCCTTCGTTCGCCTACCTGATCGCTTGCTCCGCTGCTCAGCGCTTGGTACTCATGAGTACCGAGCTGGACTCTAGCGCCTGGAATGGTACCGTCAAGTACCATCCTGCGGTGACTCGCCGGGTGCCGCCCGGCGGCGTTCAGGCAAACCCCCAAAAACCCCCGACCTTGAGGCCACCGAGCCCGGCTCAAGGCCCCGTTCGAGAACCCGGACCAGGCGAGCGCGCTGATGCAAACCGACCCCCAGACCGAGGCCCCAGGCACCACGAGGCCCCAGCAGGTCGTCGACAGTCACGCTAACTTAAGCGACGGGCCGGGTGATCTACTGGAGCGGCAGCTCGTGAGCTTGGCTGATGGACCGGAGGCGCAGGCCGAAGTGCGTGAGCGGCTGCTCGCGGCGGCGCTGGACTGCATCAGCGGTGAAGGCTGGGGTAACCTGACCATCGCGGACATCGTCCGGCGGGCGCGCGTCTCCAAGCGCACGTTCTACGAGCACTTTTCCACGAAGGATGCCTGCCTGCTGGCGCTGTTCGAGAGCGCGGCGAGCGAGCTCTTGTTGGAGCTCCAGGCGGCGCAGGGGGAGCACAGTGGTCAGGGTACCGCCGGAGTGGCGGCGGGCACCATGCTGTACCTCGCGCGCTTGAAGGAGAGGCCGCGCGTGGTGCGCACGCTGCTGCTCGAGATCTTGTCGCTGGGCGCCGAGGGGCTCACCGCGCGGCGACGCGTGATGCGAAGCTTCGCGCTGTTTTTGCAGCACGCCATCAACGAGGCAGGCGCTGGACCGCCGATTGGGCTCGACGTGGCGACGATGATCGTCGGGGGCATCAACGAGGCCACCCTCGAGGCGCTGGAAGAAGACCGGCTGGAGCAGCTCACGGAGCTAGTGCCCGCTATCGTCAGGCTGATTGATGGCGTGGCGCAGGGGCAGGCGGTGTAGGCACACTAGGTGCACAGAGTAGGCGCGCTAGCCCGCTCCATTTTATCAGTTCACCTAACGGGTTCAGCGCTGGGGGTGCGGTCGGAGGCGCGGGCGGCTCAGCGCTCGTCAGGGCCTTTGACCGATTGTGCGTCAGGGCGCCTCTCAGAGGCGCGGGAGGGGTCCTCAGGAGGGGTGCGTTGGACGCCGCGGAGCCCCTGGTGGAGGACGCGCACGCCGACGATGGAGAGCGCGACCACGATGAGCAGCGTCACGACGAGGGTGACGGTGAGGGTGAGCTCAGCGGCGCTGGTGGAGAGCATGAAGCGGGGTCAGCGGACGCAGCGGGCCCACTCATTGTTACCCCAGATAGCTGGGTAGGTCTGGCCCGTATCGAACGCCACGCGCCAGTACGTTGGGTTGCTCGTCACCGGGACTGCGATTCACCCAGACATGGCACAGCCAGGCGGCGCGGATCGCGTGGGACAGGAGAGCACGCGGCCGATCCGCGCCGTAGCGCTCAGCACCCAGGCCACCTACGACCTGATGCGTTGGGCCCCGGACATCTTCCAAGACAGCTTCCCTTACGTCACCAATGATCTGCTGCTCACGCAGGCCGCGCTGCGACGGCAGATCGTGCAGTTCTATGGGCTCGAGGCGGCGCTCATCGATGACAGCGCCGCGCTCAAGGCCAAGCTCGAGAGCGAGGAGGTGTCCGTCTACGCCAGCCGCCTCGACATGCTCGACCTGATGTCGAGCGACGACCCGCCCAGCTACGTGAACAACCCCGCCGAGAACGCCGCGCCCACCGACCCAGGCTTTGACCTCTTACACCACCCACAACACGCGCGCGCCCTATATGACGCCGCGGGCAGCTCCGGGGCCGACGTGCACGTCCACGCAGCCGCGATTAACCTAGGCACAGGGCGCGACCCGATCAGCTTCTTGCTCGACGGGATGTGAGGCGCTGGGGTCACGCCTCGCAGAGCCCGCAAGCGTTCATGCGTGAGAGGCGAGGCGGCGTTCCGAAGCATGAAGCCTCCTCTGCGCCACGCTCGGCAGTGGATCACGCTGATGAAACCAGTGACCAGCATCATCATGAGCCGCTGACCATGTGCGCGTAGTACGTATTACTTCCGCGGGGCCTCAAGCCACTCGACGTCGGCTAGGTCCTTGTGCCGACCGGCCGCGCGCTTGTTTTGAATCAGCGCGGCGCGCCCCATCACGCGGACGGGTCGGCCGTCCACGTCAGCGATGACGGCATCCACTACCGCTTCATCGAAGGTGACCCCGCTCACCTTCGTCAGCACCTCGGCGAGCAACGGTTTCAAACCGAAGCGATACGCGCTCCCTTCTACCCCAAAGGTCTGCTCATCCACCCCGTGCGCCCGAACAGGCGCACCGAATTCAGACAGCGCGTGGAACACTCGCTCGGCGTTGTTTGGATCTGCCCGGACGAGGACATCCAGATCCTCAGTGGCACGCGTGCTGCCGTGCACCGCCATCGCCCAGCCACCAATCAGCACGAACTCAACCTCGGCGTCAGCGAGCGCTACCAAGAGGTCCCGGAAGTCATCTGGCAGCCTGAGCTCACTCATAGTCAGTATGGTAGACTTCACCTGGCATGCGGCTACGTTGTGCACGCCCTTCGGGAGGCCAAGGGCGCCCCGAGGCGAGCCAGGCCGCGCGGCAGATGAGCGTCATCGCGCTCAGGCGCTCCGCGATGGTGGATGACTCGTGGGTCCTAGGGACATCGTCGATCGAGATGCGCTCGACTGACATCCCCCGCGCTCTGCGGGCAGCTGCTCTCGCGCGGCGCGCGGCTTCGTCAGGCACGCCGGGAGTGTAGCATGGCCTACCTGCCGTTACCCGCCATCTCGTACACGATGGGCGTCCCCTGGGGGATGACGTTCACCTCGAGCGACTTGCTCTTGATCAGGTTCTGCGTCTCCAGCACCTCGAACATCGCCGAGGCGATAGGTTGGTTCTGAGCGATCTCCGACAGCGCGGCGCCCACGATGCGTGGGCGCGTCGCCGCGGCGCGCGCGAACTCCTTGGCGGCTTGGCGCTCCGCGGTGCTACGGATGACGCTCACGCGGTTCGCGCCATCTTGCTGAATGGCGCCCGTCACCTGGCGCAGGCGATTGACCACCTTCTCTTCAATCTGGCGGATCATGCCATAATCTCGAAAGTGCACCTTACGGATGTAAACGCTGCCGACATCGTAGCCCCAGTCTTTAGACTTAGAGGAGACCTCTTTTCGCACCGTGCGGCTCATGGTGTGACGATTCTCCAGCATCTCTGACAGCTTGAGGTTGCTCAGGCTGCGCACCGTGGCGTTTGAGATGTTGGCGCGGAGGGAGCCAAGCGGGTCGTTGTTCTTATACAGGTAGGCGATGGGGTCGGAGACGTTCATCTCACACCACACCCCGATCCCCATGGGCGCGCCCTCCTCGGAGTTCACCGTTTGGCTGCGGAGGTAGGTCTGATCACGGCGCATGTCGACCACGAACTTCTTGCCAAACAGCGGCAGGAGCATCGCCAGCGGCCCCATGCGCGTCCACGGCGAATGCAGCCCTGGCTCGGTGATCACCTGCCGCACCTTACCGAACAGCTCAAACACCACGCACTGCTGCTCCCGCACCACCACGTAGAGCCCGAACGCCCGCGACAGTCCCATGAAGATGGGCATGGCGATGAAACTCACGAAGAACGCGATCGCAAACTCACCCAGGTAGCCCATCATGCCCTCCGGTCCTCTGACAAAAGCACCTGCCGCGCTCGCTGGTGCAGCGGCAGCTTGGCGTTACGCACGTAAGCGCCCACGGCGGTGGGGCCCCCAGCGCCCATCAGCTCGCGCAGCTGCGTGGAGAGCGCGAGCAGTGGCTCCACCTCCGCCTGCGCGTTGAGGGTCTCGATCTCCACGGCGCGCTTCGACTCCACCAAGCGCTGCTCCGCTGCGGCGCGCGCCAGGCTCACCTCACTGGACACGTGGTTGTGCGCGGTGTTGATGGCGGCCAGCGCGGCGTCCACCTCATCCGGTGGGTCGATGCCGGTGATGAGCGCGGCGTCGAGCTCAATGCCGTAACGCGCCGCAGCCGACGCGCACTCTTGATCCATGCGCTCATTCAAGTCGCGCAGGTTCTTGCGAAGATCGTTGATCGAGATCCCCTGAATACCACCCTCCGGCGCGTCATCGTCACCGAACGCCTCTCCCGACTGGTCAGGCGCGCCCTCGTGGCGACCCCCACCTCGGTGCGGCGCCTCAAAGTTGGCGATTTTCCCGCGTAATATCGAGATGAAGTATCCCATCACGTGGGCGACTGGGTTCTTCACGCCGAACAGGAACGCGTACAGGTTCTGCTCCGAGACGGTGAACCGCAGCTGACCTGAGAGCCCGGTGTTGAGCTGATCCTTCGTCACCGCCTCAAGCACTTGCCCGCCAGAGTTTGCCTCAGGAAACTCTGGGTCGAAGCCGATCGCCACCGTGGCCGTCGCGATGGAGGCCTTGTGCACCGTCTGCCACGGCAGCTTCCAGTAGAAGCCAGGGCCCACCACCCGCACCTGCGGATAGATGTAGCGCTGCCGCTCATCCTCCGATAAGGCCGCCGCGACGGGGCTATCCAGGGTGGTGGTGTTCCCCAGCCGCTGGGCCTTGCCGAAGGAGCAGATCACCGCCCGTTCATTGGGGCCGATTGTGTAGAACCCTCCCAAGGCGTAGCTCAAGATGAACCACGCAATGACTCCAAGCCCCAGGCCGGCGATGATCCCCATCGGGCCCCCTTACTCAACCACAAGCGCCCAGGGCAAGAATCCGGCCACGCAATGCTCAGTAGCAGCAGCCCCCTGTGGCTGCCCTCACACCGCGCCGGCCTGACGTACGGGCGGCGCAGGCCCTGACGTACGGGTGCCTGCTGGCTGCGCTGAGCGCGCTCCCGCTACCCCTGTCGCCGGATCAGATCCGCGCAGCGCTCCCCGATCATCAACACGGGCGCGTGGATGTTGTTGCTCGTAACAGCGGGCATCACTGAGGCGTCCGCGACGCGCAGTCCTTGAGTCCCCTTCACGCGGAGCTCGCTGTCCACGACGGCTAGCGGGTCCGTGTCCGGACCCATCTTGCAGGTGCCACACACGTGGTACTCTGTGTCCGCGTGCTCACGCAGCGTCGCCTCAATCTGCGCAGGATCATTGCGCTCATAGTGGATGAGCATCTCTCCGCGGTAGCGGTCAAAGACAGGTTGACTCATGATGTCGAGCGCCACCTGGGTCCCCTTCACGAGGGTCTCCAGGTCATCAGGGTGGCTGAAGTAGCGAGGGTCGATCAGCGGCGCGTCTCGTGTATCGCGGCTCGCGAGGCGCACCTCCCCGACGCTCTTCGGGCGCGCCAACAACAAGTGCGCGGAGTAGCCGTGCCCCAGCCGCAGCTTGCGCCCGTGGTCGTCTCCGATACCCACAATGAGCTCCATCTCCATGTCCGCGACCTCGACGTCAGGGCTCGTGCGGTAGTAGACGCCGGACTCCGCCGCGCAGCTGGTGATGAGCCCCCGCCGGTGCCTCCGCCACTCCCAAATGGCGGCGATCAGCCGCGCGGCGCCGACCGGGCTGACCCCCACCGTGTGGTCTGTCACCCGAGCGCGATAGATGAGCAGCGCTGAGATGTGGTCTTGAAGGTTCTGCCCGACCCCCTTGACGTCGTGCACGACGGGGATGCCTAGCTCCTGAAGGTGCTCGCCAGGGCCAAGCCCAGAGGCCATCAGGATCTGTGGTGTCCCAAACGCGCCCGCCGACATGATCACCTCACGCCGCGCGCGCACGACGCGCCGCGAGCCTTGAGCCACATACTCCACCGCCACCGCGCGCCTGCCCTCGAAGAGCACACGCGTGATGTGCGCGCCGGTGCGGACATCTAGGTTGGGTCGCCCTAAGTGCGGATGAATGAACGCCGCCGCCGCGCTCAGGCGCTCGCCGTCTCGCTGGGTCACCTGAACTCGATAGCAGCCGTCGTGCTGCGCTCCGTTATAGTCCGGATTAAACGGTATTCCGTAGTCTTGGCAGGCCTGCAAGAACACCTCATTTAGCGGACTTGGGCTCAGCAGGTCCATCACGTGAAGTGGCCCCCCCACGCCATGGTAGGGTGAGTCTCGATGCACCGCGTTATCTTCAGAGCGCTTGAAGAATGGCAGCACGTCCTCATAACCCCAGCCAGGGTTCCCCATCGCCGCCCAGTTGTCGAAATCTGAGCGGTGACCTCGAGCGTAGATCATCGCGTTGATGGTGCTTGAGCCGCCGAGCCCCTTCCCGCGCGGCTGAAACCCACGGCGGCCATTGAAGGCAGCCTGCGGCACCGTCTCGTAATTCCAGCTGTTAAAGCCACGCGGCATACCGAACGCGAACCCAAGCGGGGCGCGGATGAGCGCACCGCGGCCCTCGCCGCCCGCCTCGAGCAGGCACACGGTGGACGCGGCGTCCTCGCTCAACCGGCCTGCCACCACACAGCCCGCGGAGCCCCCGCCCACGACCACGTAATCGAACTCATCCATGCGCCGAGCGTAGCCTCTCTCGCCCCCTGTGCCTCAAAGAACCACCGAACGGCCGGCCAGGCCTTGCAGCCATGACTCAACATGAGCTCACGAGGCGAATCTGCCGGGCTTTGGCGGAGAGCACCCTGAGGGGAGCCGTCACTCGCCACGGCTGAGCTCGCAGGGCGCACCTGCGCGGTGCCGTCTAACCCCCAAACCAACCTGCCAAGAACCTGACCTGAGCCGCGCTGCGTCAGGCTGGTGCGAGCTGTTCATGAGCCACAACAAGGCTAAGAACAACCGATGCCTCGCGTGCTGCGTGGCTTGACACCCTGCGCGCGTGAGGAGCAGGATCAAACTCACTGGACAGCCGCCGCGCTAAGCCGCGCGGCTTCGAGCGATCCATTTACCATGCGATATATCTCACTCAGCAGCGCGTTCATCCTATCAATCGCCATCACCGCCTGTGGCAGCGAGTCAGGGGCAGGCCCCGGCGGCGGCACGGGCGGCTCAGGCGCAGGCGGAACAGGCGGCGCAGGCGGAACAGGCGCAGGCGGAACAGGTGCAGGCGGCAACACGACCTTAGGAGAGAGCGTCGTGTTCGTGACGGTGCGGGGCGAGGCCGCGGGGGCCGACGTGCCGCTCACCTTGGGTCACGTGTTTAAGCCAGGGGATGTCCCAGCGGGCATGAGCCTCGCGGCGCGCATCGGCGCGGTCGAGGTGCCGCTCCAGGTGGACGTCAAGGCGCGCCACGCGGATGGCTCGCTGCGCCACGCCATCTTGACGCTCTCGATGGCTGACGTGGCGGCGGGGCAGGAGCAGCGCGTCGAGCTGGTGACGGCGAATGAGGCGGCTGGCCAAGCTGTCAGCTTGTCTGACCTACTGGCGACCGACTTCGACGCCACGGTGGAGCTCAACGTGGGCGGCACGGTGTACTCCTTGGCGGCGAAGCCGCTGCTCGCCGCTGGCAGCGCCTCGCCCTGGCTGTCAGGGGAACTGGTCAGTGAGTGGATCGTCACCGCGCCGGTGGCCACCACGAGCGGCGCTCATCCGCATTTGAGCGCGCAGTTCTCCGTGCGCGCCTACGCGGGGCTCACGCGCGCGCGCGTGGCCGTCGTGGTGGAGAACAGCTGGGCCTTCGAGGCCGATCCGCAGAACTACGTGATGGACGCGTCAGTGCGCGTGGGTTCAGCTGAAGTATTCCAGCAGTCGGCGCTCACGCATTATCGTCAGGCGCGCTGGCGCAAGACCTTCTGGTGGGGTGGCGCGCCAGGCGCGACGGTGCACCACGACGCGCGCTACGTGATGGAGACAGGGGCCGTCCCCCACTACGACGCGTCCGTTTCCGTCAGTGAGGCTACCTTATCTGAGCTGGAGTCGACCTGGGCCGGCCTCGACACCGGCCCCATGGGCATCGGGCCGATTGAGCCGTACATGCCTGCGACCGGCGGGCGCCCAGACATCGGGCCCCTCTCGCGCTGGGACGCGCTCTGCCTCATCAGCATGGATACGCGCGCCTGCGCGGCGACGGAGAGCCTCGCGAACACGGCGGGCAGCTGGTCGATTCACTACCGCGACAAAGACACGGGGCTACCCGTCACGCTCGTGGACTATCCCTACATGTCACGGCTCGGCAACCCCGGCGACATGGTGAACCCAAGGACCGGCCAGTCCGAGGCGTTCCCCGCCTGCGCGGGGGGCGCGGACTGCTCCACGCCCTACACACACGACTCCCCACACCAGCCCTCCTTCGGCTACCTCGCCTACGTGCTGAGCGGCGACTACGATCACCTGGAGGAGCTGCAGTTCTGGGCCAACTACAACCTCCTGGAGAGCAACCCTCACTATCGTCAGTTCGAGAAGGGCCTGTTCAAGCCGGGGCAGGTGCGCGGCCAGGCGTGGTCGCTCCGCACGCTCGGCTACGCCGCTTACATCACCCCAGACGCTCACCCCCTGAAGCAGTACTTCAATGACCGCGTCGCTGATAACCTCGACTACTACAACGAGCGTTACACAAGCACGCACCCTAATCCGCTCGGTGTCCTGACTGACGGCTATGCCTTGGTCTACGAGGACGGGCGCGGGCTCGCGCCGTGGCAAGACGACTTCTTCACGTGGTCCGTCGGGCAGCTGGCTTGGATGGGCTTCGAGGGGGCCGCGCCGCTCCTGGCGTTCAAGGCGAAGTTCTCGGTGGAGCGGATGACGGGGCCAGGCTTCTGCTCAATCTTCGCCGCGGCGTACTCCATGAACGTGAGAGATGCTGACGATAATAGCCCGCTCTACGACACCATCGCGAAGGTGTATGAAGAGACGGTGGACCCGGGCGTGGCCAGCTTGCCCTGCGGGGGCTCAGAGATGGCCGCGGCCTTGGGGCTCCGGGAAGGTGAGCTGACGGGGTACTCCAGCTCGGTGACTGGCTACCCCTCCAATATGCAGCCAGCGCTCGCCGTGGCGGCTGAGTCGGGCATCACGAACGCAGCTGAGGCCTGGGAGCAGTTCATCAGCCGGCCTGTCCAACCGGACTACTCCGTGGCCCCCCAGTGGGCGGTCACCCCGCGCCCACCGCGCTGAGCCCTCCCCAGTTGCCTTGAGCCTCCCAATCGGAGAGGCTCAAGGCGGCGACCACCCCACCGCGCGCTGAGCGTCGCCAGGCGCAGCCTTGAGCCCCCATTCGTCAGGGCTGCTGCCTGAACGCCTCAGGGCTTATACACGAACACATTGGCCCCAGCGCCATTCACGAGCACGAACACACCGCGGAGCGGGCTGTAGCGGAAGCGGCCGTACGTGCCGTTACTGAGCCGCTCGCCGGGCACCGTCGCACCACCGCCGGTGCGCCGCGTCCACACCGCTGCCTCTGGCTCAAAGAAGTAGACGTCCCCGCCGCCGCCCCAGCCGACGAAGCGGTCAAGCGCGTCCGCGTAGACGAAGCCATCAGCGCCCCCGAGCGGCACATCATCCCCAGTGGCCTCCATGAGCTGCCCGCGCTCCGCTGGAGCGCTCAGATCGAAGCGGACCACCCCATCATTGCGCAACATGAGCAGCTGGTGGCGCCTGCGGTCGACGTCCCCCGTGAGGTAGCCCCCGGTGTGGTTGTAGCTCGTGTGAGTGGCCCAGGCGTTCAACGCAGGGTCGTACTCCATGAGGCTGCCCGTCTCGTTCGGGACCACCCAGTAGTGGCCGCTCGCGTCGAGCGCTGAGCCGCCGCGTGACATGCGCGGGACATCCGCGACGCGGCTCCACAGACCCGTCGCGAACGAGAAGCAGGGCACACGCGGGCCGCCGGCCTGCGCGCTCGGGTAATAGCCGCCCCCGAAGTAGCAGAGGCGATCTTCACTAGGATCGTAGAGGCACTTGCTGTAGGTGTGGCTCGACCGTGGCTGCTGGAAATCTAGCTGAGCGATGATGTTGGGGGCGTCACACGCTTCATAACGAATGTAAGTTCCCCTTTCGTTCATTTGCTCGTCAGGCACCGTCATGGGCGCCTTCGGGTAGTACCCACAAGGCTCAATGGGGACGTACGTCATCGCCTCGGTGGGTGTCCCTGGCGTCGCCCCCTCCGGCATCTCCGTGAGCCGCTCCCACTTCATCTGCCCGAGGTCGAACACAAACAGCTGATTGTAAAAGCTGTCCCCGTGGCCTCCACCAAAGATCACCATGCGGTCACGCCGGCTGTCATAAGCGCCGCCGCTCCAAGCCGACTGCACCGTGTCGCAGCGGTACGTGGAGAGCGGCTGAGGGCACACCTCCCGCATCCAGGTGTCCGGGAGCTCTAGCCACGAGTTCGGGGGGAGCGCCTCCAAGAGCTCATCAATCGGCCCCGGCACCAACACACCGCCGCCCGAACCGCCCGTGGCACCCGAACCGCCCGTGGCACCCGAACCGCCCGTGGCACCCGAACCGCCCGTGGCACCCGAACCCGCGGCGCCTGAACCTGCAGCGCCGCCCATGGCACCCGAGCCACCCGACGCGCCCGAAGCCGCGTCCACCCCAGCGTCGGCCGCCCCACCGCCGCCACTCGAACCATCTGAACCACAGCTGATGCTCACGAGCGGCGCGAGCAGCCCCAACCAAGGCACCAGGGCGCTCCGTCTCAGGCTCCTTTGTGGACTATTATTTCGGGGGTTTGGCACCGCGCTGGTCAGCCGCATCATCCGGGTCCCTCCTCAATCCGCACCAGACTCTGACCGCGCTACAAGCCACGGTCAAGATCGCTCAACGAGAGCGCGACGCCGCTCACATGTCAGAGGACTTGTTCGGTGGCCTAACGGTGTAGGTCTAGCTCAGGCGAGCGTCGACAGCAGCACCTCTACGGGGGCAAGCCGGATCCCCTCTGGGGTCTTCGCGTCCTGATGACCCCGTAAGGACACCTGCCAAGCCGACACCCCTGGGAAGCGCTCGACCAGGTAGCGCAGCCCCGGATGCAAGGGCCCGCTCGAGAGCTTGCACTCGACGAAGAGGATTGGCTTCTTACCTTCTACTACGACGAAGTCCACTTCGCGCCCGTCGACATCGCGGAAATAGCGCAGCATAACATCGCGCCCCTCGACGTCTTCTTCACGATGGACCCACTTGAGCAAGTGGGCGCCGACGAGGTTCTCAAAACGAGCACCTTCATCAGGCACGACAGACCAATCCAGATGATAGTGCTTCTGCGCCTTCTTCACCGCGCGGAGCTTGGGCGCGCTGAAGGGCGGCACCCGAAACACCGCATACAGGCGCTCCAGGATAGAAATCCAACGCTCAGCGCTCTTGAAGGCCACCTGCAGATCCTCCCGCACCGCGTTAACGGAGAGCGGCGAGCCCACGAGCTCCGGCAAGCGGAGCGCCAAGAGCTCCAGCTTATCTAGCTCCACCACATGCTCAAGGTCCCGCACGTCTTCACGCACGAGCCGCGTGCGATACTCACGGGACCACCTTCGCGCGTGGCGCTCCGACCCAGCGAAGAACGGCTCTGGGAAGGGCCCCAGACGAAACAGCTGCTCCACGCCATCACGAGCGCTGATCCCTAGCTCCGCCACCGAGAGCGGGTGCAGCCGCAGGTAGTGATAACGCCCCTGGAGCGAGTCGCCCCCATGACGATAAAGATCGAGCCGCGCGCTCCCAGTCACCAGGATGCGCTGTGAGGCTTCCCGCTTGTCGTAGAGCCCCTTCAGGTAGCCACGCCACTGACGATACTTGTGTAACTCATCGAAGACCCAGAGGTCATGGGCGGGGAGCTCTCTCCGCAAAATCCGCTCACGATCTTCGCTCGCATCCCAAGTCAGGTACCCTGCCTGACTCGTGAGGAGCGACTTCGCGAGCGTCGTCTTCCCCACCTGACGAGCGCCCCCCAAGAAGACCATCTTGCGCTCCAGGTCCTCGACGACCGTCGACGTCAGGTAGCGCTGCTGCACCCCACCAGGGTGCCATGATTTTTGCCTCCAGGCAAAAATACTCGCGAGTAAACTCGCCTCCAGGCAAAAATACTCGCTCCTGCCCTGTGCCAACGACTAAGCTGGGCAACGCCAAACCGGCGGGCACGGCGTGGTCATCACCGCCGCGCTGATCGTCTCGATGTCCACGGGGCGTCGGCCATAGGATGAAGGCAGTCGACAACACACATGCGCTTGTCCACCGCGCGCAGCGTACCCCGGAGCTTGCCCTGCGAATCTGCGGCATCCAACGAACTCGCGAAGAGCCGCCGCCTCTTCGCTGGATGCTCACAGTGGAACACCACCCGCACTCGCGACGCAGACAGGACGCTCTTGAACAGGGCCTTCTCACCCCCGTCATCACCATTGCCAGCGTACATCGCCCCAGCCAAAATCCCAGCGAGCGTATCCCGCACCTTCGTCGTTACGATCTCCCAGAGCGGACCTTTCTTAGGGTCTGGCGGGGAGCGACTGAAGTCCTTGACCTCGATCAGCCACGCGACGCCCTGGTGCACCGCCACGAAATCGACGGCAGCGCTATCAGCGCAAGCGTTGAAGTGGCGCCGATACCAGCTGGCTTGGTCATACTGGAGTACTCGACAGCCACCTACGAACTCCCAAGCAACGCCCGACTCATGAAATGATCTCGGCATCAGCCCACCTGCTCCAATCGAAGGTAGCTCTCCGACTGCTCCAGGCTCTCGTCCAGGGCAGCAATATCCCCAGAGTCTTCAACAACATCCCCCTGTGTTACGGCCACGCCATCCTGTGTGGGGTGAAGTCCAAAGTAACGACTCAGCCTGTCTTCTCGACGTGCCTCCTCGAGCGCCAGCTCACGCAACAAGAACAAGCTGTGTGTGGCCACGAACACCTGCACACCACCCGCGGCCAAATCGAGCAGTAACGGCGCGAGGCGACGAATGAGCCGAGGGTTCAAGTTCGCCTCTGGCTCATCCCACAACAAGAACCCCTTATCATCTAGGCTACCGTTAGCTATGAGCCTCGCCACCATGCTGAGCTTCCGATAACCCTCAGCGACGAGATCGGCCTCCACCTTCGCGCTCGGGTTGCTCATCTCCACGAAGAAGCGATCGCCATCCAGCACTGCCTTGCACTCTATCGCCCTCTCCAGTGGCACCAATAGCTCAGCAATCGCCTTCTTCTTCGCCCCTCGGGATACCGGAGCACCAAGCAACAAGCAAGTGTCTCGCCAAGTCTCATCGAACGGCATGGCCTGTGTCTGATAGAGGCTGGCAAATCCTGGATAGATGGAGAGCAGCTCGCGAGTCGGAAAAAACTGGGGTCTGCACGAGCCACGCCGGCGGCACCGACGTGATCTGCGGAGCGCGGTCGCTCCGCGCACTGAATGAAAAACTGAGCGCCCCACCCTCATCAAAGGAGGCTCTCACTTTGGCTGTCTTGGTCCCCCTGACACGCCGCGTCAAACGCCCAAGCTTGCCTTGATCTGGCCTGAATACCCCGACGAGCTTCGCCCCCAACCGCGACTCCAGCGCAGCCTTCGTGGGACGCTCCCCCATAGCCTCATTCGGCCCCGGTACCATGCTAGCGAGCAAGCTGTACGCCAGCTTGAGCACGTGCGTCTTGCCACTGCTGTTTTCACCATGAATCACGTTCAGCGCACCAAACTCAAAGGTAGCGCTGGTGAAGACGGTAAAATCCTCAACCTCAAGCTGTTTCAGCATAGCAATCTATCCTTCAGCGGAGCCTAGCCTCACGCTGAATCCTGTCACAATCAGCCAGGCATATCCACCACGCCGTGCATCATCCCAGACGTTCCCCACCCGTCTCCGCTGAAGCCAGAAGCAAACTTCTCTCTGCAGGAACCTGAGCAAGGCGAAGCCCATGCGAAACTCCCCCCCAAGCCTAAGCAAGGCGAAGCCCATGCGAAGCTCTCCTCTACACCACCTGAGCAAGGCGAAGCCCATGCGAAGCTCTCCCCAAGCCTGAGCAAGGCGAAGCCCATGCGAAGCTCTCCCCAAGCCTGAGCAAGGCGAAGCCCATGCGAAGCTCTCCTCTACACCGCCTGAGCAAGGCGAAGCCGATGCGAAGCTCTCCTCCACACCGCCTGAGCAAGGCGAAGCCAATGCGAAGCTCCCTCACAAGCCTGAGCGAGGCGAAGCCGATGCGAACCGCTCCGCAACGCCACTACACCGCACAAGCCACAACACCACTCCAGGCGCCATAAGGCTCGAACCATTACACCGCCGTAGTGCTGGCCCCCTCTCCGAGGTGGTCCCCACGACCCGCGACCCCGCCGCCGGCGTGAGGGCGTCACCCCCCTAGGCCGATCCCCCCGCATGCCCCCAAGTAAGATACTCTGACTAGTGGAACGCCCCCGCCTCCCCATCTATCCTACCCAGGCCGCGCCTCCCCATCACCTCCCAACGCACCCTAGCCCGAGCAAGCCGGCAAGGGTCTCGCGGGCGGGGGACCACCGCGCCTTTACAATCCGTACCAGTCGCGCGGATCTAAACTCTCCGCCCCCAGCCGCACCTCAACGTACAGCATCGGCCCGCGCCCATCGTCCCCCACCGTCCCCAGCCGGTCCCCCGCCTTGATGTCATCCCCCACACGCGCGTCGAGCGTGTCGAGCCCAGCGCTCACCGTGTAGTAGTTGCCGCCGTGCTCCACGATCACGGTGCGCCCATACTCAGCGTAGCTGTCCGCGAACGCCACGCGCCCACGGTACACCGCGCGCACCACCGCGCCCTTAGGCGCCAACATCTCTAGCCCAGGGCCACCACCCCCACGCCGCCCGGGCCGCACCTCGGCGCGCCCCGGCAGCGGGAACGGCAATTTTCCGCGCATCGCGGCGAAGGCCGCCGCTTCCATGCTCGGCGCTGCCTGCGCGCCGCTCGGATCCGCCCCATAGATCGCGGTGTGGTCACCCGACGCCCCCACGCCGGAGAAGGCGCGTTGGAAGGCGAGGGAGCGATCTTGCTGCGCGAGCAGCGCCGTGCGCTGCGCCGCCGTCGCGCGCGCCTGCGCCTCAAGCGGTCCTTTGCGCGCGCGGAGGTCCACCAGCTTCTTGCTCAGCTGCGCGCGGCGCTTGGTGAGCGCACGCTCCTCAGCGAGGTCGCGCTCCACGGCGCGGCGGAGGCGCTCGAGCCTGGACGCGTGGTCCACCAGCTCATCGAAGCCACCACCCACTGGCAGCAAGCCAGCGCGCGCCTTGCGCACGTAGGCGCGGCCACGCGCGATGGTGCGACGGCGGGCCTCCTCGGCCTCGGTGGCGAGCTGACTCAGCTCACGCTCCGTCTGCGCTTGTTCACGGCTCAGCGCCGCGAGCAGGCGCTCAAAGTCAGTGTCGCTGCCTACTGAGGGCAACGCGGCTGATGCGTAGGGATCGGCGTAGGGGCTCGCCGCGCGGGGCGCGTACGGATCCGCCGCGGGGGGCGCCGGCGCGGCCTGCGGATCAGCGGCGTAGGGATCCGCCGCGTAGGGTGCGGCGGGGGGAGCAGGCGCCGCGGGGGGTGCACCTGTCAGCTCAATGCGCAGGGGCGCGGCCCCCAGCGTGTCGCCCTCGTCGTCCTCCCCCAGCGCAGGCACCGCCAGAGCGCCCACGCCGAGCAAGACCACACCGCTGATGATTCGTAGCTTCACGTCAGACGACCAAGAGCCTGCGCAGGCTGCCCCAGGCGGCGACGGCCCCCAAGAGCGAACCCAGCGCCACCATCGAGAACATGAACGTCCACGGCAGGAACACCGGCTGCATGCCGACCAGCACCCCGAGCTCACCGCCCAGGTTCTCCCGCACGATGCCGTACAGCACCGCGAGTAAGATGAGCGCCAAGAGCGCGCCTATCCCACCCTGCGCGGCCCCCTCCACCACGAAAGGTCGGCGCACGTAGCTGTCCGTCGCGCCGACCAGCTTCAGCACCTCCACCTCGATGCGCCGGCGCTGCAACGCGAGCCGGATCGTCGACGCCACCACGCTCACCACCGCGCCGAGCACCACGAAGGCCAACACCAGGCTCGCGGTGACCCCGCTCGTGAGCACCGAGGCGAGCCGCTCGGTCCAGTCTTGGTAGGTCTCCACCGACTCCACCTGCGGGAGCGCGGAGACGCGCGAGGCGAGCGTCGCGAGCTTCCCGCCCTCGGTCCCCTCATCCACCATCACCTCGAGGGAGGCAGGGAAGGCGGCGGCTGGCAGCGCGGCGAGCACTTGATCGCCGCGGCCGAGCACCTCGCGCCGCGCGTCGTCGCTCGACACGTAGCGCACGTCGGTCACGCCCTCCGCAGCGCGCACCGCGTTCTCAATAGCGCGCACCTGGGCCTCGGTTGTTTCTATCTTAAAATAGACAGACGCGCGCCCAGCGCGCGCCCAGCGGTCACGCAGGCCGTCGACGTTGACGACGACGAGCAGGGCCGCGGCGAGGCACACGAAGGCCACCGCCACCGAGAAGATGCTCAGCACGTGGAGCCGCCAGTCGTTCTTCCCGCCCCGCCATGCACGCTGTAGCGATGTCATCCTGACTGTCCTCCTCCGCGCAGCGTGCCCCGTCAGGCGACGCGCAGCTCATCCTCGATGTCGCCGTCGAGCCCGTTGGGCGCGTCGATGGCCTTGCCGTCTTGCAGCACGATCACGCGGCGCGGCCGCACGTCCAAGAGCGACCGATCGTGGGTCGCGAACAGCACCGTCACCCCGGTGGAGTGGATGTCCTCGAACAGGCCCAAGATGTCCACCGCCAGCTGCGGATCGAGGTTCCCGGTGGGCTCGTCCGCCAGCAGCAGCGCCGGCTCACCCACGATGGCGCGCGCCACCGCCACCCGCTGCTGCTCTCCGCCGCTCAGCGTCGCCACCACGTCGCTCCCACGCCCGCCGAGCCCCACGCGCTCGAGCGCCTCACCGATGCGCGTGCGGATCAGCCGCTCCGGTAGCCCCAGCACCTCAAGCGGCATCGCCACGTTCTCGGCGACGCTCCAGTTCATCACCAGCTTGAAGTCCTGGAACACCACCCCAATGTTCCTACGTAGGAACGGGATCGACTCCGGGCGCAGCCGCCCCACCTCACGCCCCATGAACAGGATGCGCCCAGCGTCCACCGTCTCCGCGGCGTACAAGAGCCGGAGCAGGGTGCTCTTGCCTGCCCCCGAGGGGCCGGTGAAGAACACGAACTCCCCGCGCTGGATGGAGAGGTTCATCCCTCGCAGCACCGGGGCGTCCGAGCGATAGGCTTTGTGGACCTGCTCGAAGCTTAAAATAGGCCGGTGCGCCGCCTCCTGGTCGAAGCGGTTGCCCGAGCGGAGCATGGGGCTGAACGAGGGCCCGGAATCCATAGGCTTGCTCGGTACCAAGCCCGGCTCACCCCTAACAACTTTCTGGGGTGCTTTGCTGGCGCGCAGCGTGTCCCCTCTCCCCCCAGCAAAACCACCATAACTATTTGAAATTACTCGTTATTTCCGACGCACACCCAGCCTGCTGGCCGCCAGGCCAACAGGCCGGACAGGTTGATCTCGCCAGGTGTTGGGGCGTCGCGTGTCGGGTTTTTGGGGGTTTGGCACCGCGCTCTGCGTGGGGCGGCGCCGTGAGGCGCTGGGCTCCGTACAGGGACTGCAGCGCCGAGCGGCGCCGTGAGGTGGGACCAACCCCCCCCCAAAAAAAAGAACGACCGAGCGCGGCTGGGGTGCCGCCCCGATCGGATCGAGAGCGACCGCCGCTACACTCGCGACGTGCGCTTCGCCTTCTTTGGTCTGCCGCTCGCCGCGCTGCTCCTCGAGCAGGATGGCCACCACCTGGAGCCCGTGGTGCTGAGTCCGGTGCCGGCGGTGGGTCGTCGGCGCGCGCTGCGCCAGTTTGGGGAGCGCGTCATCGACGCCTCGGAGCTCAGCCGAGCTGAGGTCGAGCGCGCGGTTGATGAGCGCCTGGGGCGGCCCAACGCGATCCTCAGCTGGTTCTGGACCCGGCGCCTCCCTGAGCGCTGGCTCGCCGCATCTCCGTGCGGATATGGCGTGCACCCCTCGCTCTTGCCACGCCACCGCGGGCCAGATCCTTGCTTTTGGGCCTTGGACCAGGGCGACTTAGAGACGGGCGTCACCCTGCACCGCCTGGACGCCGCCTACGACACCGGGGCGATCGTGGCGCAAGAGCGGCTCTCCATGGAGAGGATCGAGGGGGGGTTGGGGGCGCCACCCAGGGCTCAGGCCCTCACCGCCTGGCGCTTGGCCCGCGCCCTCGACCGACCCAGCTTGCGGCTGCTGCGCTCGGCGGCACACAAGCTGGCGCGCGGCGAGGCGCTGCCGGAGCTGCCCCAGGACGAAGCCGAGGCCACTTGGGCTCCCTTCCCGAGCGATGAGCTGCTGAAGTGCCCTTGGGCAAGCCCCAGCGCGCGCGTGCTCCGGCGGATCCACGCGCTGTCACCGGAGCCTGGGGTACCGCTCGTGATCCATGAGGAGCGCTTTGAGCTACTTGAGGCCTGTGAAGATGGCTCGCTGCCGAGCGCGCTCCTCCCTGGTGAGGCGCACCTGTCAGACCAGGTGCGGATCCGCACAGGCGATGGGGGGCTCCGAGCGCTGCTGGTGCGGCTGCCAGACGGCAGCGAAATCAGCGGGGAGCAGCTAGCGGCGCGGCTCGCGCGACCTGAGGCGGAGGCAACGGGGCTCGATGAGCCTGAGATGGGACGCTTTGGCGCGATGGTTCGTGAGGGCGGATGCTAGAGTCGGCCCCCTTGGAGAGTGACGCATGAGCGATTTGGTTGGTACGGCGCGCGCGGCGCGCGAGAACCTGGCCCAAGGCTTGGGCCTCTTGCAGAGCCCCGGCGTGCCGCCTGAGCTGATGAGCGTCGCTGAGCCCATCGCGCGGGCGATGAGCGCGCTCCATCAGATTGAAGCGAGCCAAGGCGGCGCCGCCCCAGCGCAAGCACCCGTGGCGCTCGATTCGGTGCGCGCCGCGCTGGCAGGGCTCCAGAGTGAGGCGACGCAGCACCCCGCCGTGGCGCAAACGATGGAGGTGGTGGCTGGCTCCTTAGGGCTCGTGCACAGCCTGACCCAGCTCATCGCGCAGCCGCAAGCCGCACCTCAGTACGCTCAGCCCGCGCCACAAGCCGCGCCGCAGTACGCGCAACCGGCGCCGCAAGCCGCACCTCAGTACGCTCAGCCCGCGCCGCAAGCCGCACCGCAGTACGCTCAGCCGGCGCCACAAGCCGCAGCGCCGCAGCAATACGCAGCGCCGCAGCAATACGCAGCGCCGCAACCGCAGTACGCGCAGCCGGCGCCAGAGCCGCAGTACGCGCAGCCACAAGCCGCACCACAGCCACAGTACGCGCAGCCTGCACCGCAATACGCAGCGCCGCAGCAAGTCGCGCCTGAGCCGCAGTACGCTCAGCCGCCGCCACAAGCCGCCCCGCAGCCACAGTACGCAGCGCCACAGCACGCGCACTTCCCGGCACCAGCCGCGGGCAGCACCATGGACCTGCCACCCATCGACGCAGCGCCCGCGCAAGCGGCCCACGCGCCGCAAGCCTACGCGCCGCAAGCGCAAGCACCGCAAGCGCAAGCACCACAAGCGGCCTACGCGCCGCAAGCGCAAGCACCGCAACCGCAAGCGCCGCAGGCCTACGCGGCGCAGCAGCCACACCCAGCGCCGCAAGCAGCGGAGCCCCAGTACGCAGCCTCCGCGCTGGCGGCGATGGCCGCGGCCGGCGCCTTCCCTGGTCAGGGGTTCTCACCACCTGCAGATCTCGCGATGACGCACCCGCTGCAGGGCGCGCCCACCCCAGCCAGCCGGCCACCTCCCTCCGCTGGCCCGGCCTCCGCTGGCCCCCCGGATCTTGGCTCCGTGCTGCGGCTTGAGGCGGCGCTCGGCGCCAACAGCACCACCAACTTCTACAAGGGGCTGTCAGGTAACGACGTCATCGACGACGGCGGCATCTTCATCGCCACCTACCAAATCCCCGACCTGGGCCAGCCCTTGGTGATCAAGGTCTCCATGCCCGGCGGCTACGAGTTCGAGGCCAAGGGGGTGGTGCGCTGGACGCGCGAGCCGCTGAACGCGAGCCCTGAAGCTCCCCCGGGTTTTGGTGCCGCGTTCACCGACATCTCGCCTGAGGGCCGTCAACTGGTGTACCGCTACGTCCGCAACCGCGAGCCGCTGTTCTACGACGACCTGTGACCCCACATGCTCCCCCGTGCGCTGCTCGCGGTTCTGTTCGCCGCGCTAGTCCTCACTGGGGCAAAGACGAGCCACGCGGGTGATCCACGGCTCCGCTGGCGCACGGTGGAGACGCCGCGTTTCCGTGTGCATTACCCGATGGGGCTCGACGACATCGCGCAGCGGGTGGCCGACATGGCTGAGACCACGCACGCGCGCCTCAGCCCCCAGCTCGGCTGGCAGCCGCGCGAGCTGACCCACATCGTGATCACGGACGACACGGACTCCTCCAACGGCTCCGCCAACACCCGCCCCTATAACATCATCCGGCTCTTCGTCTCGGCACCTGACGATATGAGCGTGCTGGGGGATTATGACGACTGGCTGTGGATGCTGCTCACTCACGAGCACACCCACGTGCTCCACCTCGACAACCGCTCCGGCATCCCCGAGCTGCTAAACGGCATCTTGGGTAAGAGCTACACGCCGAATCAGGCGCAGCCGCGCTGGATCGTCGAGGGGCTCGCGGTGGCGCTCGAGAGCCAGCACACCGGCGCCGGCCGCCGGCGCTCCAGCATGTTCGACATGTTCCTGCGCGCCGACGTCATGAATGACAACATGGCGCGGCTCGATCAGCTGAGCAGCGTGCCGCGGCGCTGGCCGGGGGGGAACCTGTGGTACCTGTATGGCGGCTACTTCATCGGGTGGATCCTCGACACCTACGGGGTAGACACGTTCGCCACGGTGGCGACCGACTACGGCGCCAACATCATCCCCTGGGGCATCAACCGCTCCATCAAGAAGGCCACGGGGCGCACCTACGTGGAGCTCTATCAGGGGTGGCGAGCGCACCTTGAGCGCACCTACGGGGCGCAGGTGGCGGAGGTGGAGCGCCGCGGCCTGCGCGAAGGCGCGCGGCTGACGCACCGCGGGCGCGTGGTCTCGCGGCCGCGCGTGGTGCCGCGCTGTTTCCGTACGGATCCTAACAGCGAGCTGGATGAGCTCGTGTTCCACGCGGACGACGGCGACCACCCTAGCGGCATCTACCGCGCGCGCCTGAAGACGCCCACCACCCTGAAGCAAGACGACGAGCTCATCACGCGCACCGGCGCGCCGGACGGCATCAGCTTCGACGCCGACTGCGCCCTGGTGTATGACGACGTCGCCCGCTCGCGCCGCCACTACTACTACAACGATCTGTTCTCATTACCGCGCGGCAAAACTAACCCGCGCGGCCTGTCCCCCGCGCGTGAGCGCTGGACAACGGGGCGCCGCGCGCGCGGCGCGGACGTGAGCCCCGACGGCCGCCAGGTGGTCTACGTCACGAACCACAAGGGCACCACCACCCTGCGCGTCGCAGACATCACCGCCGGCCCGCCGAGCGGCCCGGACGGCAAGCTCACCGGCGAGCGGGCGCTGATGAAGAGCCGACGCTACGGCCAAGTGTTCACGCCCCGCTTCTCCCCCGACGGGAGGCGCGTGGCCTTCGGCCTGTGGACCCAGGGCGGCTACCGCGACGTCGCCGTCCTGGATATTGCCACAAAGAAAATCACGCGGCTCACCCGAGACCGCGCGCAAGATCTCCAACCCGTCTGGTCGCCTGACGGTAGCAGGCTGTACTTCGTCTCCGACCGCACCGGCATCGCCAACGTCTACGCTTACGACCTCGAGCAACGCCGCCTGCGCATGGTCACCAACGTGAGGACCGGCGCCTACATGCCGGAGCCCTCCAGCGACGGGCGCACGCTGTACTACGTGGGTTACACCGAGCAGGGCTACGATCTCTACGCCCTGCCGCTCGACGAGGCGCGCTTCCTCGACGCGCCGCCGGCGAACGTTGTCCGCCCCGATCCTCCGTTCTCCCAGAGCGGCCGCCGCTACCCGGTGCGCAGCTACTCGGCGCTCGAGACGCTCGGGCCTAGGTCTTACCTCGCGGAGATTGGCCCAGGCAGCTTTGGCCAGTCGCTCACCGTGAGCGCGGCGGGCGGCGACGCCGTGGGCCTGCACTCCTTCAGCGCGGCCATCACCGTGGAGACCAATCAGGGCGAGCCCTCCGTCTCCGCCTCCTACTCCTACTTCGGGCTCGAGCCCACGCTCGCCCTCTCCGCCTTCCGCCGCGCCGTGCCGCGCGGCGGCTTCCGCTACGGCGGGGAGAACCTGCTGGTCACCGAGCACGTCACTGGCATCTCCTCTGGGCTCCGCTACGGCCTGAGCGACGTCTACCAATCCCAGTCAGTGAACCTCACTTATACCGCGGCCTCCTTCGAGCAGGACCTGAAGGCCCCCTTCGAGGGCGATCCCTTCGCGCCCGTGAATCGCAAGCCGCACGCGGGCTTCCTCGGCAGCGCGCGGCTCGGTTTTTCATACAGCAACGCCAGCGGCACCGCGAACGGCATCAGCACGGAGCGCGGCTTCGGGCTCACCGCCGCGTTGGAGCGCGCCGGCTACGAGCTCGGCAGCGACCACACCCTGAACAGCATCACCTGGCGCGGCGTGGGCTACGTGCCAGTGCCCCTGCTGCGGCACCACGTGCTGGCGCTGGCCGCGAGCGGCGGCACCGCCGACGGCACCTACCCCCGGCGCGGTCTGTTTGCGACCGGCGGCTTCACCGACACCCCGGCTCTTGACGCCTTCACGAGCGGCATCCTCCAATCCAGCTTCCTGATCCGCGGCTATCAGCCGGGCGCCTTCCGAGGGCGTCAGTTTCACTTACTGAATGCGGAGTACCGCTTCCCGCTGGTGCACCCCGAGTTCGGCCTCAGCACCTTACCCGGGTACCTGCGCACCCTGAGCGCCGCGCTGTTCGCCGACTACGGCGGCGCCTTCAACACCGTGGACCTTGAAGATCCCTTCGACCAGCTCCACCTCGGCGTCGGCGCGGAGCTGTGGATCGATCTGGTGCTCGGCTACTACGTGCGCGCCAACCTCAAGCTCGGCTACGCCCACGGCCTCACGGACTCCGACCGCATCCCCGGCGGCCAGCTCTACTTCGTCGCCCAAGCGCCATTCTGAGCCGTAAAGTTGCCGCGCCCGAGCGGGAGCTGATAGGTGCCGCCAGTGCCCCCCACATCCCTCCGCCGCACCCTCGGTACCCTGTGCTGCGCCGCCCTCCTCGCGACGCTGATGCCCGCCGCGGGCTGCCTGCAAGCCCCAACGCGCACCGCACGCCTGACCGAGGCGGCGCGGGAGATGAACCTGGCCACCCGTTTCGGGCGGCTCGATCTCGCGGCGGAGCACACGGCGACCGGCGCGCGCCCCCATTTCCTGAAGCGGCGCGCGGACTGGGGTCACGACATCCGGGTGGTGGACGTGGAGCTCACCGGGATGGACATGAAGGACGACGAGAACGCCGTGGTGCAGGTCGACGTCGCGTGGACGCGCATGGACGAAGGGCACCTTCGCACGACGCGCGTCGGCCAGCAGTGGCAGGACCGCGAAGGCGCCTGGCTGCTCGTGCGCGAGCGGCGCGTCTCGGGGGATTTTGGCCTGTTTGGTGAGCCAGTGGAGGAGGCGCAGAGCGCGCCGCACGGCGACGTGCACTTCCCCAGCAAGACCATCCGCTAGAGCACGCCTCAGTTTGCCGCCAGACGGACGTAGCCTTGTAGGGCCACCCGAACGCGGTGCCGTCTAACCGGCTCTTCAACTCCCCAAGGCTCCGCGCGACGTTCTTCAAGGCCGCCCGAAGACGC